>SUWC01000119.1 GCA_015061665.1 Lentisphaerota bacterium
AAGATCGACGGCAAGGCGCTGTGGAATGACGTCGAGGTCGCGAGCAAGCCGCTGAGGACGTTCTACCACGTCTGCGGAATGGACGAGTCGACGAACGAATACATCGTCAAATGCGTCAACCTTGACGCGGATGGACGCCGCAGGGTCACCGTGGACTTTGGCGAAAGGCTTCCGTCCGGATTCGTCAAGATCGAGTCTCTCTCCGGCGATCCGAAGGTCGTCAACGACCTCGATAATCCGACGCGCTGCGCGACAAAGTTCTCCGCGATGGCGTTCGCCGGAGGGACGTCTTTCTCCGCCGAAGTCGAGCCGTTCTCACTCACCGTGTTCAGGATCGGCAGGTAATGCACATAATCAGGCAAGGGACCGCCGGAGATGAAATCTAAGTCATGTTTAGTAATTGCGGCGGCAATCGCCGCAGCACAGTGCGCGCAGGGGTCGGTGTCCGAACGAAGGCTTTTTGCGTCTCCGAATGGAAGCGTAGCGGCGAATGTCGGACCGGATGCAACAGGTGCTCTGTCATGGCGTGTAACGCTGGACGGGAAGAGCATGATGGAGGAAAGCAGGCTGGGGATCAATGTCGGCGGAACCGAATTGGGCGGCAATGTGCGAATCGGCAAGGCGAAGTCTCGCCGCATCAGGGAGAAGTATGAGTTCAACGGGAACCACCGCACTGCCGTCAACAACTGCATCGAATACACTGTCCCCGTCATTTCGCGCACAGATGGCGCAGAGCAGATGAAGCTCGCGGTAAGGGTGTTTGACGACGGCGCGGCCGTCCGCTACATTCTGCCCGGAGCGGGTGCTCGCCGCATCGACAGCGAAGCTACGGAATGGACAGCTCCGAAGGGATCGAAGGTATGGTATCAGCCAAACACGTACTGCTACGAGGACGAGTTCGACAGCAAAGCCGCTGACAACCTCGACACCGGGCGTGCGGTCGCCCTGCCTATCACAGTGAAAATACCCGGCGTCGGCTATGCACTCTACACCGAGGCGAATCTCGTGAACTACACCGACCTTGCCGTGAAGTGCGGAAGCGACGGAAAGTTCCGCGCGGCTTTCGCGTCCAATGAGGACAAGAACGGTTTCGAGCAGTCCGGCGATTGCGTCACGCCGTGGCGCGTCGTGATCGCCGCGCGAGATCTGAATGCGTTCTTCAACTCAGATGTTGTAAAGAACCTCTGTCCGCCTGCGCCTAGGGAGGCTGAAGGCATCGCAAAGCCCGGGCGCGCAGTATGGCACTGGCTTCCCGACGGCTCACCTAAGTTTGCCGAGCAGCGCACATGGATTGACAGGACGTCGGCGCTTGGCTATGAGTACTACCTTGTTGACGACGGCTGGAGCGGATGGAACGAGGGCGGGCGTTCTGCGCTCGATTGCCTTCGTGAAGTCGTCGGATACGCGAAGTCCAAGGGCGTCTCGATTTTCGTCTGGAAGCACAGCGCTGAGATATTCGACCGCGGGCGCCGCAGGGAATTCTTCGCGCTCATGAAGTCGCTTGGTGTCGTGGGCGTGAAGCCGGATTTCCCCTCCGACACCGGAATCAAGTGGGTGAACTGGTACGAGGACACTCTCCGTGACGCAGCGGAGTTCGGGCTTATGGTCAATTTCCACGGCGCGATAAAGCCGACGGGGCGAGAGCGAACCTGGCCCAACGAAATCGCTCGCGAGGCGATACGCGGACACGAGTGGCACATCACGCGCTATAACCGCGTTCTTCCTGCGTGCCACGACTGCATCCTGCCGTTCAACCGCCTCATTCAGGGGCATGCCGATTATACGCCGATCGTGCTGAACGAACGTGAGCTCGTCGGATATACGCGCGTCCACGAACTTGCGCAGGGCGTCGTCTTCTCCGCGCCTTTCTTCTGCACGGGCGACTATCCGCAGAACTACCTCGACTCGCCCGCCGTCGACTTCATAAAGGCATTGCCTGCTGTCTATGACGAGACGCGCGTCCTCGAGCCGACGGAGATCGGTGAAGTGGTGGCCATCGCCAAGCGAGCCGGAGACCTCTGGTTCATCGGCGCGGAGAACGGCGAAAAGGAACGTGCGTTCGACCTGAAGCTTGACTTTCTCGGAAATGGCGGCTGGAAGGTTATTTCGTATTCCGATTCGGAGAGGGGACCGACCGAGATGACGCGCGACGAACGCACTGTGACCTCTGCTGACGTGCTCCGCGTCAAATGTGCCGCGCGCGGCGGATTCGCCGCGATGGTCATTCCCGAAGATTAAGGAGTCGGAATGGTAAGAATACTGATCTGCGCGTCAGTTTTTTGCGTTGCAGCAGGCGCTGCGTTTCCCAATCCGCCGCCGCCAATCCACGTGCAGGGGCGACATTTCGTCGACGACAGGGGGAACTGCGTGCGCATGGGCGGAGTGATGCAGTCCATCAACTCGTATTTCAACGACAACGAATGGGGATGGGGCAGCGACGACCACCTCATTCCGCGCATGCTCGAGTACTACGACAAGACGACAAAGGCGCTGACGGACCGTTCGCAGGGGTGCTTCGTAAACATGGTGCGGCTTACGGACGACGGATGGTGGACGCAGGACGACAATCTCAAGCCGTCGAAGGACGCGCCGCACTTCTACGCCTGCGACTGGTCGAAGTACGACCGCTATGTCGAGAAAGTGCTCGTCCCGGTCACGACGAACGCTGTTGCGCACGGGCTCTACGTGATCATCCGTCCGTCGTACAACACGCCTGGCGACACGAAGGTCGGAGACGACTACCAGAAGCACCTGCTGAAGGAATGGGAGCATCTCGCAGCGAACAAGGTTCTGCAGAAGTTCGCCGGACGCATCCTCTTCGAGCTTGAGAACGAACCAGTGAAGATCGAGCCGCGCGAAGGGATGCCGCGCGAAAGCGCGCTTGCGGAATACATGCAGCCCATGATTGACGTTATTCGCGCGAAGGGCTTCAAGGGGCCTATCCTCGCGCCTGGCCTATACTGGCAGTCAAACTTCGAGGACTATGCGAAATATCCGCTTCGGGACGACAATCTCGGCTATGCAGTGCACGCGTATCCGGGATGGTACGATCAGAACGACGACAACGCCGATGTCGAGAAGTTCCTTGCGCGCTTCCGCCAGCTTGTGCCGGTTGCGGACTTTGCGCCGATTGTCGTGACGGAGGTGGACTGGAGTCCGATAAAGCCCGGCAAGGGCAAGAACAACGAGTTCGGACAGTGGGTGCCGGAGAACTGGGGCACGTGGGGAACGGGGTCGTCGTCAAAATGGGGGCGCGCGTATATCGGCGCGATTGAAAGGCTTGGCAACGTGTCCACGCTCGCAGGGGACGCGCGCGTTCTCTTCGAGGTAAAGAAGTACCTTGAGACGGGAAAGTTCGAGCTGCGGTTCGGCGGAGAGAAGGAATGCAGCGCGGCGGCTTTCGCAGAGCTGTTCAGGAAGTGGGCGAACGCCCCGAAGAGAAAGGCACCGAAAAGCGCGACGTTCCGCAATCCGGTCATCCTGGCGGACTGTCCCGATCCGAGCATGTGCCGAGCGGGAGACTACGTCTACATGGTTACGACGACGATGCACTTCATGCCTGGCGCGCCGGTGATGCGTTCCGAGGACATGGTGCACTGGGAGATAGTGTCCTATATCTTCGACGGAATCGATTCGCCGGAGTATTCGTTCGAGGCCGAGAACGGAAAGACAGGATACGGCGCCGGACAGTGGGCGACGTCGATCGTCCACCACAAGGGTAAGTTCTATGCATGGTTCATCGTCAACGACGTCGGCGGCTTCATGTATACCGCAGACAGACCCGAAGGTCCGTGGCGGCTTCTCAGCCGCGGTCCGTATCTGCACGACGGCTCGCTTGTTTTCGATGACGACGGAAGGGTGTACGTGTTCCATGGCTCCGGGCATGTCACCGAGATGAAGGAAGACCTGACTGGCGCAAAGCCCGGCGGACTTGACCGGCAGCTCTTCGAGCGCGGGGAGGAGACGGCGCTCCTCGAGGGCTCTGCCGCTTTCAAGAAGGACGGATACTACTACCTGATGATGGTGTCCTGCTTTCTGCCGAACCATCCGAGGCGGGAGGTGTGCTATCGCTCGAAATCCCTTGATGGCGAATGGGAGAAGAAGGTCATACTCGAGACGGAGTTCGAGAACTGGGGCGGCGTGGGGCAGGGATGCGTCGTGGAGTGTCCGGACGGAAAATGGCGTGCGATGGTGTTCCAGGACCGCGGCGGCCTCGGGAGGATCCCGTGTCTGATGGGCGTGACGTGGAAGGACGGATGGCCGATTCTCGGCAACCGGGAGGGGAAGATTCCAAGCGATTTCACCAAGCCGTATCCGTCGCTTTCGGGCATTGTCGGATCAGACGGTTTCAAAAAGAAGACGCTTGATCTCAGGTGGCAGTGGAACCACAATCCGCTCGACGGCGCCTGGTCTCTCGTTGAGCGACCAGGCTGGATGCGGCTCAAGGCGCAGAAGGTCGCGCCGAACATCTTCCTTGCGCGCAACACGCTGACGCAGCGCATGATAGGTCCGCAGTGCGAAGGTGAAATCAGAATGGATGTCTCGAGGATGAAGGACGGTGACCGCGCTGGACTTGCCGCGTTCCAGTCCGACAGCGCCGTGCTTGCCGTTGTCTGCGAAGACGGCAGGAAGCGGCTTGTCATGAGCGAGGAGAAAAGCGTGTTCGAGGAAGGACGCAGAAATCCGCGCGCCGAGGTTTCGGAAAAGGAGTCCGTGGCGCTTTCGTCCGACATTGTCTACTTGCGCATACGGACGGATTTCCGCCCTGGACAGGACTGGGCCGAGATGGACTGGAGCCCCGACCGAAAGACGTGGCGCCGAATCGGCACGCGCTTCCCGCTGCGCTTCGACTGGACGCGCATGTTCGTTGGCTCGCGCTTTGCGATATTCTGCTATCCGACGAAATCCCCCGGCGGATATGTAGACGTCGACTACTTCCGGTTCTCCTGCGAAGGACACGAGAGGTAGTCTCACACCTTTGTGTGATATCGCTTTGGCAAACGTCTTTGATATACTAGGGTTGCGTTGCGAGGAATAGCGCATGTTGCGCAGCTCGCGTGTGGCAAAAGAAAAAAGGAGCATTGAATGAAGACACTACTGTTGGCCGTTGCAACCGCGGCAGCCGTCTCGGCAGGCGCCGCGACGGACGTGAAGGTCGAATTCTGGCGCGACGACGTCGTCAGGATTCTCAAGATTCCGGAAGGCGGCAAGGCGCCGGAGAAGAGCTATGTCGTCACCGCGAAGCCTGAGATGGTGGCCGTTGCGAAGTCCGAAAAAGACGGCGCGGCGACGTACTCCTCGGCGAAGCTCCGCGTCACGGTCGATGCGGAAGGGCGCGTCGCATTTGCCGCGGCGGACGGCACTCCGCTTCTCGTAGAGGAGGGCACGACCTTCACGCCGCGGGCGAAGGGCGATCCGGACGAGAACAGCTTCTCGGTGCGCCAGGCGTGGCTTCTGGACGGCGACGAGCCTGTGTACGGACTCGGCATCGTGCAGGAGGATTCCATCTCACGCCGCGGCATCACGAAGAAGGTGCTGCAGGACAACATCGAGGACTATTCGCCAGTTCTCCAGTCCATCAAGGGATGGGGCGTTTTCATCGACAGCTCGTCCATCGCGGAATACAAGGAACTGAACGGCGTCATGTCATTCACGAGCGAGGTAGGCGATGCGAGCGACTACTACTTCATGTACGGAGGCACTTCGGACGGCGTGGTGCGTCAGATACGCTGGCTCTCCGGCGAGGTGCCGATGCTGCCGAAGTGGTCGCTCGGCTACTATGTGAGCCGCGAGCGCTACACAAGCTGGGCGCAGCTCGCCGAGATTGTAGACGAGCACAGGAAGCGAGCCATCCCGATGGACTGCATCGTGCAGGACTGGCAGTACTGGGGAGGGAACGAGAACTGGAACGCGCTCGACTTCATCGCAGACGGATTCAGGGACAATCCCGAGGCGGGCGTGAAGGCCGTCCATGACCGCAACGCGAAGCTCATGATCTCGTTCTGGCCTGATTTCGGTCCGAACTCGAAGCCCAACAAGGATTTCAAGGACCGCGGCTGGTACTTCAAGGACTTCGTGACATGGCCGCGCGACGAGGGCGTGATTGTCTACGACGCGTTCAACCCCGCCGCACGCGACCTCTACTGGAAGTACGTGCGCCGTCTCGTTGACTGCGGAATCGACGCGTGGTGGATGGATTCCACCGAGCCCGACCACTGGCCGCACACGAAGGAGAGCTTCGACGCGCCGACTTTCCTCGGCAGCTACCGCCGTGTGTGCAACCTCTTCCCGCTGATGACCGTCGGCGGAATATACGACCACCAGCGCGCGGACGAACCGGACGGACGCCGCCGCGTGTCGATCATGACGCGCAGCTGCTTCACCGGCCTCCAGCGCACAGGCGCGAACACATGGTCGGGAGACGTCGATTCAAAGTGGGAGGTATTGCGCAGGCAGATCCCCGCCGGACTCGGCTTCGGCCTCACGGGCAATCCGAATTTCAACACCGACATCGGCGGATTCCATCCGTGGCACTTCAGCGGATATCCGGGCGGCATACTCAAGTGCCCCGAGTTCATCGAGCTGAACGTCCGCTGGATGCAGTATGCGCTGTTCAATCCGATTTTCCGCAGCCACGGCACGGGCGCGCCGCGCGAGATCTGGCAGTTTGGCGAGAAGGGCACGCCGGCGTACGACGCGATGGTTGAGGCAGTGAAGCTCCGCTACCGCTTCATGCCGTATCTCTACTCCACGGCGCGCTGGGTGTCGAAGGACGGCGGCACGATGATGCGCCCGCTCTTTGCGGAGTACCGCG
>SUWC01000120.1 GCA_015061665.1 Lentisphaerota bacterium
GAAATGTGGAAGTGTTGCCAATTCCAATGTTGCCAATTCCAATTTCAGCCTCCAATCTTTTTCTTTGTTGTTATCACGCTGGCGGAGAGAATGCGCGACAGTTCCTTGGACTCGCTCAGCAAGTCCGCAAGCTTCGTCTTTTCCACATAGCCCGACTCGCCAATCAACTTTAGCCATATCCGCGTTTCAGACAACTCCTTCATTGACACCTTAAGCTTATGCACGAAATCCTTGCCGGACTCCGCCTCGCAAGCCTCGGCGTAGTTTGCCGCAACGCTCGTTGAAGATCGGAACAGCTGATCGGCAAAACTCGCACTGCCGACATTCTTTACTGGTAATGCAGCACAAAGGTAATGCAGCACAAACCTTGACGCACCTCGCCGCAAACGCAACGATTCTGTCTTCAAGTTCCATGATTGATTCTCCTCTCATTGGCAATTGGAATTGGTACTGGCAACACTTTCACATTGGCAACATTCCATCAGGCCGTCTGCCCGAGCTGCTTCAGGCGCTCTCGGTTGAGCGCATAGCCGCGCACGATATACTCCTTGAGCACCCGCGTCGCCCAGCGACGAAACTCCACGCCGCGCTGCGACTTGACGCGATAGCCGACGGAGATGATGACATCGAGGTTGTAGCAATCAACATTTTGAACGCGCATCTTGCCTGGGACTGCACCATGAGGAGTGACCATTGCAAAATTTGCAATAGTCACTTTGGGGTCAATCTCACCATCGGCGATAGCGTTTTTTACATGACGGAAAACAACCGTCTTGTCCCTTTCAAACAGCTGAGCCATCTGTGATAGCGACAGACACGGTTTCGGCCTTAACCTGCACTGGCATTGCGAAGCTTCCGTCCTTCGCCTCGAAAAGCACGATCTCGTTTTTCATTTCTGCTCGCTCCTTTCGTTCGCATTTGGATTGGTTATTGGTATTGGCAACATTTCCACATCTTGACCGCCGTAGCCTTGGCGAAGGTGATTGGCAACATAGCAGTTGCCTCTTGTCGTCAGAAAACGCGCACTTCACGAAGTCTGCCCCCACATGCTTTGCCATACGGACACCCCACGACCTTTATTTTTTCATCCGGTAGTGTCCGGTCAGGGGATAGGTGAAAAGGCAGTTTTCCTCTTTCGTTCCCGAGCCGATGTTGTGTATGACGAGCGGCGTTCCGTCTGCCGCCTTTTTGTCGCTCACGATCATGATGTGCGGAAGCCTTCCTCCGACGATGACGGTCACGAAATCGCCAGGTTCGTAGTCGGACGCCTTCTTAGTCGCCTTGAGGCTCCAACCATTCCGCTTGAAGAAGCACTGGAGGTTCGGCACACGGCGATGGTCGATGTTGGGGTCTGTCCGCTTGAGCCACCATTGCTGCGGGTACTTCGCGAAGTTGGCCTTCATGTCCTCATGGACGAGTTTCTGCAGATCGACCTTCCGTGCATCGCGCAGCGCGCGTATGATTACGTCCGTGCAGACGCCTGACGTGCGCGGCACGTCACCGTCCGGATAGCCGAGTTTTCTATATGCCGGATCGTATCCGACCGTCACGCCAATCTGTCTTCGTGCCGCCGCGACGATGTCGATGTTGTTCGTCGCCGTCTGCGCCGCCAGCGCTGCCGCGATCTCCATGCACAGGTCTGGATACCAGGCAATAGATGATTCCTCCAGTTCCGGATTTCGCCCACTGCGCATATCGTACGGCGCGATGACGACCGAGACGTTCTTTATCCCCACCGCCGAGGCGAGATAGAAGATGTCTTCAATCGCATCGTCGCCTACAGGCACGCACCCGATTGTAACCGCCTTGCCGTGGATCATGATGTCTCCGCCGAGATTCGTGCGCCCGTCCGCTTTCGCACGCGCCCTGTCCGATGCGTTCGGATATGTCACCTTGAGCGAAAGATAGTAGCTCGAGTTCGGGTTCAGGTATCCAATCCCGTAGATGCCCTCCGGGATTTGCCCATCGCCCTCTCGCAGCTTCGGACCAAGCGTCCCGCTGAAGGCCGTCATCGAATAGATGCGCGGAGCTTTCCAGCCAGGCGCGTGGACTTCGACGGACCGTTCGTTCTTGAAGACGAGTATCCGCAGCTTTCCGCCTGCGCTTGCCGCAATGCCTTTCAACTGCGGCTTCTTCGCGAGGATCGCCGCCGTTCTTTCCGCGATCGTGTGCCGCGACGTTTTCGACGCAATCACGCCGGTGCCAAGCTCCACAGTTTCGCGGATAGACAAGCCCTTCTGCCATGCCACCGCCGCCACGCCGCCGGCGATGGTAATGCCGCAAACAACGACTCCAATTGCAATGTTTCTGAGTTTCACTTAAATTCCTTGCGATGCGCGCGTTGCCGAACGCACAGCGGAGGATTGCCGCTATTTCGACTTGGCGGGGCGGCCGTCGTATGCGAGCTTGCGCGTGCGGACAAATATAAACTCGGTCTCGTCTGCCTTCCCCTGCGAAACGCCAGAGCCGACGAGGACCGTCTCGCCCGGCGTGACGGACAGCTTCGCATCGGGCGAGAAGACCGGGAAGAACGGCTGTTGCATCGGCAACGCGTATGTTCCGCCGCAGGCAGAGGGGAGTTGCATGCCATAATCCTTCCATTCCGGCGGTGCAACAATCTGCATATTCAGACTGAGGTTTATGACCTGTTCGTCGTCTGTCATGACAGGGGTCACATCCAAAATCGAGCCGACTTCGCGCATCGTGAAGGACTGCGGCTCGACCGAGGCGAACCCGTATTCGCCCGTGCGCACCCAATCGTTGCTTCCACTCGGCGCATACGAGCTCATCTGCACTTCGTAGTCCGTAGGATAGATGCACTCCGAGACGTTCTTGAATATGGCCTCCTCTCCAGAACGCGTCGTCACGCGGCAGACCTTGTTCTCCACGAGATCACGCCGCGAGGCAAGGCGGCGCTCGAGCTCGCCGGCGGGAACGGCGTCGAACTCGACAAGGTCATAGCGATACCCTGCGCCCTTCCCGGGGAACAGCTCCGCGCCGATTTCATCGAGGGTCTTCTGCGCGACCCTGACGAAACGCGCCTGCACTTCAAGAAGGACGTCTCTCGCATTTACTTCGTCCACGAACGAGTCGATGAGCTTGAGGTTTTCCGGCGTGTTGCGCACGCGCAGCTTGCCGATCGACCTGACATAGGTGCACGACGATCCGACAGGCCATGTAACACCGCAGCTGCGGGCAAAGAACTCCTTCAATTCCCGGTCCTCATCGCTTTCTTTCGCAACGACTTCCGACTTTATTGTTGACGCCCCGAACCCCTTCATGTCTTCGCTCGCGCTCGACATCCTCTCAACGAAGGCCGCCAGAATCGGATAGCTTCGGACCTCCATCTTCGTGTCAATCACGACCTTGTTGGGCGGGGTGGCTTTGACCTCCTCAATGACGACGCACGATTCTGGCAGCTCGTCCTCAAAGGAAGCGCAGCCCGCAAGGGCAAGACAAAGAAAAGAAAGTGCAGTTGCTTTTGCATTCATAGTTGTTCTCCTTATATGCGCAATATTATACCAAATCCGCGGCTAGTTGCGACTCGTCTCGGCCAAAGGCCCACGAATTACAAATGACCCGCGAGCCTCGGCTTGATGTCGATGACGACAAGCTCTGGATGGTTGAAGAAACGAGGCAGCGGCGTCGATTCGCGCGCGAGGCCGCGGGAGACGACCATGGTCGTCGTGTCGTTGAGGCGATACGCGCCGCCCGCGCGCCGCGGGAACAGCAGCCTTTCGCTGGGAGCCGGACCTCCTGACGACGGACCGCAGACGCCGAGTCCAAGACCCGGGATTCCCCACTGCCCGCCGTGAAGGTGTCCGGAGCAAATGAGGTCGAAGTCGTAGTCCGCGTATGCACCCGAGTATTCCGGACGGTGCGAGAGAAGAACCCTGAGCCGTGATGGATTCGCTGCGGCGGCGACAGAGGCGAGCTGTCCGAGCCATTCTTCGTCCGCCATGTACGTCGGGTCGTCTATTCCGCAGAAATCGATTTCCACGCCCTTGATCACCGTGGTCATGACCGTTCCCTCCAGAACCGTCACGCCGGCGGACTCGAGAATGCCCCGCATTTCGGGGACTCGCTCGCTCCAGTGCTCGTGGTTTCCGAAGGCATAGAAGCACGGGCGCTCCTTCGCCACCACAGCGAGAAAGGCCTTCGCGTTGCCGTCCGGCAGCCTGTCGTCGAAGATGTCGCCCGACAGCAGTATTGCGTCGGGATTCAGAGCGAGTATCTTTTCGGAGATGACGCGCTGTCCAGCTCCGTAGCGGCACGAGTGAAGATCTGTCACCAATGCGAACCTGAGTCCTTCCGCCGGAACCTTGCCGCCATCCACCGATATGTCATAACGCGTGACGCACGGCATTTCGTACCAAACGCCGGCGATGGAAACGAACGCCAGAACGAAGACGGCGAACCTCCTCGCACGCTCGCCGAAACGTTCCATCCTCCGCCACAGCGAAGTACGCGTGGAGAGAACCGAAAGAAACGCGATGTGCAGCGCGCAGAGCGGAACCATAGCCGCGACGCCCCAGAAGAAACCGAAATCCGGGAGAAATCCCGTCGTGCATCCGACGGCAAGTAGGTACGGCCCGCAGAAGAGCATGAGCACCGCCGCCGCGATCGCAGGGGCAACGACGTCGGGCCGCATCGACTCCGGAGGCACCATGGCGAAAGTGACCGCAAGCGACACTATAAAGCCAATGCCGACAAAAGCCAGCCGTGGAATGCGTTTAATCGTTGTCGCTATCGTTGCCAATTTCATTCCAACATTATACCAAATCCGCGGCAGATGCGCCGCTGCATTGAAAGCAGGTTCACTGACCGCCGTCCGCATTCACCTTGGCGCGCTTTTCCGCGGACTTTCGGATGAAGCGCGGGAGGTTGCCCCAGACGGAATGGTAGCCGAATCCGCCGTTCTTCATCTCGTCTATCGCGTCGTCCACCGTCCAGCCCTCGCGCAGGATGCGGTACATCGCGCACATCGTGCCCGTGCGGTCCGCCCCGTGCTGGCAATGCACCAGGACAGGCACGGCGTTCGTGTCGTCGACGATGGAAAGGAACTCGTCGACGTATTTGTCCTTCATGTTGGCGGTGAATATCTCGATGCGCCGCGCCTTGAGCGTGAGGTCGCCGATCTCGTCCGAATCGGAATGGTTGTCGCGAAGATTCACGACAGTCTTTATGCCAAGCGCAACGAGGTTCGTCATTCCCTCCGCGGTCGGCTGTGCGCTGCGGTAAAGCCCATCCGCAACCTTGTGCAGATTCGGAACGCCAGCAAGCGTCATCGGCTCGGCCCACTTCTCAGGCCGCACCGTCTCCTCCGCGCCGCAGCCGAGAACCGCTACCGCCGCAACGCATGCGATCATCAAGTTCTTCATTGACTTATCCTCCCGAAGAAAGCGGTTTATAGCGGACATCACGGCACGAATGCCGACGGAGGGACGACGGCTATCGCGGAATTATCGTAGTGGTTCGGATTGCGCGTAAAGAGCTGGGTGCACTTCGCCTTGAGAGCGCACTGAAGCTGTATATCGTCTTCGAAGTCCTTGTCGTGGAAGTCAACCGCCAGCCTCAGTATGTCGGCATCCACAGAGACAACCTTGAATATCTGCATGAGAATCTTAACGGCGATCATTGCAGTCGTCTCGCTCTTGAGGCGGCGCATCACATAATGGACATTGTTGAGCGAAATCGCCGCGATGTAGGCCTCCACCTTGCCAAGTTCGGCGTTCGCCCATATCTTCAGCGGGTCATAGTAGAAGCCCTCACGTTCAAGAAGAACATCCAGAAGGACGTTTGTATCGACGAAGATACGCTTCTTCATGCCTCACCATACTTTCCTGCAAGTTCAGCGGCAAGCTCGTCGCGGTAGTCCCAATCTGCGGGAACGCTTCCCCGAGCCAGGCCCAGCGCCTTCTTGGTCAGCGGCGGGAGCTCATGCCAATCGGCATCCTTCTGCTGCTCCATGATGCACACGAAGGAGACGAACAGCTTGGAAATGCTGGTATTACGCGCTTCCGCCAGCCTGCGGGCACGTTCCACCACGCTTTCATCCATGCTCAATGCGAGTCTTGTCGCCGCCATCAGCCCTCCTTATGCACATTGTTTTTGAAAATATTATACACCTACGCATCCACGAAAGTCAATAGCGCCCAACCGCGATTCGCAACATTCAGGATTGAGCGCTACAGCAAATGCCTCTGCGGCAGATGCGCCGAACGGCACTACATGTCCGCTGCCACAAGGTTCAGCGTTACAAAGACGAGAAGCGCCTTGTTTCCCGACTCCTTCTGCGAAAGTCCACCGCCGACAAACACCGCCGTCCGACCTGGCTTGACAGTTGTCATGACGTCAACACTTCTAACAGGGAAAAACGGCTGCTCCATTGGCAGGTCATACCGTGAAGGCGTCGCCGGAGGGGCCTTCACACCGTAGTCCTTCCAGATCGGATCGGAGACGAACTGCACTTTGAGCACAATATCAACAAGGCGACAGTCATCTGCCAGTGTCGGCGTTATGTCGACGATAGCGCCAACCTCTCTCATCGTAAACATCGTTGGCTCTACCGCAGACAGCACACAGTTCTGAGAATGCAGACTGTCGGCAGAAGCGGACGACTGACTGTTGGTC
>SUWC01000016.1 GCA_015061665.1 Lentisphaerota bacterium
CGCGCGATCGACACCTACAGGGTCAAGGGCAAGCGCACGGAGGTCGTCGCGACGATGCGCGGCATCTTCGAGCAGATCATCCGCGAGCTGCAGGACGGCTCGGCGGTGACCATCGAGGGACTCGTCCGCTTCGCCCCCGCTCTCAAGGGCACGGTCGGGGAGGACGAGCAGCTCACCGAGGCGAACAAGCTGAAGGTGAACGCGACGCCCCTCGTCACGATGAAGGCGCTCAACAACGGCGACTTCACGTTCGAGAAGGTCGACGCCAAGCAGGCGGAGTGAGAGACCTACACAGGGCGGAGCGGGACGCTCCACCTCCTTGGCGGAGTAAGAGACCTACACAGGGCGGAGCGGGACGCTCCACCTCCTTGGACGAAAGGATAGCGAAACGCAAGGAGGTGCGGCGTCTCGCCGCGCCCTACCGTTTAAACAACAATGAAAGGCAAAATATATGAAACTGAAAATCGACTGGAAGACATTGGCCATTCAAGTCTGGAACGCGCTAAAGCCCGTCATAATCGGCGCGGTGGGCGGAGGCATCGTCTCGTTCTCGGCGAGCGGATGCTCGTCGCTGACTCCCAGCGACAAGACGCAGACGATGGGCGTCTACGCCTTCGGCATCCCCGGCATCGCGGTCATATCGCAGACCACGCAAGCGGCTGACAACAAGGGCGAAGACACCAACGTGCCGGTGCAGGTCAACCCCGTGGCCGTCAAGTGAAAATGAGGCTCTTCGCGCTCCATTCGCAACGCGGCAGGATGCCGCGTCTCCAACTATTCACGCACCATTCGCACCAATTCGCCCACGAACTCGCCCAACATTGGAGACGCGGCTTCCAAGGGTCGGAAAACCAAATGCGGATACGCGCCCGAACTTCGTAGACAACACGGAGTAGCCGTCGCGCACTCGCTGCACGATTTCACATTGAGCAGCGCATCTAGGCGCATGGGGCGCGCCACCTTGGGGAGGTCGCCTCGTCGTGTCGGATGCGAACGGTTGATGAGCCGACTAGTTGGCTATGGCTAGATAGCTAGTGACTCTAGTAGTTCTAGTGGTTCTAGATGTTTAGCCGCAACCCTTAGGCGGTTCTATAAGCTCTAGGTGACTAGAAGCCTTGTTAAGGCCTGATAATCGCTTCTAGCCAACATCCTACGCCTGCTTCGAATTTCTAGAACCGCTAGAACCGCTAGCCCTTCTAGCTCTAGAGCAACTAGAAGTCTAGAACTACTAGAAGCCTAGCGTCGCCGAGCGATGGGCCCTCTTCATTCACAGCCTTCGCCCACAATCAAACAAATCGGGAGCGCGCGCTAGCGACGGACGAACTGGCGGAGCAGGTCGGACGACTCCGGCTCGCGTCAAGCCGCGGCAAGTCAACAATACGACGCATGACGCAACCGTCATCTGTCACCTCGAATTGTCGCAAAAGGATAGAAACATTATCTCAAAGAGAACTCCACAACTTGGAATCTTCTGCTAGAATAGGGGCATGAAAGCGACAATGGTTGTTATGTTCGCCGCTTTTGCGGCACACGGAGCGCTCAGCGCGACAATTGACGAATCGCGCACAAACGCTATACTTGACGGGCTCTCCCTCGAGCAGAAGATTGGACAGCTCTGCCAGACAGGGGCGAGCGGCACGACGGACGCAATGAGCACAAGTATCAGACGAAGTTCAAGATAGCAAAAGAAACAGGCAAGGCAACAAAGGCAACAATAGAGACAAGGCTGGTCATGGTTCCATAAATCTGTCGTAATAACCCTAAAAAAGGCGGTAGCCATGAAATGCACGCTGTCGGATAAACGCGCCCGCGCCCTCGCGGGTCTGGGCGCCTCACTCCTAATCCTGCCCGCGCTGGCAACAGACTACTACGTCGACCCTCTGGGCGACGACACCTCAAACAACGGACGCTCCGCGAGCGCTCCGTTCAGGACGATCGACAAAGCCGTCGCCACCGCAACGTCAAGCGCGGACGCAATATACGTAGCCCCTGGCACGTATTCCACGACTACGCAGTGGGGGCCAAACCTGAAAGCCAGGCTTGTCGGCAGGGGCAAGACGCGCAACGACGTCACAATCCAGTCCAGCGGCAGCTACCGCACTCTGCGAATGGCTTCCGGATCGTGGCTCGAGAACGTCACAGTCATAGGCGAGGGAACGTTCAAGGCGGACAAAGGCGGCGCGATCGAAATGTCCGGCGGAACTCTCACCAACTGCGTCGTCCGCAACGGCACCACGTACGCCAACGGAGGAAACATCTACATGTCCGCAGGCGTCGTCGCAGACTGTCTCGTGTCGAACGGCTCCATCTCCTCCACGAGCACGACGTGGGACGGACCAAAGGGCGTCAACGTGTTCATTGACGGCTCGTCCGCAAGGCTCTTGCGCACACGCGTTTCCGGCGGCTCGACGGTCCCGACCAAGGATGACGGCTCGCTCTACTACGAACGCGGCAGCGTCGCAGTCTACAACTCCGGCGCGCAGATCGACAGCTGTCTCATAGATGGCAGCGCGTGCGGCGGCTTGCTCCTTCAAAGCGCAAACTCGCAGGTCTACAGCACGACGATCGCAGGCAACACCTGCTACGGCGTCTGGTCGTGGAACACAAGCCAGACCGTCGCCAACTGCGCCCTGTACGGCAACAAAAAAGCCGACTCGTCACTTGGCAACTGGGCAGGAAACCAGCCAAACTCGTCCACGACCACTGGATGCGCCGCAGAGAATGGCACCTTTACGTCGTCGTCGCTTTCATACGTAAAGATCACCGCCGCCGCGTTCCTCGACACTGCAAAGGGAAACTACCGCCCCGACCCGACGGGCGCGCTCGTGGACGCAGGAAAGGCCGACCCGCGCGCGTCCGGCGCTTCAGTCAAGGACATCGACGGCAACCCGCGCAAGAGCGGCAGGATCGACATCGGCTGCTACGAACACCAGAAGCGCGACGTCTCCGTTAAGATAAGCAACGTCTCCTTCAACCGCGGCGTCCCGCCCGCAACTGCGACGTTCACGCACGAGATCGCATACTCGGCATCCCCTGAGACAGTCGAGTACATTTACGATTTCGGCGACGGGAATACAGCCACAACGTCATCCGCCACCATATCGCACACGTATTCCAGCGCCGGCGTCTACAACGTCAAAGTCGTCGCGTCTAACGCATGCGAGGAGGAATTCGTCGAGGCGTCGTACCCGAAGCTCGTCGCCCTTTCGTCCAGCACGATTTACGTGACCGCAGGAAACGGAACCGGCACGTCCCCGTACGACACGCCCGCAAAAGGCATGGGCAGTCTCTCCGCAGCCGTCGAAGCGGCAGGCGAGGGATGCACGATATGCGTCGGCAAGGGAGTGTACGAGACGGCGAGGCAGATAACAGTCGACAAGTCCGTGACGATACGCGGACTCGGCACGAAGCCCGAGGACGTGATTATCCGCAACACGTCCGCCACACCGAGCGGCGCAGACTTCCGCGTAATGGAATTCAACGGCGCGAACGGACGGCTTGAGAACGTGACGCTCGAAAACGGACGCGTCGAAAACGCAAACGGCGCAAACCTCCGCCTCGTCGCAGGCGTAGTTTCAAACTGCGTCATCCGCGGCGGAATTGCCGCGGTCAGCGGGAGCGCAAACGCGGCTGGCGGCGGCGTGGAGATCGCAGGCGCGGCGACGCTCACGCACTGCGTCGTCACCAACAACACGGTCAACGGAACCTCTGCGGAAAACTCCAGGACCGGCGGCGCGATATTCATCCCGTACGGCGCCAAGCCCGTGCGCATATCGAACTGCCTTGTTGCGAACAACCGCTACGTGACGAGCGGGACTGCAAAAGCGGGCGCAGCCGGCATACGGTTCGGCGGAGGAAACGAAAGCTCGTCCGTCGAGAACTGCACGATCACGGCGAACACCGTCCAGGGATCGCTTACTGACGATTCGGCGGGACTTTTCTGCACGTCATGGAGCATGCGCATGCGCAACTGCATCATCGTCGGGAACAACGAGACGGGCAAGGACAGGAACACTTCCGTCAAGCTCGACTTCAACTCCGGCAACGGCTTCTCGTACCTGAACAACATGACAGACGATACGCTGATCGCCAGCAGCGGAACAAAGAGCACCGGAAACCTGCTCGTATCTGGTCCGACCGCAGTCTTCCGCAACTTCGCAGGCGGCAACTACAACCTGCGCTCCGACTCGCCGGCGTTCAACGCAGGCACCGGCTCGAACTTGAGCCTCAACCCTTCGGTCGACCTCGCAGGGAAACAGCGCACGATGCACGGGACGATCGACATGGGGTGCTACGAAAGCCAGAACGCGGAGCTTTCGGTGCAGATAACGGGAGCAACATACAACCAGGCTTACGCGCCTGCAACAGTCACGTTCACCCACTCGTCCGCAAACTCGGCGTCGCCTGCCAACGTAGTCTACACATACGACTTCGGCGACGGTTCAGAGACTGCAAAGACTAGCGCGGGCACGATTTCCCACGTATACAACACGCCCGGCACGTACACCGTCAAGATCACCGCGTCCAACGCCGTCGCAGGCGAAATCGTCCAGGAGACATACGCAGGCTACATCAGCATCGCATCTTCCACGGTCTACGTAAAGCCCGGCAACGGAGGCGGCACGTTCCCCTACGACACCCTCGCGCGCGGATTCGGAACGATCGCCGCTGCGCTCGACGCCGCGGCAGACGGGCACGTCATAATGCTCGGCTCAGGCGTCCACCAGACGTCCGGACAGATCGCGGTATCGAAGGCCGTCACCATACGCGGAGCAGGCGCGAAGCCGGACGACGTGATCATCCGCAATGTCTCCACCACCGCAAGCGCAGGGAACTTCCGCGTGTTGGAGCTCTCGAACGCCAATGGACGTCTCGAAAACGTGACGCTCGAAAACGGACGCGTCGAAAACGCAAACGGCGGCAACCTTCGCCTCGTTTCGGGCGTAGTTTCGAACTGCGTCTTCCGCGGCGGAATTGCCGCGGTCGGCGGGAGCGCAAACGCGGCAGGCGGCGGCGTGGAGATCGCAGGCGCGGCGACGCTCACGCACTGCGTCGTCTCCAACAACACCGTCAGCGGCACGTCGTCCGACGCAAGCCTAGCAGGCGGCGCGATATACGTCGAGAAAAACGTCCACGGCGCGCACATTTCGAACTGCCTCGTCGCCTTCAATCGCTACGCTCCGAGCGCAAGCGCGCAGGCCGGTGCGGCCGGCATACGGCTCGGCGGAAGCAACGACCACACCACGATCGAGAACTGCACCGTTGCGGCGAACACCGTCGAAGGATCGCTCAGGGACGATTCGGCGGGCATCTACTGCACGACGTGGTATGCGAGGCTCCGCAACAACGTCGTCGCCGGAAACTACGAGACGGCCAAGGGGAACTACACGTCCGTCAAGCTCGACTTCAACTCCAGCAATTCGTACACGTACCGCAACAACGTTACGGACGGCGCACTGATCGAAAACGACGGGAACAAGAGCAAAGGCAACCTGCTCGTAGACGGACCTGAAGCCGTGTTCCGCAATTTCTCCGCAGGAGACTTCGCGCTACGCTCCATGAGCGCGGCGAAGGACGCAGGCACCGAGGAAGGACTTGCGCTCGCACCGTCCGTCGACCTGGCAGGAAAGCCGCGCGTCAAGTTCGACGCGATCGACGCGGGATGCTACGAGCGCCAGTCCGAGGACATGACGGCTGCGATCTCCGGCGTTTCGGCCAGCGCACCCTTCGCGCCCTCGACCGTCACGTTCACGCACACATGCGCGAACTCCGAAGCGCCTTCGGGCGTTGTCTACAGGTACGATTTCGGGGATGGAAGCGCCGTTGCAGAAACGGCTGCTGGGGCAATCTCGCACACATACGTGGCACCCGGATTGTACACCGTGTCGATGACGGCGGTAAACGCCGCGCTAAGCGAGGTTGCGCAGGCTGTCTGGGGCGAAAAGGTGCGCGTCGGATCGTCCGTGATATACGTCAAGCCCGGCAACGGCGCGGGAACGTTCCCGTACAACAGTCCTGACAAGGGATTCGGCGACATACAGTCCGCAGTCGACGAAGCTTACGACGGCAACACGATTCTCGTCGGCAACGGAGTATACAGCGTTTCAGGACAGATCGTCGTCAGCAAAGCGGTGACGATACGCGGAACAGGCGCGCGTCCGGAGGACGTGATACTGCGCAACGTTTCCACCACCGCAAGCGCGGGGAACTTCCGCGTGATGGAACTCGACAACACGAACGGACGAGTCGAGAACGTGACTCTCGAGAACGGACGCGTCCAGAACGCAAACGGCGGCAATCTAAGCCTCGTAAAGGGAGTCGTCTCGAACTGCGTGATCCGCGGCGGAATTGCCGCGGTCTCAGGATCGAACGCGAACGCTGCGGGAGGTGGCGTTGAAATCGCGGGCGCTGGAATCCTTACGCACTGCATCGTCTCCAACAACGTCACGAACGGCACGTCCTCGAACGACGCGTTCAAGGGCGGCGCGGTCTACATAGCGCATGGCAAGGGAGGCGCACGCATTTCAAACTGCCTGATCGCGTTCAACCGCTATGTCCAGACGACAGCGAACACCGTAGGTTCGGCGGGCATCAAGTTCGGCGGCAGCAACGACCACACTGCGGTGGAGAACTGCACGATTGCGGCCAACACAGTCGAGGGCTCGCTCAAGGACGATTCGGCGGGCATCTTCTGCACGACTTGGTATGCGAGGCTCCGCAACAACATCGTCGCGGGAAACTACGAGACAGGCAAGGGAAGAAACACTTCCGTCAAGCTCGACCTCAACGAAAACAATCCGTACACATACCGCAACAACGTGACGGACGGCGCGCTGATCGCGAACGACGGGGTAAAGAGCGAGGACAACAAGTTCGTCGCCGGACCAGAAGCCGTGTTCCGCAATTTCGCTTCCAGAGACTTCGCTCTCCGTTCCGGCAGCGTCGCGAACGACGGCGGCACGACAAACGGCCTGGCACTGACGCCTGCCGTCGACCTGTCTGGCAACGTGCGCTTGCGCTTCTCGAATATCGACGCCGGATGCTACGAGCGGCAGGTGGAGGACATGACGGCGACCATCACCGGCGCGACTTACGCAAGCGCCTTCGCTCCGTCCACCTACACGTTCAGTCATTCCGCGGCGAATTCTGAGTCGCCTTCCAGCCTCGTCTACACGTACGATTTCGGCGACGGCACACCGTCCGCCCAGACGACCAGCGGGACGATCTCGCACGTCTTCGGCACGCCTGGCGAATACACGGTCACGATGACAGCCGCGAACGAATCGATCGGCGAGGTCGCGCAAGCGGGCTACGGCGAAAAGGTGCGCGTCGGGTCGTCCGTGATATACGTCAAGCCCGGCAACGGCGAGGGGACGTTCCCGTACGACACGCCGGAAAAAGGCTTCGGTTCAATTGCGGATGCGGTGAATGAAGCTTCGGACGGTTGCACCATTATTCTAACCAAGGGCGTGCACCAGACTTCCGGACAGATCGTCGTGAACAAGGCGGTGACGGTGCGTGGCGCGGGGACAAAACCAGACGACGTGATCATCCGCAACGTCTCCGCCACCGCAAGCGCAGGTAACTTCCGCGTGATGGAGCTCTCGAACGCAAACGGACGAGTCGAAAACGTGACGCTTGAAAACGGACGAGTCCAGAACGCAAACGGCGCAAACCTCCGCCTCGTTTCGGGCGTAGTTTCGAACTGCGTCATCCGCGGCGGAATTGCCGCGGTCAGCGAAAGCGGAAACGCGGCTGGCGGTGGCGTGGAGATCGCAGGCACGGCGACGCTCACGCACTGCATCGTCTCGAACAACACCGTCAGCGGAACTTCGTCCACGGACAACTCCAGAACAGGCGGCGCGATATTCATCCCATACGGCGCGAAGTCCGTGCGCATCTCGAACTGCCTTGTTGCAAACAACCGCTACGTGACAAGCGGGAATGCAAAATCTGGCGCGGCCGGCATACGGTTCGGCGGAAGTAACGAAAACTCGTCCGTCGAGAACTGCACGATCGCGGCCAATACAGTCGAGGGTTCGCTCAGGGACGATTCGGCAGGCATCTACTGCACGTCGTGGAGCGTCAAGCTGCGCAACAACCTGATCGCAGGCAACTTCGAAACCGGCAAGGAGAAGTTCACGTCGGCCACCGTCACGTTCTCGGAAGGTGTCGACAACGAATTCGAGTACAGGAACAACGCGATGGACGGCGCGCCAATCGTAAACGACGGTGCCAAGAGCACCGGAAACAGATCCATCGCCGGACCAGAAGCCGTGTTCACCAATTTCGCTTCTGACGACTTCACGATCCGCGCCGGCTGCGCGGCGCACGACACGGGCAAGACCGAAGGCCTTGCGCTCGCGCCGTCCGTCGACCTCTTCGGCGGCGAACGCGTGAAGTTCGGCAAGATCGACATCGGGTGCTGCGAATGCAAGTACATGCGCGGCTTCTCAATCAGAATCAGGTAAAGGGGCTCGACTATGAAAACGATGAAAATCCATCTATCGCTTGCAACGGCGCTCATCGCCGGACTTGCGGCTCGCGGCGACCTCTCTCTTGCCAAAGGCAGGGTCTCGGCGGTGCACAGCGCAACGCTTACGTACAATAACGACGGTTCGCTCACGATGAAGAGCTCAAGCGCAGAGTACGCGTCGGGATTCATCATGCTTCCGCCGTCCGGCGAGACGACGTTCGACCTTTCGGCGGGACGCTATCTCGCGGCGGACATCGAAAGCCTCGCAACCGATCACCAGCAGCGAATATGCCTCCAGATAAAGGACTCGTCGAGCGACACGTTTGCGAGTATCGGACTGAACCCGCGCGAGAAGGCGACGATACGCCTGCAGCTTCCGCACGACTTCATATACGCCTACCCTTCCAGCGCAAAGGGCGTAAGGACGCTGGACACGAGGAACATAACAAACATATCGTTTCACGTAGTGTGGCCATACGAGGGACAGTTCAACGGGCTGCTGAACATGAAAGTCTCGAACGTCCGCCTGACGGGCTCGCCCGACTTCGAGCGGCAAGTGTCGTCCGCCAAGTACCTGCCCTTCGTCGACAAGTACGGACAGTTCGTCCACGGCACGTGGAAGCAGAAGGTGACGTCGGACGACGAGCTGCCGGCCGACCTCGCTGCGGAGCGCGCTGCGCTGAAGGCGAAGCCATCGGCGTGGGACGACTACGGCGGCTGGAAGAACGGTCCGCAGCTGACAGCCACCGGGCATTTCCGCACGGAGAAAGTCAACGGCAAGTGGTGGCTCGTCACACCCGAAGGACACCTCTTCTACTCGCTTGGAATCAACGTTATAAAAATCGAAAGCGACTCGCCTAACGGAAAGTCGCACCCGACGTGGTACGAAAGCACGGCCCAGACGTCCATGACTTTTCCGACATGGAACCTGCAGAAGAAGTTCGGGAAGACGGACTTCCAGTCGGACTATTACGACTTCATTCTCAAACGGCTCGACTCATGGGGGATCAACACGATCGGCAACTGGTCGGACGGAAATCTCACGAAACTTTCGCGAAAGCCCTACGTACTGGCAGCGGTAGCGCGTCCAAGCGGCCTGCCGTATCTGGACAGCGGCTTCTACAACTCTCTCGACAGCACGTTCCGCAGCAAGATGATCCAGGCGGTCGCTGACGCATTCGCATCGCAGAGCTCGCTGACGAAAGCGAAGACGGACCCAATGTGCATCGGATTCTTCATCGACAACGAGCTTACGTTCCCGTCCGACAGCGCGTATTTCGAACCGTATTTCGAAGCTTGCCGAGCCGCCATAAAGTCCGCCGCGCCGAACAAGCTCTACCTCGGATGCCGCTTCAAGGGGCTGCGCAACTCCGACGCGCTATGGAACGCCGCCGCGAAATACTGCGACGTCATTTCCTCGAACTCTTACGTGCCGACCGTCGAGGTGTTCAACCGCGGCAGTTACGCCGCGGCGCCGAACAATCTTGACAAACCGGTCCTGCACACCGAGTTCCATTTCGGAACGATGCAGCGCGGGATGTTCTCGGGCGGGCTCTGTCCGGTGGGAGACCAGTGCGCGCGCGGGCGCAACTACAAGCGCGTCGTAGAAGGCGCGCTGAACAACAGCCTCTTCGTCGGTTCGCACTGGTTCCAGTACCGCGACCAGCCGCTCGTCGGTCGCGGCGACGGAGAGAACTACCAAATCGGTTTCGTCGACGTCTGCGACCGCACCTATCCGCAGCTAACGGAGGCAGCTCGCGTCATGGGAGAGACGATGTACGAGCTGCGCTACGGATCGGCGAAGTAGAAAAGAGCGGTCAGTCGGCCGAGGGAGGCTCGACGCCAAAGAGCGTCTTGAGCCAGACCTCGGCCTGAATCTTCACGCCGGCCTTGTTCAGGTGAATCGTGTCGCCTCCGTTTCCTACGACGTCAGGTCCGCCCTTCGCGACGAACGTCGTCTTCGCGTCGGCGACGGGCTTGCCCATGCCGTGTGCGAGAAGATACGGCGAACCCATCTGGTCCATGAACTGGGTGTCGTTGACCCAGCCGCCCCAGTTCTCGAACGATTCGGCCTCGATCACCGTTGTCTCAGCGCGCGAAAGAAGCGCGGCGGCGAGAGCGACGGCAAGCACAGTTACTTTCTTCATTATGATCCTCCTGATGATTATGCAAAACCCAACACCTTGCGCCTCGCCGCGTTTATCCGGCAATCTGGTTTACTGCAACAGGATCATCAAACCTGCAGGTTTCTGACACTCGTAGCAGCCAATGTCGATATAGCCGAACTTGACGCGCTCTTTGCCGGCAAGGTCGACGGACGGGCTAAGCGCAAGTCCAGTCCGCGTACCCTTGTTGTATGCCGCGCAGCTAACCCTAAGCCCGAAGTCACCATGCTCAAAGTCGCGGAAGATATCTGCTGGAGAGTTGACAAGGATGTTGCCCTTGCTCATCGTCCCAGACTCTGTAATCAGAACATCGTCCGTGATGTTGTTGTGGTAGGTGTAGTTGTTGCGGTCGTCGAAATCCAGCTTGACGGACGTACACCTACCCTTGCCTGTCTCATAATTGCCGGCTATTATGTTGTTGCGCAGGCGTCCATACCATGTCGTGCAGTGGATTCCGGCAGAATCTGAATCGTCGGCAAGGGCACCGACAACAACATTGGAGACGACAGTGCAGTTTTCGACTGAAGAATTGTTGTTGCTGCCGCCGAAATGTATGCCCGCGGCGCCGGGTTTGGGAGCGTCGCCGCTTGTTATGTAGCGGTTGTATGCAATCAGGCAGTTAGATATGCGGGCTTTTTGCTTTTCCCATACGATAAATACCGCACCGCCGGTATATCCGGAATTATCAGACGTTCCATTCACGACATTGTTCGAGATCACGCAATGCGTAAGAGTTGCCTCACCGGCGATCTCCACTCCGCCACCGGCGGCATTCGCGTTATAGCCGACCACGCTTGCAGTTCCGCCGCGGATCACGCAGTTGGACACTACACCCGACACCAGGCGTAGGTTCGCTCCGTACTGATCCTGCACCCTTCCGTTCTGGATCGTAATGTTCTCAATTCTTGCGCTGGCATTGTTGACCTCGAGAACGCGATATTGATATGAATCTCCAGCATCAAGCACTGTCTTCGTGTTCTGGAAGACTACATCCTCGGGATTGGCGCTGGCACCGCGAACCGCCACGGCCTTTGTGACCGAAAGCTGTCCGCTGAAGTCATACGTCCCGCCGACGACAATAATCTCCGATCCGTCTGTCGCGTTCTCGTATGCGGTCTGGACGGTCGCATATCCCGTTTCGGGGGTGTCATACGGAAATGCGGCGGACTCGTTGCCGGACTTGACGTAAATCGTCTTCGAGCCAACAAGAACGAGGTCAGACACCGTCTTCTCCGCATTGAAGGCACCTGGTGCGGAGACCTTGACTGTCACAGTGAATTTCCCAGCCTTGGTGTATTCGTGAACAACTTCTGTTTCAGTCGTCCCCACCTCTTCCGTCCCGTCGCCGAAATTGACCGTGAATGTCGGAGTCTGTCCGTCCGGATAGCCAGTCGCCGAGACATTGAATGTTACGTTCGCCGGGACGTAGACCGTCTCGACCGAGTCGGCAAGCGCAATGTCTACCGACATCGTCGTCTTCTGATATTCGTAGCAACCGATGTCAATGGTGCCGCTAAGACGAGGATTGCCGAGAAGGTCGGTCGCAGAGGCAGATTCGCGCGAGTCTGCAACGCCTCTATCTACCAGAAGCGAATCAGCAACCGGACGATAGTCTCCATTATCATAATCTGCAAAGGCATTGGAACCAATTGCAATGTATCCGGATACTTTCGAAAGGGTAGATGCATCAGTCGCCAGCTGCTTTGCATTGGCCGTCTTGGCATTTGACCATGCCGCAACAGCGCCAGTCGAATTTGTATTGCCAAACAGTACATTGTTCTCAAAAACTATATCTCTATTGGCATACCCCCACATTCCATAGGCTGCGTTATCCACGATAGTCGTGTTGTAAATGCTCATGTTCTGGGAATAATATATGCCGCCATTCTCGTTGTCCGCTATCAAGCAGTCTTCAATTATCTTGTCAGTAGCGTTATTGTCGCCAGCACATGCATTAATTCCTCCACCCCTGTTAACGGAGGCCAATATCTTTCCGTTTACAATCGTGCATCGTGATATTAACCCTTTCTGAAAGAAAACGTTTCCGCCGCCGTAGTACTGGTCGGAAGCAGTAGTTACAACACCTCCAGATATCTGAGAGTCATAGATGCTTCCATTCTCCAAAAACACATTTCCACCTCGCGCGGCGACAGTGCCTCCAGTTATCGTGCAATTAGAAACAACTGCAGACCCGTCATTTACAAAGAGATTGCCGCCTATGCCATTAGTATCCGATTCGACAATCGTCCCTCCAGTAATGGCACAATCGCGTATCACTCCGGCCAAAAGATGCACGTTTCCTCCACGGCTCATCGCTCGCCCCCCCGAAATTTCGCAGTCCACGACAAGCGAGCCGCCTGTCATGTAGAGATTGCCTCCGGCGATATCGTTATTGGCCTTCGCGGTGCCGTCGCGGACGACGCAGTTCGTGACCGTGCCGCCGCTCATTTCAATCGCACCGCCATTGTCGACCTTCGTTATATCCGTATTGCCAACGACGGTGACGTTCTCAAGCCACGAACCAGCGTCCATGCGGAGAGTACGGTATGTACCAGCCGACTGGATGACGACAGCA
The DNA here is from genome assembly GCA_015061665.1 of Lentisphaerota bacterium. Taxonomy (GTDB): domain Bacteria; phylum Verrucomicrobiota; class Kiritimatiellia; order RFP12; family UBA1067; genus UBA1067. The sequence goes on from SUWC01000016.1 coordinate 13,217, forward strand.
TCGCGGCTTGTGCCGGTGCCGATGAGCTTGGCAGCGAGATTCGGGCCATCCTGCGTCGTCGTGGAATACGTGCCGGGTTTGACATGGATGACATCGGCGGCATTCCCCGCCGCGGTAATCGCCTCATCGAGGGACGTGTACACCGTGGCACCGTCCGGTGCGCCCTCGTAGATGCCGTCTAATGCGACGTAGTAGTCGGCGGCGCTGGCGCTAGCCGCGAGCGCACCTATAAAGAGAATGGACAGTAACTTTTTTGCGGTTTTCATGTTTTTCCCCTTTGTATGTTAGCATTTTAGCAAATTGCGCGGCGAAAGGGATGTCTATGCACGAAAATAAAAATACCCTTTTGCGACAGCGCAAAGTGGAGGAGTGGAGGAGTTGGGAGTGGAGGAGTTGCGGGACATAATGTCGCAATGGAGGACAATTCGTCGCTGTTTGGCGCGAATTGTCCGTCAAAACGCCGCTGGCACGCCTTGGCACGGCCTTTGCTTAATATAGGGCGAATGAACGATTAACCGAAAGGAGAACGAAGATGAACACACTGATGAACGTAAATCCCTGGAGGATCCTGGATGAGATGCTCAATGTCGACAGCAGAATGTTCAGGAGCGTCAGGGCGCGCGCCGCAGGACGCTTCCCGCCAGTAAACGTCTTTCTGGATGACAATGCCGTTGTCGTTGACCTCGAACTCCCTGGAAAGACCGCAAAGGACGTCGATCTCACGCTAGAACCGCAGGCGGTTGTCGTAGCGGACAAGCCTGCCGCAGCCGAGAAAGGCGAAACTCCGGCACCGGCGTGGAGCCGCCGCATCGAGCTGCCCTTCCACGTCAACGCCGAAAAAGCCAATGCGAAGTTCCAGAACGGCATACTCCGCGTCGAGTTGCCGAGGATGGACGCGCCCACGGTCCGCCACATCGCGATCGCGTAACGCACCGGAAACATGACGAAATCAACTAGGAAAGGAGACTTGAAATGAACGAAGTTAAGTATGTTGTCCCCGCTGCAACTCTGGAGGAACGTCCCGACGGATACACTCTCAAGGCACAGCTTCCAGGTGTCGCAAAGGAAGACGCCGAGCTCCACGTCGAGGGCAGGACCCTGACGCTCAAGGCTACGCCCAAGTGCCAGAACCCGGCCGGGTTCAAGCAGGTGGCGCGCGAGTTCGACTACGAGAACTACGCCATGAGCCTCGACCTGCCGGAAATGGCAGACCTCGCAACGCTTGAGGCGAAGCTCGCCGACGGCGTGCTCACGGTAAACATCAAGAAACGTCCAGAGACGCAGCCGAAGAAGATCGCCATCGGATAAGGCGATCCCACAAGAGGCGGGGCCGAAGCCTCGCCCTTTGATCGACCGCAAAGCAATGCAGGGCCGGGGACAACCCCGACCCTGCCTGTTTTTTCACGTCTGCTTGACGCCGTGCGCTAGCGGGCGAGCCAGCCGCCGTCGACGGGCAGTACGATGCCGTTGATGTAGTCCGAGGCGGGCGAGCAGAGGAATACGCACGCGCCTGCGATGTCGGAAGCCTGGCCCCAGCGCCCCGCGGGAATGCGCTCGAGGATCTGGCGCGAGCGGACGGGATCGTCCCTGAGCGCCTGCGTGTTGTCCGTAGCGATGTAGCCAGGCGCAATCGCGTTGACGTTGACGCCCTTCGACGCCCACTCGTTCGCAAGCGCCTTGGCGAGCTGTCCGACCGCACCCTTCGACGCGGCATAGCCTGGGACCGTGATTCCGCCCTGGAACGTGAGCAGCGACGCCGTGAAGACGATCTTGCCGTAGCCGCGCGCCACCATGTCCTTGCCGAACTCGCGCGCGAGGATGAACTGCGAGTCGATGTTGACCGTCATCACCTTGTCCCAGTATTCGTCGGGATGCTCGGCCGCGGGCTTGCGCAGGATCATGCCGGCGTTGTTGACGAGGATGTCGACCTGGTGCTCCTTCTTGACGCGCTCGATGAACGCATACACGGCCTTGCGGTCGGAGAGGTCGCAGTCCTTGGAGCATGTGCGGATGACCTTTGCGCCAGCCGCCTCAAGGGCGTCCGCCATGGCCTTGCCGATGCCGCGGTTTGAGCCAGTGACGAGCGCGGTCTTTCCAGATAGATCGTAGGTAATCATGATTTCTCCTTTTCTTTGTTGATTATTTCATTTCCATCACGGGGACGGCATCCATGTCGCCGTAGTTGAGGTTTTCGCCGCCCATGCCCCAGATGAACATGTAGTTCGACGTTCCGGCGGCAGAGTGGACCGACCACTCCGGCGCGGTGACGGCCTGCTCGTTGTGGAGCCACACGATGCGCTGCTCCTGCGGCTCGCCCATCTGGTGGCATACCGCCTGCCCGTCTGGCACGTTGAAGTAGAAGTACGCCTCCATGCGGCGCGAGTGGACGTGCTGAGGCATCGTGTTCCAGACGCTGCCGGGCATAAGCTCGGTGAGACCCATCTGGAGCTGGTTGCATCCGCCGCCTGCGACCTTGGAGAGGACGGGGTAGATGATCAGCTGGTTGATGACGCGGTCGTTGGACTCCTCCATCTTGCCGGCCTTCTTGTAGTTGCCTATCGTGTAGCCGGGCTTCTTGCAGTTCTGGTCGGACGTTATGCGCTGCGTGACGAACTCCTTGTACGCGGGCGCGGAGTTGAGGTAGAACTTCGCGGGCTGAGCCTTGTCGAGCGAGCGGAACGTCACGCTCTTCTTGCCGCATCCGACGTAGAGCGCCTCCTTGAACTCGAGCTCGTACTCCTCGCCGTCAACTGTCACGACTCCCTTTCCGCCGACGTTGATCACGCCGAGCTCGCGGCGGTCGAGGAAATGCTCCGCCTTCAGCGGGTCGATCGGATCGAGCGAAAGCGTCTTGCCGACGGGCATCGCGCCGCCGAACACCAGGCGGTCGTACATCGTGTACGTGAGGTTGATCTCGTCCGCCGCCATCACCTTCTCCATCACGAAGCGATCGCGCAAGGTCGCCGTGTCGTAGTGCTTCACGTCCGCCGGATGGCACGCCGTCTGCACCTTGTAGTTTACTGTCCCCGCGTTTACCGCGATTGCCGACGCGACGAGCGCCATGGCCATTGCCGATTTCATCATTTTGGTTTCTCCCTATTTTTTTTGTTTAAATGGTGGTTGCACGTTTCACTGCGGAACGGCGAGTCCGTCCCTGAAGCGGCGGACTTCCTCGCGCCACTGCTCGGGCGTCGTGATCTCGCCCGCCTTGGACCATGCGCCGCCGGCGTAGTACGCGAAGGACGGCTTGTGGACGGAAAGTACGCGGCAGTTCATGCGGTCCGTCATGATCTGCACTCCGCCGGCATCCTTCGGATCCATGACGATCGCCGTCATCGTCGAGCCCTCGACGTCGTTCTTGGCGTCCTCGAAGAGCGATACTATCCCGAGCGACGCATCCTCCCAGAGGTCGCCCTTGTGGTCGCGCTTCGGCTCGACGTCCAGCCCGGGGCCGACCCTGAACTCCCGCAGACGGTCAGGAAACTCGAACGAGACCTCGTTGCGGAAGAACCGCGAGCCCTTCACGAGCGTTATGCGGCACGTCATCCTGCCGAGCGCGCAGAAGGAAGGGTAGACGAGCTTGAAGACGCACCTGGAATCGCCGCACTCCTCGACCTCGCACTTCTCCCACACCGGGTACGTCTTCCACTCCCCGTCTCCGAAGAGCGCAACTCCGCCCACGCCGCGCGACGCGCCTATCGTGTAGTTGTCGAGGATGCCCTTGAACGGCTTGACGTGCCAGTTGCCGCACTTGTCGTGGTTGTGAAGGACCTCTCCGCACGTCGCCTCCGCGTCGGGCATCTTGTTGAAAAGGTCCACGCCGCTCCAGACGTGGTAGTTGCCTGGACCGTACGCGCGGAAGCCGACCTTGTCGTTCTCCCAGAAAAAGTCGTTCTCCCTCTCCGGCGCGACGCCGCAGAGACAGGCCGCCGCCGCAAGTACTGCTGTTGTGAAAGTCATCGATGACACTCCTTATGTTTGGCAAGGATTATACCAAATAAACGCGCGCCGCGGTACTGCACTTTTGTGAAATCCCCCTATAAGGGGATAGCCGCAGCAGTGGCGACTACTAGGAAGCGCTGCCTAGCCTCTGCCCCGCATAGCGCGAGGCGCGGATCGGACCCCACCACCACTCGTTGTCGAGATACCAGCGGACGGTCTTCCTGATGCCCGTGTCGAAGTTCTCGCGCGGCTTCCAGCCGATTTCGCCCATGATCTTCGTCGGGTCGATCGCATAGCGCATGTCGTGCCCGGGGCGGTCCGCGACGAACGTTATCTGCTCGGCGTAGCTCCGTCCGTCCGCACGCGGGCGCATCTCGTCAAGGATCGAGCAGACCGTCTTCACCACCTCGAGGTTCGTGCGCTCGTTGTGTCCGCCGACATTGTACGTTCCGCCAGGCGCGCCCTTCTCGTTCACGGCGAGGAGCGCGCGCGCATGGTCGTCGACGTAGAGCCAGTCGCGCACGTTCGCGCCCGCGCCGTACACGGGAAGCGGCTTGCCGTCGAGGCAGTTGAGGATGACAAGCGGAATCAGCTTCTCGGGGAAGTGGTACGGACCGTAGTTGTTCGAGCAGTTCGTTACGAGCGTCGGCATTCCGTATGTGTCGTGCCACGCGCGCACGAGGTGGTCGGACGACGCCTTGGACGCCGAATAGGGCGAATGCGGAGAATACGGGGTCGTCTCGGTGAACATGCCTGTCGGGCCGAGCGCGCCGTAGACCTCGTCCGTCGAGATGTGCTGGAAGCGGAACGCGGCGCGCGCCGACTCGTCCAGCGACTTCCAGTACGCAAGCGAAGCCTGGAGAAGCGTAGCAGTCCCCACGACGTTCGTGCGGACGAACTCGCCGGGGCCGTCTATGGAACGGTCTACGTGCGACTCCGCCGCAAGGTGGAACACGGTGTCGGGACGGAACTGCGCAAACGCACGCTCCATCGCGTCCATGTCGCAGATGTCCGCCTTCAGGAAGGAAAGCCGCGGGTTGGAGGAGGTCAGCGTTGCGGGATCAAGCCCCGCCTCCTTCAGCGATTCGGGCACTCCCGCGTAGGTGAGCTTGTCCACGACGAGGACCGTCGCCTCGGTTTCGCGGATGAGAAGGCGCACGAGCGCGGAGCCGATGAACCCCGCGCCGCCGGTGACTATGCAGCGTTTGTTGTATGACATAACCCTATCATTCTACCAAATGCACCCCCTCGAATGCAAATGCGCGCCAGGCGCAGCGACGAGTCGCTCAGGCGATTATGCCGCCGGCGAGGATTTCGCCAGAGGCGCCGTAGAAGACGGCGGACTGTCCGCGCGCTATGCCGGAGATTCCGCCGGGGAAAGTGCAGGCGTCGCCTTCGAGCGTCGCAGGGCCGCGCGGCGCGCCTGCCGAGCGCACCTTGACGCTGCACGGCGTCGGACGGACCGCGTCCTCCGGCGCAAGCGCCGAATAAACGACGTCCGTGACGCGAAGCTCCGTCTTGACCGTGTCCTGCGCATGTCCGACAATGACCTGGTTGCGGCACGAATTGACGTCGACCACGTAGTAAGGCACGCCGCCGCCGATCCCAAGCCCCTTGCGCTGTCCGATCGTGTAGTGCCAGAAGCCGTTGTGGCGTCCGAGGACCTTCCCTGTCAAGTCGACGATGTCGCCTTCGCGGTCCTGCTCGCCGATGAGCTCGTTCTGGTCTCCTGAATAGAAGTCCTGGCTGTCGCGCCTGTCCGCAACGGCGAGTCCGTTCGCGCGCGCGATCTCGCGCACCTCGCGCTTCGTCAGCGCGCCGAGCGGAAAGTCTATCGCCGAAAGCTGCTCCTGCGAAAGGCGGTAGAGGAAATAGCTCTGGTCCTTCGACTCGTCCGCCGCGCGCGCGACGGCGAAGCGTCCGTTCTGCGCACGGACGACGCGCGCGTAGTGTCCGGTCGCGAACCTGTCGAACTCCAGCCCCGACTCGCGCGCGAGCTTCGGCAGCAGGCCGAACTTCAGCATCGCGTTGCAGCGGACGCACGGGTTAGGCGTCTTGCCTGCGAGGTACGTCTCGCGGAAGTACTTTATGATTTCCCTGTTGTAGGTGTCGAAGCAGTCGAAGACTCGGTATTCGATGCCGAGCCGCTCGGCGAGGCGACGCGCGGACTCTATGTCCTCCTCCTCGTGCGACCCGAAGCACGCATCGCGATCGCCTCCCTTGTATACGCCCTCGCGCCAAAGCTTCATCGTCACGCCGACTACCTCGTGCCCCGCATCCCGCAGGAGCATCGCGGCAACGGACGAGTCGACGCCGCCGGAAAGTCCAATTGCGTATTTCATCTTCAGACGTCCGTTACCCCAAGCTTGTTCAGCCTGTAGTTCATCATGCGCGGGCTTACGCCAAGCTCGCGCCCCGCAGCGGAGCGGTTGCCGTTGTGCCTGCGTATCGTCTCCTCCAGAACGCGCTTCTCGAACGCGGCAAGCTGGTCCTCTAGCCTCATGCCGCTTTCCGGCGCGTACATGTTCTCCTCGAACTCCGGCACCTGCAGCGACGGGGGCAGGTTGTAGCCGTGCACGCAGTCGTCCGTCGCCGTAAGGATCGCGCGCTCCATGCAGTTCTCCAGCTCGCGGACGTTGCCAGGCCACTTGTAGGAAAGGAGCATGTTGACCGCGGGCGGCGAGATGCGCTTGACGTTCTTGCCGTACTTGAGGTTCATCTTCTCTATGAAGTGCTCGGCAAGCAGCACGATGTCGCCCGTCCGCTGCGAAAGGTCTGGTATCGTAATCGGGAACACCGAAAGACGGTAGTAGAGGTCCTCGCGGAAAAGCTTCTTCGCCATCAGGTCCTCCAGGTTGCGGCTCGTCGCGGCGATGAAGCGCACGTCGGAGTGCAGCTCCTCGTTGGACCCCACGCGCGAGAAAGTGCGCTCCTGGAGGAAGCGAAGCAGCTTCACCTGCGTCGGAATCGAGAGGTCGCCTATTTCGTCGAGGAACAGCGTTCCACCGTCCGCCGCCTCGGCGCGGCCGATCCTGCGCGACGATGCGTCCGTGAACGCGCCCTTCTCGTGTCCGAACAGCTCCGACTCGATGAGGTTCTCGGGCAGCGCCGCGCAGTTGAAGACGATGAACGGCTTGTCGCGGCGGTGGCTTGCGGACTGTATCGCCCTTGCGACAAGCTCCTTGCCCGTGCCGGAGGCGCCGCGTATGAGCACGGTGGCGTTGGAAGGCGCGACCTGCCGTATCTGCTCGTAGACGGCGCGCATCTCCCGGCAGTTGCCGACCATCGCGCCGGGGTTGCCGCCGAGTATCTCCCTGAGGCGGCGGTTCTCGTCCGCAAGCGCGTCGCGCTCGGCGCACTGCTCGCGGCAGACGGCTGCGGCGTCCGCAGTGATGTTGGCGATTATCTCGAGGAGCGCGACGTCCTTCTTGAGCGCGGCGTCCGCGTCGTCTCCAGCGCCCAGCTCGCGGTCGACGGAAAGAGTGCCGATGACCTGCCCGAGGTGGACGAGCGGCACGCAGATGAAGGATATCGCGCCGCTTTTGTCGCGCGCGCCGGTGCGGTTGAGGAATCGGCGGTCGGAGCGTATGTCGCGTACGATCTCGGCGCGCCCCGAACGCGCGACGGACCCTGTTATGCCCTCGCCGAGGTGGTAGTGCCCAAGGGACTTCTCCTCCGCGTTCAGCTCCTCGGTCGACGCCTCGATGACAAGCTCGTCGCCCTCGAGAAGAGTGAAGGTTCCCCGGAGCATCCCCATCTTGCGGCGCAGTATCTCAAGGACGGTCTCGAGGAGCGTCCGCACGTTCTTCTCCTTGACGAGCGCGCGCGTTATCTCCTGCAAAACAGGTATTTCTGGCGACAATGTTGCATTCATGGGAAAACGTTCACTTCGCTTTCTTGTCCGCCTTCTTGAGGACCATCGCGCCTTTTTTGTTGAACCAGCTGTAGCCCTTCCTGCGCTCGGGCTCGATCTCGTCGATGCTGCGCTTCGGCTCGCCCGTGCGGTCGCAGAAAAACGGACGGCACTCCTTCAGGTCGTAGAAGCGCGCCCAGGTGCCGTCTTCGAGCCTGGACTTCCTGAACCACTCCACGGCGCCATCGATCGCCGCCTTGACTTCGGGCGAGGGATTGTCGAGCGACATGAGGAAGAGGACCATCTCAGCAGATTCCTGAGAGCAGAAGGACGGAAACTCGTACGCCCTTCCGCCGGCCGGCTCCAGGGTCTCCCTGTCGTGCTGCTGGCACCATACAGTCGGCTTGCCGTCCACCTTTATCTGGCACTTCAGGGTGCAGTCGAGCCCCTTCTCGAACGCCTTGCCGCACGCCTGGCGCAGCTCTTCGGGAAGGACGGCGAAATCGCCTTCGCCGCGGGACGCCTCGCGCAGCAGGAGCAGGACGTTGCGCATGGCGTTGTCGTTGAAGGTGATCTGCGTCCAGTAGCCCTTCTTCCGCTCGGGGAACTGCGGCCATCCGCCGTTGGGAAGCTGCGAGGCGAGGAGCCAGCGAATGCCCTTCTCCGCCGAGGCGAGCGCTGAGGAATCCGGCTTCTGCGCGTTGTACTTCAGGAGATAGCGTATCTCGGTTGTCGTAGCGCCGTTGTCTATCGTCGCCGAATCGGCGTGGTCCTTTCTGGATAGCACCTTCTCGCGCTTCTTTGCGTCGAACGGCTTGGACTTGTCCATGTTCTTCCCCCATCCGCCGCAGTCAAGCTGGCTGATAAGGACGTTGTCGAGGACCTTCTCGTCCAGCGGCCAGTCCTTCTTCGACCCCTTTGCGTAGGAAACAGCCGACATCGCGATGATGCACGCGGCCAATATGACGTTCCATTTCATTTCAACGGACTCCTTTTTGCTTTGTCTGAAAATCTGGCGCAGTGCCTGCAACCGGGATGACGACGCCCGTCGTGAAGCGCGCCTCCAGGAGAAACCGCACCGCATCGGCCACGGCCTGCGGCGTCGGACGGCCCAGCGGCGTCGCGCAGGCCTTCTCGTGCATGCCCTCCGGCGGCAGAACCGGACCCGGCGCGACTGCGTTCACGCGCAGCCCGACGGACGCATATTCGGCTGCCGCGCGGATCGTGAAGTCGAGCAGGCGTCGCTTTGCCTCGACGTACGGCGCCCTTGCTCTGCGCGGGGACGTTTCGTCCGCGCCGCTGCGAAGAACGGATTCGTCGATGATGTTGACTACAGCGCCTCCGCCATGCGACGCCATAAGTTCCGTCAGGCGACGCGGGGCCTCGAAGTCAACGGCCGAAACGGACTCCGCGTCCGCCCCTACGTAAAGCGCCGCGTTGTTTACGACTGCGTCCAGCGTGCCCCCTGCAGCCGCAACGGCCTTCCTGAAAAGTTCGTCCGCAGACCCGGGGAGGGACAGGTCGCAGACGACGTCCGCCCCCGAATCGGGCCTGCTTGAGCTTCGGAGGACGCGCCATCCCGTGTCGGCGAGCGAATCGCCGATGGCCTTGCCGAGGCGACGGACGCCTCCAGTTACGAGAACGGCGCGCATGGTCATTTATGTCCCTTCCGCAAGAAGCGCCTCGAAGTCCGCCGCCACCTGCTCGTTGGACGAGAACCGGATTGCGTGCCATCCCGCCTCGCGCGCGCCAATGCAGTTCGCCTCCACGTCGTCGAAGAAGCACAGCGCGTCCGCCGGAAGCCCGATGCGCTCGCGCAGAAGGTCGTATATCGCCCTCTGCGGCTTGAACATCTTGACCTCCCCCGAAACAACCATGGCGTCCGCCAGTTCGACGAAGTCTGGAAACACCCTGCGGAAATGCCGCGCGAAGTCGCTTGGCATGTTGGTGAGGATGCCGATTCGGAAACCGCGCGCCTTCAGCTCGCGCATCCAGCCGAGCGTCTTTTCGTTCCGGTAGAGGAAGCTGGCGCGGTCGGCTTCGAGGATCTTCGCCTGCATGTCCGGCGGAACCTCGATCCCCGCATCCTTCCAAATGCGCGAATACATCTCGTCCATAGACATGAAATCGCCGTCCATCTGCCTGCGGTAGCGCGCGAAGCCCTGCTCGACGGCCTCCCACGGCAGCCCGAGCGAGGCGACTATCGGCTTGACGCGCTCAGGCATTGTCGTCGTTGTCATTACGCCGCCGAAGTCGAAAACCGCCGCGCCGATCCTTGTCGCGCGCGCAATGCGGTCCGCAAGCGCGGCAAGATACGGGTCGCGCGCGCCTGCCGTCGCGAACGCGGCAAAACTGCCGCGGTGCGCGGAGATCCAGCGCAGGGCCGCATCGTGGTCTGCGACGAGCTCGACCTGCGAGCGCGGCAGTTTTGCCGCGAGCGCGTCGGAATTGACCGAGCGGTCGGTAGTTCCGCCGGCGTCGTAGACGGGGAGGAGGAGGAGCCTGTCCTGCGGACGGATCGTCGCGGCGAACATTTCAGCCAGCGCGTCCATCATCTTCCTGAGCGGCGCATAGCCGTGGGGACGCCACACGACGCAGAGTCCGCCTTCCCCGCACTCTTCCGCTAACGTCGTCCACATCGCGCGCAGCTTCTCGGGGTTGTGCGCGTAATCGTCGAACACGCGGCTTCCGTGCCGCTGGAGGCGACGCTCAACGCCCCTGAAAGTCATAAGCGCCGCGCGCGCCTTCGTCTCGTCGCATCCGAGCGCGACGGCCATTGCAAGCGCAATTGCGGCGTTTCGGCGGTTGTGGCGCCCGGGCATCGAGCAGGGAACCTCGCCGTAGTCGACGCGGCGTCCGTCCATGACCGGGCCTGGGACGTCCTTGGTGAACCGGTCGAAGACCTCATTCATCTCCGCCTCGGAATAATGGTCGGCGGAGGCGTTTGTCACTACTGCGGCGTATGGAGAAAACGCGACGAGGGACTTGTCGCTCTCGTCGACTTCCGCGACGGCGAAGGGTCCGCGCCCGAATCTCACTGCGCCTTCCCAGCCTGGGACGTTCGCGCCGTTGACGCACATGGGGTCGAATCCGCATTCGGCGAGGACGTGCCCGAGCATTGCCGTCACCGTGGACTTGCCGCACGTTCCTGCGACTGCGACGAGCCTGTAGCCCGAAAGCGCCGCCGAGAGAGCCGACGCGCGGTGGACGACCTTGATTCCGAGTTCACGGGCGCGGACGAGATCGCGGTTCGTATCCTCGATCGCGGTCGAGACGATCACCTCGTCAGTCTCCGGCGCGACACCTGACCCGTCGTCGTGAAGGCACCTGATGCCGAGGGACTCCAGAAATCGGATGTTGGGCGTCTCGAGGTTGCGGTCAGAGCCAGTCACCTCGTCGCCGAGGCGGAGCAGCGCGGTCGCGAGGGCGCTCATCCCGACGCCGCCGATGCCGACAAGATGGCGCTTCATGGCTAGAGGGCCGATCCCGGGAAGAAGGTGCCGACGGAGCGTCCGGCGAGAAGTCCTTCAAGGACCTTCTTGCGTCCGTTGGCGATGTAGGTGTCGATTCCGCTCATCACAGCGGCCTTGACGGCCTTGAGCTTGGAGTCCATTCCGCCCTTTGAGAGCTTGCCCTTCTCGCCTGCGCGCACGAGCTTGAGGACGTTGCGGAAGGACTCGACGCGGGCGATTCGCCTGCCGTTTGCGTCAAGCAGTCCGTCGACGGTGGTAAGGAGGACGAGCGTATCGGCCTTGACGAGCTTGGCGATCAGGAAGCTGAGCCAGTCGTTGTCGCCGAAGGTGCGCCCCTTGAGCTCTTCGTCCGCGACGACGTCGTTTTCGTTGATGACGGGCACGATTCCCGCCTTGACGAGGCGGTCTATCGCCATCTTGACGTTGTGGGAGCGGTGGTGTTCCTCGAAGTCGTAGTGGGTCAGGAGTATCTGCCCGATCTTCACGTCATGCTCGGCGAAGAGGCGCTCGTACTCGTAGATGAAGCGCGCCTGGCCGACTGCGGCGCACATCTGGACCTCGTTGACGTCAGTCGGACGAGCCTTGAGCCCGAGGGCCTCGACGCCTGCGGCGACGGCGCCTGATGAAACGAAAACAACCTCGTTGCCGGCCTTGCGCAGGGCGGAAATCTGGGCAACGAGACGCTTGAGCGCAGCATAGTCGGGGCGGCCTGTCTTGGCCGCGATTGCATGCGTGCCTACTTTAACCACGATTCTCATGCGACATATTATACCACAGAATCGGGCTGTTTTGGGGGTCTGTCCCCGCTAAGGCGTCCAAACATCAGAATATCGAGCCGCTTGAGGCCCCGAAGGCGCGGAGGTAGACGAAGAAGCCGAAGCGCCAGTCGTCGGACGACTTGGAGCCGTCGACGCGCTCGAACTCGTTTTCGTACGACGCCGAGAACCTGAAGCCAAGGCAGTCCGTGCGGAAGTCGATCCACGACCCGACCTCGTCGACTTCGCCGCGCTTGCAGTCCCAGCGGATGAAGGGACCCCACGCGACGGCGTCGCAGATCTCGTGCTCGGCCTTGAGCTCGATGTACGAGAACTCGGCCCAGTTGAAGGCCTCGTCCTTCAGCTCATCGCGGTTGTAGGGCGAGGACGAGAAGTCCCACCACCTGTGGTCGCGCTGGTTGAACGACAGCGAGTAGTTGAAGTCCCTGGTGACCTTCTGGCTCCACACGACGTCCGCATACGCGACGCGGTTGTTGTCCGTATCGTACTCGACGCGCGTCGAGAGCGAACATCCGTCGGCGGGGAAGAGCCTCGTGCGCAAGCCTGGCATGACGTTCACGTCGTGCTCGCCGTACATCGGATCGGAGGGGTCGCGCGAAAGGCGGTGGTAGCGCCCGCCTTCGGTCCAGTGCGTCTTGTTGAGCTGAACCGCGGCGTAGACGTCGATATCGAGCACCGTCTTCACGCTTCCGTCCTCGCAGCAGCGCTGGAAGACGTTGCGCAGGCCGGGGGTGAAGCCGTACCAGCTGTAGGGAAGGTTGCGGCTGCGCCCTGCGTACTGGTCGAGCCAGTCGCGAGACGAGTCGACGGAGTCGAAGATGTAGGGGCGCGACCTGCCGGTGAGCCCGTAGTAGCGCGCCTCCTGCGCGAGGACGTCCACGTAGGGCTCCACCATGTGGCGCCATTTCTCGTTGATCTGCTTGGTTCCGCGCGCGGCAAACGTCACGCCACCCTCGAAGATCACGCGAGTCACGTCGTCAGCTCCCTTGACGGACCGTCCGTATCCGCTCAGGTTCTCGAGCCCGGTCTGGTTCCAGTACGTGCCGCGCAGTCCGACGCGCGGAACCACGCTGACGACGTCGCCGACCCTGAACGGGGCTGTGAGCCTGTGGTACGTGTCGAGGCGGAAAGTCTGGTAGTCGGCCCAGCGCCCGGGCGCGTAGCGGAACTCGTCGCTCGTGCGCGACGATCCGAGGCGCGCGTAGTCGCGGTTCAGGAAGGCGATCGAGGACTCGCTCTCGTAGTTGACGGGCAGCCATGGCAGCGGCTGGGGCATGACGTTCACGAATATCTCGGGAAGTCGGGATACTCCGCCGTAGAACTCGTTGAGCGGACCCGAGACCGACAGCCCCGCGCCCCACGAATTCTCAAGGTGCTCCCAGGCGACCTCGTTGCCGTCGCTGCCGCGCATGCGGTTACGCGTGCCGAAGAGCCCGTCGCTGAGGAAGTCGCTCTTGAACTCGGTGTCGGAGTAGTATGCGCCGCGCGCACGGACGATGTCGCGCTCAGTCGGAAGCCAGAGATGCTCGAACGTCATGCCGTAGCGCTCGTCGGGGACCTTTGAGTTCCAGTGGTCGTAGCGGTAGTGGCGGCCTCTCCAGCGGTCGTCATAGCGGTCCGCGTCCTCGTCCCAGGCATAGTACGCGCTGAACTTGCCGTGCCCGTTCTCGCCGAGGTGCCAGCGGACGGTCTGTCCGAGCGCGACGCCGTTCTTGTTGCGCCAGTCGAGGCGCGTGGAGCCGTCGAGGCCCCATTCGCCCTCGTTGTGTCCGCCGACGATTCCGTAGACGTACTTCGTCATAAGGTAGGCCCCCCACTGCTTCGTGTAGCCTGGCATGACGCGAAGGCCGTAGTCGGTGTCGAGCGGGTAGTACCAGAAGGGGAGCCACATGACGGGGACGCCCCAGGCGCGGAACACAACGTCCTTCACCACGACGCTCTTCTGGTCGCGGTACGTCATCCCGCCCGTCGCGGACCAGTGGAGGCAGTCCTCGGAGTTCGTGCACGTCGTGAGCGTCGTCGGATCCGCGAACTCGTAGACGTCGTCGCGCCTGGAGACGAGATCCGAAATGAGGCATACTGGATGCGCAACGGCATGGACGTGGCCCGAGGCCACGACAGTGCCGGTGATGTTGTCCGCCGCCATTTTGTCGGCGGAGATCTTGATCGTCTGCGGGGACTTCGCGCCGCCGTCGGGCTGGTCGGCCTTCGCCGTCTGGAAGACGGAAAACGCCGCCGCCGCAATAAGAATGTATTTCTTCATGATTGAGAGTATAGCACTTGTGAGGTCGCCGCGTCCAGTATTGAAAACGACTCGGGGTGGCGGTGGAGCTCGGAGACGAACGTCAGCCGGGTGTTGTACTCCTTCTGGAGATCGGCGAGAATCTCGGCGTCTTCGGTGCGCAGACGCTGCATCACCTGCGGCGCGATGACGATCTTCGGCTCGAACGGCTGCCTGTCCGCCGCCGCCTTCTTGAGCAGGGAGATCAGCCTGCGCTGCACTTCGATGGAAATCGCCATGGGCGACTTGACGACGCCGTGCCCCTGGCAGTAGGGGCATTTCGACGACAGCATCGAGAGGATCGACTTGTCCTGGCGCTGGCGCGACATCTCGAGAAGCCCGAGTTCGGATATCTGCAGCACGTTCGTGCGGGCGCGGTCGCGCTTGAGCGCGGCCTTGAGCGCCTTGTAGACCTGCTGCTGGTGCTTGCGGCTCTTCATGTCGATGAGATCGAGCACTACGAGGCCGCCGATGTTCCTGAGCCTCAGCTGGCGCGCGACCTCCTCGACGGCCTCGAGGTTCACCTCCAGGATCGCGTCCTCCTGCGAGCCGTTGCCCTTGTAGTGGCCCGTGTTGACGTCGACGGAGATGAGGGCCTCGGTCTCGTCGATGACGAGGTATCCGCCCGACTTGAGCGGCACCTGGCGCGCAAACGCGTCGGCAAGCTGGCGGTCGAGCCCGTAGTGCTCGAACACGCTCTGCGCGCCGTCGTAGCGCCGCACCTTCGCCTTGGCGCGGTGCGAGATGCGCGCGGTGACCTCGCGCATTTCGTTGTAGCTCTTCTCGTCGTCGATGACGATCGCGTCGACATCCTCCGTCAGCCAGTCGCGGATGACGCGCTCGCAGAGCCCCGGCTCGTGGAAGATGCAGCATGGGGTGCGCAGGTTCTTCGTGTTGGACTGCATCTCGTTCCACACCGAGAGCAGGTTCCTGAGGTCGCGCGCGAACGCCCTGGCGCTCGCGCCCTGTCCGGCGGTGCGCACGACCAGGCCCACGTTGTCTGGCAGCGGCAGCTTGTCGAGGATCGCTTTCAGGCGCACGCGCTCCTTTGCGTCGCCGATCTTCTTGGAGACGCCGCGGATGCGCGTTCCAGGCATCATGACGAGATAGCGCCCGGGGATGGAGAGGTTTGCGGTTACGCGCGGACCCTTCGTCGAAATCGGGCCCTTGGTGACCTGCACGACGATCTCGGATCCCGGCGGAAAGCGCTTCGCGATCTCGGCGTCGGTCAGGCGGTTCGCCTTGCGCCCGCCCTTCTGCGACTTCTTCGGCTCGTCGTCCTCCTCGAGCAGCGCGTCCGCGTCGGGCGTCATGTCCCAGTAGTGGAGGAAGGCGTTCTTCTTCAGCCCGATGTCGACGAACGCCGCCTGGAGGTCGTTCTCAAGGTTCTGGACGCGTCCCTTGAAGATGCTGCCGACAAGGCGCTCGTCCTCGGAATGCTCGACCTCGAACTCCTCTAGGCGTCCGTTCTCCATCACTGCGACGCGGGTCTCCAGCCGCTCGACGTTCACTATTATCTCGCGCTTCATCTTTGAGCGCTTAAGCCATCCAAACAGGTTCATTTTGTTATGTCTCCTCGTTTCTGTGAAGGTTTACACTTTGTGTCAGTCCCAGTCCGGCCATCACGATCAGCAGGAAGGTGCGTCCGGACGAGATAAATGGAAGCGGCAGCCCCGTTATCGGGACGAGGCCGATGGACATCGCGATGTTGATGTACATGTGCGCGAAAATCAGGGTGGACACTCCGATCGCTATGAGGCGCCCCGCAAGGTCGCCAGCCCTGAACGCGCTCCAGACGCCCGTTAGGCAAAGCGTCGCGAAAAGGGCGAGCAGGGACAGCGAACCGACGAACCCCGTCTCCTCGGCGTATACGCAGAAGATGAAGTCGTTCATCGACACCGAAGGCGGAAGGTACTTGAGCCTGTTCGTCTCGGCGTGGCCGAAGCCCTTGCCTCGCAGTCCTCCCGAGCCAATCGCGATCATCGCCTGCCGCAGGTTGTAGCCCGCGCCCATCGGGTCGGACTCGGCGAAAAGGAACGTCTTCACCCTCTTGACCTGGTGGGGGCGCAGCGGCACGCACTTCAGTATCTTCGCGCGTCGTTCGGGGTCCTGGCCAGGCTTCTCCGCCTCGTGCACCGCACCGAGCACGGCCGCCATCGCGACGAGCCCCGCGCCCAGGAGGACGACAAGCCCCCTGCTCCACACGCCTGCGACGAGCACCATGGCTATCACCGCCGGGACGAGCGCGAGCGTCGTGCCGAGGTCCGGCTCCGCAAGAATCAGCAGCGCAGGCACGCCGGCGGCGAGCCCCGCGAGGAAGAACCCCTTGAAACCGCTCACAAAGGGCAGCATCCACGCGAGGAACACGATCACCGCAAGCTTCGCGACCTCGCTCGGCTGGAAGAACCAGAGCCAGCGCTTTCCTCCGTAGACCGTCGAGCCGACAAGCAGGACTGCGACAAGGAAGAAGAGCGACGCCCCGTAGACGAACGGCGACGCATAGCGGACGATCACCCTGTAGTCGACCGCGGCAAGCGCGAAGTATATGGCCAGCCCGAGCGACGCGGAGACGAGGTTGTTGATCCACATTCCGTGGAAGATCGTCTCGCGCGCAAGGCCTGCGCTGCGTATGGACATCGTGCCGAGCGCCACGAGCGCAATCATGGCGGCGAACATCAGCCAGTTGAAGTTGAGGAGCTTATCTTTCACCGAAACGCCTCCTCAGTATCTCGCGGACCCTTGGCGCCGTTGTGCCGCCGCCGGACTCGCCGTTCTCGACAACCATTGCAACCGCGACGGACCCCGTCTTGTCCTTGCGGCGCAGCGGCGTTTCGCCGTTCTGCGCGAAGTCGCAGGGCTCTGCGTATGCGATGAACCACGTGTTCTTCCGCCTCGACGCGCCCGCACCGACCTCGGCAGTGCCGGTCTTGCCAAGGACATACGCATTCAGGTTCGACGCGCCCCTGCGACCCGTTCCCTCTGTCACGACCAGGCGCATTCCTCGCCGCACGTGGTCGATGTCGTCCTTGGGCCAGGGAATCGGGAGCTTTGCGGACGGAGCGTCCGCCTTGACGTGGGGCGTGACAAGGTACCCAGTTCCGAGCGCGGCCGCGACGCGCGCCATCTGGAGGGGCGTCGCGAGCAGCATGCCCTGTCCGATGGACATCTGCGGCAGGTCGCCTGGATACCACGGCTCGTGCCAGTGCTCGCGCTTCCACGCCGCGTCCGGCACGACGCCGGCCGTTTCGCCGGGGAGGTCTATGCCTGTGCGCGAGCCGAGTCCGAACTTCTTCGCCGCCGCGACCAGTCCGTTCGTGCCCACGCGCAGCGAAACGTCGCAGAAGAACGGGTTGCAGCTTTCCTTGAGCGCGTGCGGCATGTCTAGGTATCCGTGGCCCCAGGTGCGGGAGCAGCGGATGCGCATTCCGCCGAGCTTGAAGTAGCCGACGCATTCGTGCTCCTCGTAGGGCGAGACGCCCGCCGCAAGGGCTGCGAGCGCGGTGATTGGCTTGAAGGTCGATCCAGGCGCGTACGACCCCGTCACCGCGCGGTTGAGCAGCGGCTTGGCGGGGTCCTTCGAAAGGCTTTCGTATAGGTCCGCGCGGAGCGTCGGCACGAAGTCGTTGGGGTTGAAGCCCGGCGAACTCGCGATCGCGAGGATGCCTCCGTTCAGAGGATCGATCGCAACCGCCGCGCCGCGCACGCCCGCAAGCTGGCGCTCCGCCTCGTCCTGAAGGTCCACGTCGAGGGACAGCACAAGGTCGGGACCGGGCTTCGGCTCGACCGTCGTCATCTCGCGGCAGGCGAATCCCCGTGCGTCTACGATGAGCTTCTTCTCCCCCGGCACGCCCCGCAGGAAGCTGTCGTAGAATATCTCGAGCCCGCTGCGCCCGTGCATCCCGAAGTCGCGGTAGTTGATCTTCTCGTCCCCGCCTCCGCCTTCGACCCGGTCACGTCCGACATAGCCGAGGATGTGCGCGGCAAGCGAACCGCGCGGATACCAGCGGTCGAGCGTCTCGATGCAGGTAAAGCCAGGCAGCTCGTCAGAGCGCTCCGAAAAGCGAGCGACCTCGTCGTCCGTCAGGTCCCTCAGAACCGACAGCGGACGCGCCAGGCGCTGATGGAGGTGGCGCGCGATGTCGCGCTCGGACAGGGATGACGGGCGCCCCACGATTTCGCAGGCGCGGGCTATCGACTCCATTATGTTCGTCGCCGTCGCGCCCCAGGAGCGCTTCTGGAAGGACGCGGCGTCCAGCACTATCGAGCGGACCGGGCGGTTGTCCGCCAGAACCTCTCCGCCCGACGCGATTATGCGCCCGCGTATGCCGTCCGTCCTCACGAGCCTCACGCTCTGCTTCTCGCCCGAGTATGCAAGCGTGGCGACGGAATCAATCTGCACGGCCTTGAGGCGCACGGCGAGGGCGAGGAGTCCGGCGGCGAAGACGGACGCCACGACCAGGCAGGCGTAGCCGCCGGGTATGACGACTTCATCGTCTGCCATCGAGAGCCCCCCTTTCCTCGAGCCATCCGAACAACGGCCACAACACGCCAACGGCGGCGATTCCGACGGGGATGGAGACAAGCAGCCTGTTGAACAGCCCCGCGTCGAGCCCGGAGCAGCACGCCCAGAGCCATACCTGGTACGCGGGATACGCGAGCAGCGCCGTTATGACGGAGTGTCCGAGCCAGCGCGCGGCGGAGGCCGCAAGCGCGAAGAAGGCGATGCTGGAAAACGGCGGCAGGCCGGATAGCGCGTCCTCCATCGCGCCGGCGGCGATTACGAAGATCGCCATCGTGGCAAGCGGGCGGCGCGGCGCGTGGAAGACGGCCGCCGTGAGGAGGACGGGGAATCCCACGCCGAGCATCTTCGGCGCAAGCTCCTCCAGCGCGCCGCCTACGGCAAGCGTGAAGAAGAGGAGAAAGATGAGGACGAAGTCATTTTTCATTGCGGATGAAGACGTCCTCCAGCGTTGAGAAATCGACGGCGGGCTGGACGATTCCCTCGCGTCCGAGCCCAGAATGCTGCTCGCTGACGTCGAGCAGGGTCCCTACCTCTATCCCGGCGGGGAACACTCCGCCGCGCCCCGACGTGAATACGCGCGAGCGGGCGGGGACCTCCGCCCCCACGGTGAGAAGGCCAAGCACGAGCAGCGAGTCCGTCCCGCCCGAAAGCACGCCCGCAACTCCCTGCGTGCCCTCGACGGTGCAGGAGACCTTGAGCCGAGAGTCGGTTATGAGCCGTATCTCCGCTGTATGCGGCGAGACGGAGACGACGCGCCCGACGAGTCCATCGGGAACGGCGACTACAGCGCCCTCCTTAACGCCCGCGAGAGAGCCCTTGTCGACGCGCATCGAGCGCCCGACGCCGGCGGCCGCGCCGTTTTCGGAAAGGACGCTTGCGGCGATCCAGCGCCCGGGCTCGCGCTCAACGTAGCCAAGCGCCGCGCGAAGGCGCGCGTTCTCCTCCTCCAGGCGCTCGCACTCGCCCATGACCATGCCGAGGGAGGCGACCTCGCGCCTGAGGCGGATGTTCTCCGCCCTCGCCTGGGCTCCGCGGAAAAGTCCGCCGACGCGGGAGAACACCGACCTCGAGAGAATCAGCTTAGCCCTCTCGAACGGATACGCGACCTCCACGGCGACAGGACGGAAAAAGGCCAAAGCCAAGGCAACGACCGTCGCAAGCGCGACGATCGCCAATGCTCCGTTCTTTTTCCTGTTCACTTTGCGCCCTGGCCTTCCCGTTCATTGCGACGGGGGCGGGCCGACGACCCTGGCTACGACCTCTTGTTCTTCGAGAGGAAATCAAGCTCGCTCATCACAGTTCCCGTGCCCTCCGCGACGGCGGAAAGCGGATCGTCTGCAACCATGACGGGAAGCCCCGTCTGCTGGGAAAGTAGCTTGTCCAGACCGCGAAGCTGCGAACTGCCGCCCGACAGCACAAGGCCGCGGTCGATCAGGTCTGCCGCAAGCTCGGGCTCGCACTTGTCGAGCGTGGACCTAACCGTGTCGACAATCATCGAGACGGGGTCCTTGAGCGCGGTTCTGATTTCCTCCGAGGTTATCGTCAAAGTCTTCGGCAACCCCGTCACAACATCCATGCCGCGCACCTCGTACGAGCCCTCCTCGCCCGTCGGAAACGCGCTGCCGATGTTGATCTTGATGTCTTCCGCGGTACGCTCGCCGATCTGGAGATTGTACACGCGCTTTATGTGATTCCTTATGCAGTCGTCCATCGCGTCACCGCCGGCTGCGCGCTGGCTGTTCGAATGGACTATGCCCGCGAGTGATATGATCGCCACTTCGCATGTTCCGCCGCCGATGTCGACGATCATGGAGCCAGCAGGCTCCGAGACGGGAAGCCCCACGCCGATTGCGGCGGCCATGGGTTCCTCGATGAGGATCACGTCGCTCGCTCCAGCCTGAACGGCAGCGTCTTCGACGGCCCTCTTCTCGACTTCGGTAATTCCGCTGGGGACGGCTATGACCATCCTCGGGCGGGCCCACTTGAAGCTGCTCCAGATTCGCCTGGGGCAGACCTTGTTGATGAAATAGGCGATCATCGCCTCGGTAATGTCGAAGTCGGCTATGACGCCGGACTTCATCGGCCTGATGGCGATGATGTTGCCGGGGGTCCTGCCAAGCATCTCCTTGGCCTCGTTGCCGACGGCCAAAACATTCTTGGAACCAGCCTGTATGGCGACAACGGAAGGCTCGCGGAGGACGATTCCGCGATCCTTCACGTACACGAGCGAGTTCGCCGTGCCTAGGTCAATGCCTATGTCAGTCGAGAATAAGGATCTGAGTTTTCCGAACATTTGGCCTTCTTTCATACTTCCACAACTACATACTATATTTTACGCAATCGGACGCAGAATGTCAATAGCAAGGCGGACGCGGCAGTTTTGCCGCGCCCGCCTTCGCCCCGTCTGACGGGGTTGTGCACGCCTTTCCTTACTTGGAAAGGGCTTCGGTGACCTGCGCGAGGATGCCGCGGAGAGCGGCAGGGACGCGGCGGGCGGCCTTGTTGACGGCCGTGGAGTCCTTGGAGGCCTTCGCGTCGTACTCGTCGTACGAGGCGCCGACCGTGGCGATCTCCTTCTTCCAGCCCTCGACGTCGACCTTGAGTATCTCCTTGAGGTCGTCTTCGACAACCTTGAACTTGCCCTCGTTGTTGGCGAGGTCGATGTCTTCGAACTTCGGGAGGTTGCCAATCGCGGTCTCGTTCGCGGCGACCTTGCCGTCGATGCGCTGGCAGATCCACTTCAGGACGCGGCTGTTGTCGCCGAATCCAGGCCACATGAAGCGACCGTCCTCGCCCTTGCGGAACCAGTTGACGAAGTAGATCTTCGGCAGGTTCGCGGGATTGGCGCTGGTGCGCTCCATCTCGAGCCAATGCTGGAAGTAGTCGGCGACGTTGTAGCCGAAGAACGGAAGCATCGCCATCGGGTCGCGACGGACCTGGCCGATGTTGTCCGCGATGACGGCGGCCGTGACCTCGGAGCCTGCGGCCGAGCCCATGAACACGCCGTGGGTCCAGCTCTTGGCCTCGTTCACCAGCGGGATGGTGCTGGGACGGCGTCCGCCGAAGAGGATCGCGTCGATCGGCACTCCGGTGGGCTTCTTGTTGAACTTGCCGTTGAAGCCATCCTTGTCGAGGACGGGGCAGTTCACGGCGGGAGCCGTGAAGCGGGAGTTCTTGTGGGCTGCGACATAGCCGGCGGCCTTGACCTCGGCCTTCGTCATGCCGGGCTTCGGGCCCATGCGCTTGGTGTCGTCCACGCAGCGGTAGCAGGGGTTGCCCTTCCAGTCGATGCCCTCTTCAGGGGCGTCGATGCCCATGTCTTCCCACCAGATGTCGCCGTTGGGCGTGAGAACGACATTCGTGAAGATCGTGTTCTTCTTGCAGGAGAGCAGGGCGTTCGGGTTGGAGTCGTTGGACGTTCCGGGCGCGACGCCGAAGAAGCCGTTCTCGGGGTTGATGGCGTAGAGACGCCCATCCTCGCCGGGCTTGAGCCACGCGATGTCGTCGCCGATCGTCTCGAGCTTCCAGCCGGGGAGCTTCGGAAGCATCATGGCGAGGTTGGTCTTGCCGCAGGCGGACGGGAACGCGGCCGTGACGTGGTATTTCTTCTTCTCGGGCGAGGTGAGGGTGAGGATGAGCATGTGCTCGGCCATCCAGCCCTGGTCCTTCGCGAGCTTCGAGGCGATGCGGAGCGCGAAGCACTTCTTGCCGAGGAGCGCGTTGCCGCCGTAGCCCGAGCCGAACGACCAGATCTCGCCGTCCTCCGGGAACTGCGTGATGTACTTGTCGTCGATCTTCTTGGCGCAGGGCCACGCGACGTCCTTCTGGCCCTTCTTGAGGGGAGCGCCGACGGAGTGGATGCAGGGGACGAACGCGCCGCCCTTGTCGAGGATCTTCATCACGGCGTCGCCTGTGCGGGTCATGATGTTCATGTTCACGACGACGTAGGGCGAGTCGGTCACCTCGATGCCGTACTGGGTGATCGGGTTGCCGATCGGACCCATCGCGAAGGGGATGACGTACATGGTGCGGCCCTTCATGCAGCCCTTGTACTTCTTGAGCATCTCCTTCTTCATGACGTCGGGATCCTTCCAGTGGTTGGTGGGACCTGCGTCGATCTCCTTCTTGGAGCAGATGAACGTGCGGCCTTCAACGCGCGCGACGTCGCTCTCGTGCGAACGGGCGAGATAGCAGCCCGGACGGAGCTTCTGGTTGAGCTTGACGAACTGGCCCTTCTTGACCATCATCTCGCAGATATCAGTGTGCTCCTGCTTGGTGCCCTTGATCACGACAACCTTGTCGGGATCGCAGACCTTGACCCACTGATCAACCCACGCCTGAACCTTGGCGTTCTTGAACTTCGGCGTTTTAGCCATTGTCATTTCTCCTTATTTACCCTTTTTAGGGCATTCATTTATTGGGTATAAGTATATCAAAACGGCGCGGGTGAAATCAATGTCGATTTTTGCCACAATCCACCCTTTTTTGATATAATAGTATTCAAAACTTTCAAAAAGGCACATTATGGGACAGCTTGAAGAATCTCTCGAGCTCACGCTCGATTTCACCAAACTCGAGAAAGTCGGCCGCCAGGTCGCCGACACGCGCGCGGCCGGAACCGCGTCTTGCGACCCCGGGGTGATACCCGTCGCGGTGCAGAACGCGGACACAAGGGAAGTCATCCTCGTCGCCTACACGAACGAGTTCGCGATGAAGGAGAGCTTTGCGAAGCGGAAGCTGATCCTGTGGTCCACGAGCCGCAACAAGCTGTGGTTCAAGGGCGAGACCTCCGGCGAGACGTTCGACCTCCTCGAGGCGTACGTCAACTGCGAGCAGAACTCCCTCCTCTATATAGTGCGTCCCTGCAGGGGCGGCATCTGCCACACGAAGAACAAGGCCGGCGAGCCCCGCAACTGCTACTACCGCCGGATTGACTTCGACACGCTGAAGCTTACGAACATCAACGAATAAGAACAAAGCGGAGAGACAAAAAATGGAAGTTCTCGGACAAGGCCTTGTGCTCATGCTCGCCGGCATGGGCATCGTCTACGTATTCCTCTCGATCCTCATAGTCGTGACGAAGTGCACGATGGGGATCGTCGCGAGGTTCGACTCGATCCTCCCCCAGGAGGCCCCCAAGAAGGCACCCGCCGCGAAGAAGGCGGCGACCGACGACGACGCCAACATCGCCCTTGCGATAGCGGTAGCGCTCGGCTAGAGGATTGCGGGCGGTTGGTTCGACTGCTGTCGACCGCAGTCGGCGACAACCGGATGCAACAGAAGATTTAACCACAAGACAACGACAACCTAAAGGCAAAACAACCATGGCCAAGAAAACAGTAAAGTTCATGCTCACCGCCTTCCGCGACGGCTTCCAGTCCGTCGTCGGCGCGCGAGTCCTCTCAAAAGACTTCCTCCCCTGCGTAGAGGAGGCCTACCAGGCGGGCGTCCGCTGGTTCGAGGCAGGCGGCGGCGCGCGCTTCCAGAGCTGCTACTTCTACTGCCAGGAGGATGCGTTCGACGTTATGGACAAGTTCCGCGCGGCCGCTCCCGAAGCCGACCTCCAGACGCTCTCGCGCGGCGTGAACGTCGTCGGCCTGGAGTCCCAGCCCAGCGACATGATCAAGCTCCACGCCCAGATGTTCAAGAAACACGGCATGAGCTCGATCCGCAACTTCGACGCCCTCAACGACGTCAACAACCTCAAGTGGTCGGGTCAGTGCATCCACGACGCGGGGCTCAACCACGAGGTCGTAGTCACGATGATGGGCCTTCCCCCCGGAATCGACAACAAGGGCACGCACACCCCCGACTTCTACCGCGACCGCCTGAAGATGATCATGGACGCGGGAATCCCCTTCGACCGCGTCTGCTTCAAGGACGCCTCCGGAACCTCCACGCCCTCCACCGTCTACTGGACGATGAAGAAGGCGCGCGAACTCCTCGGCAAGGACGTCCACATCCAGTTCCACTCCCACGAGACGGCCGGCAACGGCGTCGCGTGCTACCTCGCGGCCCTGCGCGGCGGAGCCGACGGCCTTGACCTCTCGATGGCCCCGATGAGCGGCGGAACCTGCCAGCCCGACATCATCACGATGTGGCACTGCCTCGACGGAGACGACGAGTTCGAGTTCGACTTCGACATCAACAAGATCAAGAAGGCCGAGGACTCCTTCAAGAACGCGATGAAGAAGTACTTCCTCCCGCCGGAGGCCATGAGCGTCAACCCGCAGATCGTGTGGAGCCCGATGCCCGGCGGCGCGCTGACCGCGAACACCCAGATGCTCCGCGACAACAACATGATGGACAAGTACGACGACATGATCGCGGAGATGTACGACTGCGTGCGCCTCGGCGGCTTCGGCACGTCCGTCACGCCCGTCTCGCAGTTCTACGCGCAGCAGGCCATCCAGAACGTCATGTTCGGCAAGTTCAAGAAGTTCGCGCCCGGCTACGCCAAGATGGTCCTCGGCTACTTCGGCAAGACGCCCGTCCCGCCGGATCCCGAGATCGTGAAGAAGGCCAGCGAGTTCATGGCTTCCAACGAGCTCACCAAGCCCTACTCCGAGCCCACGACGAAGACGGTGCTCGAGCTCAACGACTCCGACCCCAACAAGGGCGGCGCAGTCGCGAAGAAGGCGCTTGAGGACGCCGGACTGCCCGTAACCGACGAGAACATCTTCATCGCCGCGGCCTGCAAGGAAAAGGGAATCCTCTTCCTCAAGGACCCGTCCAAGGCCCCGATGGGATGCCGCTTCGCCGAGGCGGAGGGCGCAAAGGCCGCCCCCTCCAAGGAAGGCGTCACCGTCACGATCAACGGCAAGGCGTACGGCGTCAAGATCACCGGGGACGGCAAAGCCGTCGTCAACGGCAAGGAGGTCGCGTTCAAGAGCGAGGCAGGCGTCAAAGCCGCCGCCCCCGCAGCGGCCGCTCCCGCCGGCGGGACCGAGGTCAAGGCCCCGGTCCCCGGAACGATCCTCCGCGTCACCGCCCAGAGCGGTACCGCCGTCTCCAAGGGCGACGAGATCCTCGTCATGGACGTCATGAAGATGGAGACTCCCGTCACAGCTCCCTGCGACGGCACGGTAACGCTCTCCGTCGGCGCGACGGACAAGGTCGCCACCGGCGACGTTCTCGCCGTGATCGGCTAAGGCTAGCGAAAGGATCAGACAATGAAACGCTTTGCACTTGCCATATTCGCCGTCGCCGTCGCGTTCTGCGCGTCGGCCGAAGGCGACTGGCGCGACACGCTCGCAAAGGTGAAGAACCTTTCGGCCGACACCGGCATCTCCGGCTTCATGAGGAAGACGGCGCCCGACTACATCACGGGCGACTTCGCCGCGAAGGATGCGGACGGAAACTGGACGGACAGGCCTGCTGCGCCTGACCTGAGCAGGAAGTTC
The DNA here is from genome assembly GCA_015061665.1 of Lentisphaerota bacterium. Taxonomy (GTDB): domain Bacteria; phylum Verrucomicrobiota; class Kiritimatiellia; order RFP12; family UBA1067; genus UBA1067. The sequence goes on from SUWC01000016.1 coordinate 39,467, forward strand.
AATCCGCGCGGCGACTTCGTCAACCGCAACGGCTTCTGGGTCGTCGACGCCACGCAGGCCAAGACGCTCTCCACCCCCAAGCACGAGGTGAAGGTCGGCGACTGGATCGGCGGATACTTCGACGACGCCGGCTCGTTCGTTCGCGGACACGAGGTCAAGACTCTCTTCGGCATGCCCTACGGCGTCGGACAGCTCATCATGATCCCGCTCTGCCTGATCATGATCTACCTCGCGATCGTCAAGGGGTTCGAGCCGCTGCTCCTCCTGCCGATCGGCTTCGGCGGACTCCTCGCCAACTGCCCGCTCGGCGGCGTCACCGCGCCCGCGATGATGCATGACGGACTCGTCACGTTCCTCGCGAACGGGCTCCCCGTCATGAAAGGCGGCATCATCGAGCCCGGCGGATTCCTCTACTACTTCTTCCACTTCGGCATCGACACGGGCGTGTTCCCGATCATGATCTTCATGGGCGTGGGCGCGATGACCGACTTCGGACCGCTCATCGCCAACCCGAAGACGGCCCTCCTCGGCGGCGCCGCGCAGTTCGGAATCTTCTTCGCGCTCTTCGGAGCGCTCGGACTCGCCGCGCTCTTCGGAGCCGACTTCTTCGGCGGCGTCGATCCCATGAAGGCGGCAGCCTCGATCGGAATCATCGGCGGAGCCGACGGCCCGACCGCAATCTGGCTCACCTCGCGCCTCGCGCCTGACCTGCTCGGCGCGATCGCAGTCGCGGCGTACAGCTACATGGCGCTCGTCCCGATCATCCAGCCGCCGATCATGAACGCGCTCACCACCAAGAACGAGCGCCTCATCAAGATGCCGCCGCTCAGGGAGGTCAAGAAGATCGAGAAGATATGCTTCCCGCTGATCGTGCTCCTCCTCTGCGCCGTGCTCCTGCCGTCCGCCGTGCCGCTCATCGGCGCGCTCATGCTCGGCAACCTCGCCAAGGAGGCAGGCCCCTCCGTAGCGCGCATCTCGGACACGATGTCCAACGCGCTCATCAACATCGTTACGATCATGCTCGGACTCTCCGTCGGCTCCAAGCTCGCCTGCGAGAAGTTCCTCTCCGGCACGACCCTCGGCATCCTCGCGCTCGGCCTCTGCGCGTTCTGCGTCGGAACGGCCGCAGGCGTGATCATGGCCAAGATAATGAACCTCCTCTCCAAGGAGAAGGTCAACCCGCTCATCGGCTCCGCCGGCGTCTCGGCCGTCCCGATGGCCGCGCGCGTCTCCAACAAGGTCTCGCTCTCCAACGACCCGACGAACTTCATTCTCATGCAGGCCATGGGACCGAACGTATCGGGAGTCATCGGCTCGGCGGTCGTTGCAGGCGTTCTCTACACGCTCTGCAAGTAACATAACCGCAAACAGTAAAGTCCGGAAGGCTGGGCGCAAGCCTGTCCTTCCGGATTTTCTTTTCCCAGAAAGGAACATCCCCGAATGAGCTACCTGACAGCTAGACCCGACGGAGTCGTCATCAACGTAAAGGCGCAGCCACGCTCGTCAAAGGCTGGGCTGGACGGACTCCTCGGCGACGCCGTAAAGGTCAAGATCCGCTGCGCACCGGTGGACGGCAAGGCCAACAAGGAGCTAGTGGAGACGCTCGCCGACGCATTCGACCTGCCGAAGAGCCGCGTCTCGTTCCTCTCGGGCGAAACAGGGCGCAACAAGCGCCTCCTTCTAGAGGGGCTTACGGAGGAGCAGGTCAGAAAGGTCATTGGACAATGAAGCGCCCTTCCACGCGTCTTTCGGGGCCTGTCCCCAAGATTAGGTTCATCATAACCGCCGGACCGACCCGCGAATTCATCGACCCCGTCCGCTTCATCTCCAACCCGTCGACAGGCAAGATGGGCTTTGCAATAGCAAGGGCGGCCGCATCGCGCGGACACAAGGTCCGTCTCATAGCAGGTCCCGTCGCGCTGAAAACGCCGAAGAACGTCCTGAGAACCGACGTCGTCTCTGCGCGCGACATGCTCGGCGCCGTCCTTTCCGCGCTGGCCGAAGCAAGGAGTGCCCCCGTTGTGCTTATCTCCACCGCAGCTATAGCGGACTGGCGTCCAGCTGAATGCGCGGCGAAGAAACTCAAGAAGTCGCAGATGGACGGCGTACTGCGCCTTGTCCGCAACCCAGACGTACTGAAGACAGTCTCCGCCCAGATCGCGCGACAAGGCTCGTCAAATATGGTCAGGCTCGTCGGCTTCGCGGCGGAAACCGGTGACGCCCTTCCCGAAGCGCGGCGGAAGTGCCGCGAAAAGGGGCTTTACATGATCGTCGCGAACGACGTCACGGAAAAAGGAGCAGGGTTCGGGACGGACACGAACCGCGTCGCGCTTCTAATGGCGAACGGCGAAGTCGAGTGTCTTCCCCTGATGTCCAAGCTGGCGGTCGCAAGGCGAATCATCCGCAAATGCGAGGCCTTCGCGTAGAAGCAAATGCCGCAAGGACACCCGGGGCTGACGAATAGCCGTCAGAGGTTCGCGAAAGGATTGCAGCTGAAGCCCGACGAACCGGGAGCCGAGAAGCTCATGGGCCTCGGCCGCCTCTCGCCGCGCGGCTGGCGCGGGAAGCCTGGCTTCGCCGCCGCTCCGGCAGACGCAGCCGCTCCGTAGACGGGATTCGTCTTCGCGCTCAGCGAAATGCGCCCGCGCGCAACGTCCACGCCGATTACGGTGACCGACAGCCTGTCCCCGGCCTTGACGACCTTCGCAGGATCGTCGACGTATGTGTCGGAGAGCTCCGAAAGATGGACTAGCCCGTCCTGATGCACCCCGATGTCCACAAACGCGCCGAACGCCGTGACGTTCGTGACGACGCCCTCGAGCTTCATGCCCTCCTTCACGTCCTCGATCTTCGTGACGTCCTCGCGGAACTTGGGCGGCTCGAACGTCGCGCGCGGATCGCGCCCCGGCTTCACAAGCTCGGCGACGATGTCCTTCAGCGTCGGCTCGCCGACTTCGTTCGTGATGTACTTGCGTACGTCGATCTTTGCGGCGGCGGACGCGTTCCCCACAAGCTCGTTGACCTTCATGCCAAGGTCCTCGGCCATCTGCCTCACGAGCGTGTAGCGCTCCGGATGCACGGCAGAGGCGTCCAGCGGGTTCAGTCCGCCGCGTATGCGCAGAAAGCCTGCGCACTGCTCGAACGCCTTCGCTCCGAGTCCCTTGACGTCGAGAAGCTGCGAGCGCGACGTGAACTTGCCGTGCTCGTTGCGCCATTCGACGATGGACGCCGCAAGCTTCGCGCCGACTCCGGAAACGCGCTCCAGAAGAGGCGCAGAAGCCGTGTTCAGCTCCACGCCGACGCCGTTCACGCAGCTGACGACGACTTCGTCCAGCTTCTGCCCGAGAAGAGTCTGCTGGACGTCGTGCTGGTACTGTCCAACGCCGATCGCCTTCGGATCGATCTTCACAAGCTCCGCAAGCGGGTCCTGAAGGCGGCGTCCAATCGAAATCGCACCGCGCACAGTAAGGTCCAGGTCGGGGAACTCCTTGCGCGCGATCTCGCTCGCGGAATATACGGAAGCGCCCGCCTCAGAAACGCTGACGACGATGGGCGTCGGTATCTCGGGATGCTGGTCGTGGAGGCGCTTTAGCGTAGAGCGGACGAACGCCTCCGTCTCGCGCCCCGCCGTTCCGTTTCCGACGGCGATTGCCTCCGGTCGGTACTTGTTGACGATGAGGGCGATGGCCTTTGCCGACTCCTCCGGCTTCTGCTGCGGGAATATGACCGTCTTGCCGAGGTACTTGCCCGTGGCGTCCATCATAGCGACCTTGCAGCCGGTGCGTATGCCGGGGTCGATCGCGAGCACGGCCTTTTCGCCGAGCGGGGAGGCGAGCAGAAGGTGGCGAAGGTTCTCCGCGAACACCTCGACCGCCGCGCGGTCCGCCTCCATCTTCTTCTCCACCGTGACGTCGATCTCGCAGCTCGGCGCAAGAAGGCGCTTGTAGGCATCCTCTGCCGCCGTGCGGACGTTCGCGTCGCACTCCTCGTTCGCAGGCGCACCGCGCTCGGCGTCCACTAGCGACATGATTCCTTCAATGACAGGCTCGCGGTCAAGCTCCAGCTTCACCCAGAGCACGCCCTCCTTCTGTCCGCGCCTTATCGCCAGGTAGCGGTGGCTCGGAATCGCGGAGATGGGCTCGGAGTAGTCGTAGTACTGCTCGAACTTCGTCGGCTCCGTCGGCCTGGGCGAGGCGACTTCGCTCTTGACGACGGACTTCGTCGCAAACTGCTGACGGACGAAACCGCGCACGTTCGCCATGTCGGCTATGCGCTCAGCTACGATGTCGCGCGCGTACTGCAGGTCCTCGTCGGAGTGCCCTGCGGACATGACCCCTGTCCACATCTCCTCGGCGAGCGGCTCGAAGCCCTTCTCCTTAGCGATCTGCGCGCGCGTGCGGCGCTTCGGCTTGTAGGGCTGGTAGATGTCCTCGAGCGTCGTCTTGACGAAGCAATCAGCGATCTTCTTCTCGAGCTCCGGCGTAAGCTTGCCCTGCTCGGAAATCGACTTGAGTACGGTCTGCTTGCGGTCCTCGAGCTCCGTGTAGTACGCGAGGCGCTCCTGTATCTTCCCGATCTGCACCTCGTCCAGGTTTCCGTGGGCCTCCTTGCGGTAGCGCGCGATGAAGGGGACAGTCGAGCCGTCGGCAAGCAGCTTCTCCACGGCGGTTATCTGGTATGCTCCGACACCTATCTCGGAGCTCATCCTTGCGAGTATTTCGTTCGTCATTTGTATCTGTTGTCTTGTCGCGCTCAGGCGATGGTATAGTGGTGAAGATTCTCTCCGTCGAAGTAGCCGAGCGAGCGGCGTGAACCGCCCTTGGGGAGCGAAACCGAGCCCGGGTTGAATATCGTGAGCCCGCACTCCAGCTTCTTCAGTTCGGGGATGTGGGTGTGCCCATGCGCGAGCACCGTCCCTATGCCGACGGGCGGCAGCTTGTATTCGTTCCAGAGATGCCCGTGGGTGAGGAAGAACTTCTCCTTCCCGGCGTCGACGATGGCATAGTCGCCCATCATCGGGAACTCGAGCAGCATCTGGTCCACCTCGGCGTCGCAGTTGCCGCGAACGGCGACGATCTTGTCCTTTAGCGGGTTCAGCATGGCGACGACGCGCTCGGGATCGTAAAGGTTGGGCACGCCGTTGCGGGGACCGTGGTAGAGCATGTCGCCGAGGATCGCGATCTTGTCGTAACCCAGCGCCTCGCCCACCTTGAGCGCCGCCTCCAGCGTGGACGGCACCCCGTGTATGTCGCTCAAAAACAGTATTCTCATGGCGATATATTATACCAAACTTGCCGCAGTCCGTGTGACGCAGGCAAATTTGTCCAGGGGCGTTACGGCCGGTGGGGCCGGAAAGCGAAATTCCCCACCGCATCACTCATGCCGGTTCAATCTCCCGCGCCACAATATCTCTGCTCGAAATTCTGCAATGTTTCAATCAGTCTCGCGTCAAGGAACGTCTCGGCCTTGGCTCGAATGCCATGGGGAACGCCGTAGTACGCGCCCGCCACAGCGCCGCAGATCGCGCCTATGGTGTCCGAGTCGCCGCCTATCGAAATCGCGTTGCGGATCGCATCCTCGAAAGACGTCGACTCGAAGAACGCCTCCAACGCCTGCGGGACGGACCCCTGGCACGAGACGTCGAACTCGTATGTCGGCCTTATCTCGTCGAGAGTGAATCCGAGCGGATAGTAGTCGCGAACGACAACCGCCTTTATCTCCTCCATCGTCTTGCCCATCCGCGCAAGGAAAGTCGCGACAGCCGTTGCCTCCGCGCCCTTGATGCCCTCGGGGTGGTTGTGCGTTACTTCCGTGACGGCGCGCGACATCGCCTTCACCTCGTCGAGCGTCCGGCCAGCCCAGCCGCACGCGCTCACGCGCATCGCCGCGCCGTTTCCCCAGCTGTTGTAGGGCTGCGGCGCATCGTCGCGAAGCCAGCTGCGGAACGCTCCGCCATACCCTGCGTGCGGATAGCGGCGCCCAAACTCCTGCATGCTCATGATGGCCTCTGCCGACAGCGCGTCATATGACCCTCCGCCAGCCTCGCGCCACTTCAAGATGGCGCCAGCGACAGCGAGCGTCATCACCGTGTCGTCCGTGAAGCAACACGGATGCCTCGACTCGTACTCCCCTTTCAAGAACGTGAACTCTTTGCTCTTGCGGTTGCGCCACTCAAACCGCGATCCAACGATGTCGCCGACTATCGCGCCTATCATCTTTTTTCTCCTTTACATTTAATACTCGCCGCCCGCGGCGAAATCTTACACGATCTTTTCACAATTCCGAATACGGCGACTTTACCATCCGGCGCCGGCCTTGCGCAGGACGCTTGACCTTCTGTAAATAGCCGTAGTAGCAGGAGCCTCCTGTTTCCATTCGGCCTTTACCCTGCTAGAATTCCCGCCCTTGGCGGGTAGCTACGGTGTCCCCTCACTGCATCGCCTTCCTTGACGAATGCGAGAGTATTATCGCATATCCCTATGGCCGCGAACACAACTCTCTCTGAATGTTCGAGTATGTAGCGATTGCGGATGGCGGCCGTTCGTACATCACAATCTGTGTGGTCTTGCTCATTCTTTTTTATGCCACAATCCAGCGTCCGAATTTCTTGCCGCCCTCACGCTTGATGAGATTAGCATCCCTCAACTGACGAACGATCTTCTCAATCGCCTTTACCGTCAATCCCAATGCATTAGCAAGCTCAGCTTGCGTCAAATCAGGCTGCTTGCGCAAAAGGCACAACACCTTATCCCTACTTTTATCCCTACTCTTAACCCTACTTTCTTCCCCTGCCTCATATGCTTCACCCTTGGCCTTCAGTGTCCGAAGAATCTTGTCAAGCATGAACTCAATGAACGGAGCGATGTCCATGTCGTGTTCTTCAACCGCCCGTATCGCGGCATAATACTCCGACTGATGCGCCCATACGATGTTCTCAATTGGCGCGCCGTAAAAGAGCGGATTCCACGAGCCAAGCAACACGGTCTGCCAAAGGCGTCCAGTGCGCCCATTGCCGTCTGGAAATGGATGAATGTCCTCAAAGCACCAGTGAAAGACGCAACTCTTTATAAGCACTGGCTCATCGGAATCGGCAAGCCACGCAAACAAATCATCCATCAGTCCTGGAACGAGTTCAAAACGCGGAGCAAGATGCACGACTTCACCCGCGCCATTCATCACCCCCACGGCACACTTGCGGAATTCGCCCGGACGCTCAACAAGCCCCTTCGTCATCAACGCGTGCGCCTTTAAGAGATCCTTAACCGAATACGCATTGAACGACTCGATCTTCGCATAGGCGCGATGGGCACCTTTCACTTCGTCGATTTCGCGCCGGGTTGCCGCCACGCGCTTCCCCGCCAGCACGGCTGTGATCTGCTCCTCGGTCAGCGCGTTTCCCTCGATGGCCGTCGTCCCACGAATCGTACGAATGTGATTGAGCTTTCTGAGCCGCGCGCCATCAGGCCCCTCCATCACGATTTTGCATCGTTCTAATGCGGCGACAATCTCCATAATGAGCCGCATAGCCCGGCTCCCATAATACTGGGTCGTCGCATACTTCTCGATTATGTCCTTGCCCAAATTCCAATAGAACTCCAGGAGCGCCGAATTAACCGAAACGGCGGCCTTCTTCTCCACCGCCCGTCGCTTGATCGCCTCTATCGTGTCATCTCTCTGCGGCATCGCCATAGTCTCTACTCCACCATTTCCACTCCAACAATGAGGTCTGTCCATCCATTATTCAACGACTTCCCAATGGCCCCCGTATTTGGTGCCAACGCGCCGGATTGCATTACCTTCCTTCAGCTTTTGGAGATGCCACTTGATTCCGTCTGGCGACAATCCGATTTCCCGTGACAAGGCAGACCTAGA
>SUWC01000121.1 GCA_015061665.1 Lentisphaerota bacterium
CGGATGCGATGCCGATGTAGTCCGCCTCCGCCGCCTGCTCGATGCTCGGATAGCCGATCGTGAACGCGCCGGAGTGCAGGATGCTTTTCAGCGTCTTGCGCTTCGCCGTCGCGTTGATTGCGATGGTCAGGCACGGCGGCTTATGGCTCGACGGCGTGTAAAATGCAAGCGTGCAGGCGTCCGCCTTGCCCTTCTCGTCATACGCCGCAGCGATGATCGCGGGGGTCGGGGAAACGACCGCGCGCAACTTAAGAGACTTCTTCATTTTGCATCCTCCTTAAGTTCAAACCACTTCATCATCTGGAAGAATAACAAACATGCAGCGACCATGCCATTGCAAAGTCAATCTATCTTCCGCATTGTCTTGTGCTATCTCGCAAGTTTCCAGCAAAGCCAGGCGGAGAGCGTCTTAGAGTCGAAGATGGTGCCGCTGCGGATTCCGTCTTCTACTTCCGCCTCGGAAAGAACGACCGGATGCACATTCTCGTCGGGGTCTTGGTCTTGCGCGTGGGCGGTTTCCGAGAGTTCCGCGAAGTAGAGGTGGATGCGTTCCTCGCAGTAGCCGGGCGTGCAGATGATGGTCGTTAGGAACTTGATGCTCGTCACTTCGTATCCCGTCTCCTCGGCCGTCTCGCGCTTCGCGCCCTCGACAGGGTCTTCACCCGGCTCGAGTCCGCCCGCGATGACTTCGACAAGCGCCTCTTCAGCCGCCTTGCGATACTGCCTGGCGAACACGAACTTGCCGTCTGGCCGACGGGCGAGGATTGCCTCCGCGTTGCCGTGGCGGATGACCTCGCGCTTCGCCCTGCGTCCGTCGGGCAGCTCAATGTCGAGAAGATCGACGCTGATTATCTTCCCCGTGTACTTGCGCTCGGTCGCGAGCGTCTTTTCGGTCAAGTCTGTCATTTTTCAAGTCTCCATCCAAAGTCGTTGTGGTAGATCATGTTGCGGGTCATGCCGCCGCCCGCATTGCCCGAGGTCTATTCGTCGTCGCAGGGCACGGGGAGCCCCATGCGCCTGAACCAGGTCTCGCCCCACCTGTCCATCGCCTTGACTATCGGCACGAGGGATTTCCCGAGGCCGGTGAGCGAATACTCCGTCTTGGGCGGCACCACGGGATAGACCTTGCGCGCGACAAGCTCGTCGCCCTCCATCTCGCGGAGCTGCTGGACGAGCATCTTCGCCGTCGCCTGCGGAATCGCCCGCTGCAGTTCGCTGAAGCGCATCGTCGTGCGGTGGTCGAGCCACCACACGACGATCGCCTTGTACTTGCCGCCGACGAGCGCCAGCGCCGCCTCCACGGTGCAATGCAGTTTTCGTGCCTGTTCCTTCGTCATTCCTTCAACCTTCCCAAAAGGTAAGTATAGTACAAAATAGTGTCTACTTCCCTGTATTGGAGTATTATAGTATAATTCTGCGCGTTCCGCAATGGCAGGGAGCGTCTTCCTGTGCGAGACGGAAGGTAAAACATGAAAGGATATCGAAAAATGGCAAAGAAAGATTTGGGCGTAGTCCCCGCCGTGTATCCGATGCCCGTGCTCATCGTCGCGGCATACGGCAAAGACGGCAAAGTGAACGCGATGAACGCCGCATGGGGCATGGTCTGCGACATGGACAAGATCGCGCTCTTCATCAGCGAGGGCCACAAGACGACGAAGAACATCCTCGAATCAAAGGCGTTCACCGTCGCCATCGCTGACAAGGCGCACATGGATGTCGCGGACTACTTCGGCATAGCGTCGGGCAACAACACGCCCGACAAGTTCGAGCGCACGGGCTACACGGCCGTCAAGTCGCAGCACGTCAACGCGCCGGTGATCGACGAGTTCCCCGTCACGATGGAATGCAGTCTTGCTGAGGTCGTATCGGCTGAGACGATGTACTGCATCGTCGGGAAGATCGCCAATGTCGTCGCGGATGAAACCGTGCTGTCCGAAAACGGCAAGGTCGATCCGGCGAAGCTCAACGCGCTCATCTTCGACCAGTTCCAGAGCGGCTACTACGTCACCGGCGACAAGGTCGGCCAGGCCTGGAACGCCGGCAAGCCGCTCATGCAGAAGAAGTAAAACCCGATTTCGAGCAAAGCGCACTTCGCGCACAAAGCCCGCCACGTTGTCCCGTGGCGGGCTTTTTACATCTGACCAAACTGTTTTAGCGTGTTTGATTCCACCGTTATTTTTGCGAATAGAATAACCCTGGAATAATGCGCTTTATATCAATTTATAACCTTGGATTTTTGTGGGTTTCCGTGTCTTATAACCGACAAGCTATTTGGCGCCGACATTCTGATGGGAGGCAATCAGAATTCAGTCGTTTGGGGACAAATGCAGATTTCCGTTCACCGCTCATCCCCGCGCCGATTACTTCACTTGCTCGTGGTAGATATAGTTATTGTACAGTTCCTTCCTCGCGGCGAGGCGCGAGGTCGTAAACCTTGCGCATGACGCCGATAAGGATGTCGATCGAGTGCGCCTTCCATGCGTCGCTCTTCTGCGGGATGTCGTAGATGCGTCCATAGTGGCGGGCCATCGGCATCACGAAGACCGGATCGGCGGAGCTCTTCACGTTGACGATCGAAGCTTCAGCCCTGCGTCTCTCGGCGGCCGTGAGACGCGCCTGCAGCATTCGCGAAAGCCCCAGTCCGTTGAAGGTCGTTCCAGTAACGCGCCCCTTGTCGTCGCTGCACGCCGCGACCACGTACGTGGTGAGACCTCCACCAAGCGAGTGGCCGACGACCTCCACGCGACCCGACGTGGAAGCCAGCACGCCGTTCATTATCTTGAGCGCCTGCGCGTACTGGCTGTCGAGATATCCGAAGTATTGCTTCGTCACGGAAGAAGCGTCCGTGAATCCGTTGGAGCCGTTGTCGAAGTCGCATCCGCTCCACGCCACTACTATGCCGTCCGACTCCCTGGACGACATGAGCCGCGCGCGAAGGCCCGTCGCGTAATGCAGATAGCCGTCGCCGGCGTACGGAACCATCGCGAAGTCGGAGAGTCCGCACGCGCGCCATTCCGCATCGGTGAACGGCCTGTATCCGTCCGGAATGTCCACGCCTAGATACGCGGCGTTCGCGCATGCCACAAGGCGGACGAGATTTGTCTGGACAGCCAGAGGCTGGTCGAAGAACTTCTCTTCCTTCATTTCAAGGGAAAACATGTTCGGCGCAGACGGATCTACGGCATCGGCGGCGGCGGAGAGCGTGTCCGCGACTCCGGAGCGCACCCTTTCCACTTCTGACGACACGACACCAGCATTCTTGTTCTGCGCGCAAAGGTTCACGCCTACAAGCGCAATGCAACATCCAATGCATAGTTTCATCATTTCACTGCTCCTATTCCGCGATGTAGTTCTGCGATGCCTACTTGTCCATGTGGCTCGCGATGACCGTTGCGTTTGACGCGGCGCACCCACAGCCCGCGCTCGCCATGCAAAGCGCGGTAGACGACCATCTCCTCAAGCGTCTCGGAGTCTTTTGCGAACCCCTCGAGACGGCAGAGATTGCCTTTGAAATGCCGGAACGTCCGCCCGACCAAGCCTGCACGTCCATCTGACATCGATTCATATCCTTGTACCCAGGTCGAAGGCCGCCTTCATGAACTTCGTCTTCTTCACCGCCCCCGGCTCGTAGACGCCTCCGGCCTTGAGGAAGCCCTTTATCTTCGCACCGTCAAAGCAGTCGACAAAGCCCTGCAGCGGCGCTTTTACGAGATCCCAGTCCGTGTTCTCCGCCATCGTCGCGACGAGATAGTACGGCTTTCCGTTCGGCTCGGGCCACTTCGCGACGCAGCGGTCGAAAAGCGCCTTGAGCTGACCGGCGATCGAGAAGTAGTAAACAGGCGTGCCGAACACGACGGCGTCCGCCCTGCATATCTTCTCGACGATCGCGTTGGCGTCGTCCTTGATGACGCACTTCCCGAGCTTCTGGCAGGCGTAGCAGCCAGTGCAGAACCCGATCTTCTTGTCCTTGAGCCGGACGACCTCGGCCTTGTTGCCCGCGGCCTTCACGCCCTTCGCGACCTCCTGGCAGAGCGCGTGGGAGTTGGAGTTCGGACGGAACGAAGCCGATATGATCAGCACGTTCTTTGTTTTCTTGACAGTCTTCTTTGTGGGCATAATTAACTCTCCGATGTGTTTTAGAATTAGTGCGCAGTCGCGCATCTCTTCAATAATATATCATTTCTCCTGCTTCGTCAGCAGCGTCGCGATTTCCGCGTCGATGGTTTCAGGCGTTGTCGTGGGATGGAACCGCTTGACGATGTTGCCGTCGCGGTCTATCAGGAACTTGGTGAAGTTCCACTCGATGTCGCCCGGCTCCTTGGCTCCTGCCAGGTTGTGCTTGGCGAGGAGCTCGCGCAGCTTGGCGATTTCCGCCTCGGGCGCATCGTCCTTCGCACGCGCAGCCTTGAGGAACTTGTAGACAGGATCGGCGTTCGGTCCGTTCACCTCGATCTTTGCAAGCTGATCGAACGACGTGTTGTACTTGAGCGCGCAGAACTGGTGGATCTCGTCATCGCTCCCCGGCGCCTGGTGTCCAAACTGGTCGCACGGGAAGTCGAGTATCTCAAGCCCCTTCTCGTGGTACTTGGCGTAGAGCTTTTCAAGCCCCGCGTACTGCGGCGTGAAGCCACAGCCCGTGGCGGTGTTGACGATCAAGAGCACCTTGCCCCTGAGCGATGCGAGGTCAAGGCTTGTTCCGTTGCGGCCTTTCGCCGTGAACTGATAAATGGTGTCCATTTTTGTGTTCTCCTTTTGATTGTCGCACCCGCCGCCCAGCAACGTTGCCAGGCCGAGCGACGTAAGCGCGATGAGCTTTGATGCCGTTTTCATTACTGGTCCCTAAGCGCGGTTGAACTTGTCCTTGGGCTGCTTGCAGCGCGGACAGCGCCAGTCGGCCGGAAGGTCCTCGAACGCAACGCCGTCGTGCTCAGCCGGATCGTACACATAGCCGCAGACGGAGCAGACGTACTTTCCCGTCGGCGTCTTGAACACGATCTCTCCCGGCGGGATGACGGCGGGCGGATTTGCGAGATCGACGACGCGCTTCGCCTCAAGGCTTTCCAGCGCCTCCGGCGTGTGCGTGCCGAGCCAGACGGTCGGACGCGCGGCGCAGAACGCACGGCAGCGGTCGAGCGTCTCGCGGGCCGCGGCCTTGTCTTCGTAGACGACGGACAGCTTGTTCTCGTAGAAAGCCACGTCAGTGTAGGTGACATCGCCGTGGATGAGGTAGAAAAGCCCGTCGGACTCAACGGCGACGATGCAGTTGCCGTTCGTGTGGCCGGGCGCGGAAATGTACGTCACACCGTCCGCAATGCGCTGCGACGCCGGGAACTCGTAGTATGGTCCGTCCTGAAACGTCGCCACGGTCGGGTTGAACGGCTTGATCTCATCCGATTCAGCCTCGGCAGCCGAGCAGATGATCTGTGCATTCGGGAAATAGCGCAGCGCGCCAGTGTGGTCGGCATGCTTGTGGGTGATGAGAATCTTCGAGACCTGCTCTGGCTTGTAGCCAAGGTCGGCAAGCGCCTCGATGTACGGCTTGATTTTCCTGCCGACATAGATTGTCGCATCCTCTGTCGGTTCACCAAAGGGGAAGTCCTCGGGGACGCCCGTATCGACGAGGATGACTTCGCTCCCGGTGTCGATCACCCAGTTCTGGAGGCACGAGCGGTACTTGACCGCAGGGTCAAGTCCTTCCGCACCCTCTCCTCCAAGGGCGAACGGACGCGTCATGAAACCGTTTTCGGCAAAACGAACTGGCTTTATCGCTATGCTCATTTTTATAGTTCCTTTCTCTGATTGTGGCAGGATAAATCAAAGCCGACTGACGAGTTGGAGGATCTTGTCGCGGGTGGCGTCCGTCTTCTGCTCGTCGATCTTCGCGGTGACGATGCCGACATCTTCTACGCCCCAATAGCGCTGGATGCCGTGATACTCCCCGATTGCGCCGTCGTACACGTTGGGGGAATAGGACGAGAGCAGCATCGCCATCTTCTTCAGCTTGCCCGGCTTCTGCATGTTGTAGATGCGCTGGATCGGGGCCTGGATCTGCGCGGACATCGTGAAGTAGTAGATCGGCGCGGCAAGCACAAGCACCTCCGCCTCCGCCAACAGCGGATAGAGCTCCTGCATGTCGTCCTTCTGGACGCATGTGCCGTTGCCCTTGCCGTGGCAGTATTCGCAGGCAAGGCAGCCCGCGATCTTCTTGTGCGCCACATCGACGAGAGTCACCTTATGACCTGCCGCCTCGGCTGCCTTGCGGCATTCCTCGGCCATCCACGCCGTGTTACCGTTCGCCCTCGGCGAACCCTGGAGAATCAGAATGTTCATCGCTTGTTTCTCTTTCTGTTATGGGATGTTTTTGTTTTACAGGATTTACCTACATCTCGTTTTTGTTCATATCTTGACCGATTCTTAGGCCTCTTCCTTGAACGCGCTCTTCGGCATTCCGCAGATAGGACACTTGTAGTCGTCCGGTTCGGAGCCGATGTCGCCCTCGTACTCGTAGCCGCAAAGAGGGCAGACGAA
>SUWC01000017.1 GCA_015061665.1 Lentisphaerota bacterium
ACTCGCCTCTCGGTCCGTTCGAATGGAAGGGGCGATGCTGCCTAACTTCAACGACAACTGGTGGAACAACAACCATGCCTCCGTCGTCGAGTTCCGCGGCAAGTCGTACATCCTTTACCACACTCGCCAGCTGACGGGACGCATCGGACACGGGCTCGTTAACGAACGCTCCGTGAGCATTGACGAACTTAGGTACAACGACGACGGCACGATCGTGCCAGTCGTCCCGACGAACGAGGGCCCGAAGCAGCTCAAGGCGCTGGATCCTTTCGCTCGGAATCTTGCCGCAACGATATGCGAGGACAGCGGAGTCGAAGTCACGATGGCTGGCAATGCGACTTCGAAGCAGAGCGTCGTCACGGTTCTTGGCGACGGCTCATGGCTGCGCTACGCAGGCTTCCACGCCGACGCGATGCCGGAGCGCGTTACGGTGCGCTGCCGCGCGTACGACAACGCCACGCTCGAAATCAGGAAGTTCTCCGTCGACGGCGAGCTGATCGCGTCCGTCACAATCTCTGACACCGACCTCTCGTTCAGGCGCTTCTCCGCTCCGGTGCGCGCCTTTGGTGCAGTCGACTGCGATTTGTATTTCGTCTTCAAGGGCGCGGCGCGCGGCATAGAGTTCGCGGACTACATGTTCACGACGGGCGGTGCGGAAGCTGATTTCGGCGACACCCCCGCCATCGACGACGCGACGCCGAAGCATGGCGTGAGCTGGTACAGGAAGGGGCTCGTGCTGGTCGACGCAGTGGCGGCGGCCGCAGGCGAGGCGAAGATCGGTCCTTTCCGCTCGGCCGAAGGCTGCGTCTCGGGCAGCGACGGGGGCAACACGAACGAGGGCGTGCTCAACAGGCGCGACTACAACCTCGACGCATGGGCGGACGACGCGGTATACAAAAAGGCGTTGTGGGGCTGGAATCGGCTGTCGGTTACAATCGACAACCTTAAGCCTGGCGTTGAGTATGTCGTGGAATGGCACTGTGCCGAGGCGTACTTTGGCGTCCAGGGCGGGGACGCAGGAGCCGGTGCTGTGCGCGCATTCAGCGTGTACGCCGGTTCAGGGGCGTCCGAGGACATGTTCGCCAAAGCCATTTCGGAAGGCGCCGAGTTTTCTGACGGGAAGATGATTCCGGCGCGTCCCTACTGCTTCTGGTCGAAGGCCACGGCAGATGCCGAGGGGAAGATAACGGTTCGCGCCGAGAGGGGCGCGAAGGAGCCTGTGTTCAGCGCACTTGCCGTCTGGGGCCCTGAGTCGACTCAGCCGACAACGGATGTGCCCGACGATGACGAGCAGGACGACCCGCCGGATCTGCCACCGGAAAAGGGGCTTCTCATGAAGGTCTTTGAATTCGGCGACGCAGGCGTCTGCGCCGCGAACTTCATCGAGCGGAACCTCGACTGGAGCGGCGCGAGCGTTGTCTCCGGATTTGAAAAGGTCAACACGACGGACGGATGGAAGAAGGGGATGATGGTCGCCTACAGGGGATACATCTGGAACAGGAGTGATTCCGACGTGAACTGGGTGTTCTTCGAGGGCTTCGACAGCGCCGCGATGCTGAAGATCGACGGCAAGATTGTCCTGAACGACGGACGCTACGAGAACACCACGAAGGCGACGGTTATGCTTTCGCCCGGTCCTCATAGCTTCGAGGCGCGCTTCGCGAGCTACGGCGACAACGGAGGTCCCTCTGTGGTAAGCTGGCAGGGATGGTGGGGCTGCCCCAGCCTCGGGTTTGCTGTGAACTGGGAGGGAAACGACAACTACTGGATTCCGTGGAACTACGATCCGATGTCGAATCCTGACGTCTTTACCGCCAACAACCCCGGCGGCGAGGAATACCGCCCCGAGCCCGAGCCCTACGTCGCGCTTTGTCCGCAGCGCGGCCGCCCTGTGGTCGCCAACGGCACGATGCTGACGGAAAGCGGACGTCCGATGCGCGGATGCTGCATCACGACGACAAACGACGGAAATCCCCCTACGCGCGCAGGCCTTGCAACTGTCCGCGACGTCGGACTGAACGTTGTCCACTACTACGCTGAATGTTCGCCCGAGGGCTATGTCTCAGGAAGCGGCGGCGTGGCGCCGGGATACAGCGTCAAGGAACTGGACCGCGCCGTCGCCCTCACGAGGGAACTCGGTCTTTATCTCGTCCTCAACCTCTACGAGCCGCCGGGGACGTACAACTACGACTGGACAATGGACTTCTGGAAATTCTACGCGGCGCGCTACAAGGATGAGACGCACGTCATCTACGAAATCCACAACGAGCCCATCTCTTGGTCTCCGCCGTATGCTGGCAAGCGCACGATAGACGGACAGCCCGATGCGCTGCAGATGAACATCGACGCATTCAGGTACATTCGCTCCGTTGCGCCAGACACTCCCGTTCTGCTCTTTTCCTATTCCGTCATCTATGGTGGAATGGGGACGGACATAGTCTCCGACGTAACATCGTTCGAACAGGTCGTCGGTGGGGGTCCAGCGGACATCTGGTCCAATGCCTGCATCGCGTTCCACGGCTACGGCGGGGCGCTCGGGACGCGCGAGCCCGTGCTGTACCTCAAGGAGCGCGGCTATCCACTTTTCATGACCGAATACTACAGCGCCGTCTGGGGCGAAGGCCCCGAAGGAGTCGACAACAGCATCCTCACTGGATTCTGCGAGGACAACGGCATCTCGTGGATGTCGTTCCTCTTCACGCCGCCTGCGCCGTGGGGACACGACATCACCGATCCTGCAAGATTTGCGAACCACATCGACGCGGCCGGAATCGGCTGGATGCCGGACTACGGCGAGTGGCCGAGGCCGCGCGCGCCGTTCAGCGGAGCGGCAAGGGAGATCGGTCTCTTCAAGGACGGCAGGATATCCGATTCGATGACGATATGGGCAGAGGAGTTCGACGTCGGCGCGAGCGGTGTGACGTATTTCGACACTACTCGCGGCAATTCCGGAGGCGGCGCGAGAGCCGACACCGACGCGGACATCCGGAACGTCGGCGGCACCATCTGGGTCGGTCTTTCGGAGGGCGAGTGGGTGGAGTACACCTTCCTTGTCCAGGAGGCTGGCTACTATAAAGTCACGCTGCGGACAGGCGCGCGCTCCGCTGGTGCGGTTGTCGACATGACGATGGGATTCGCGACAATTGGGAAGATGGCCTTGCCCCAGGGCGACAATGCGGAGGAGCGCAGCATCGACTGCTTCCTTCCTGTCGGACGACAGAAGCTGCGCGTCAAAATGACGTCTGGTTCGGCTTCAGTGGACTGGGTGCGGTTTTCGCCCGTCACGTCTGGGATAGTTCCAGACGGCGGCTATCTGTTCGTGAACCGCGAGACGGGCCTCCAGCTCGTCAATGGCAATGGAGGGCTTGTCCAGGGCGAGGCGACCACGGAGAATGCCGGCGTCCTTGAGCTCAAGAACCTGGGCGCGGGACAGTACCGCATAACGTCTAAGGCGGGAGGCGTTCTTCAGCGCAATTGGTCTTCTGGCGACAGCGCGGGGTTCGTCGGGTGGGGGTGGGATTACCCAGAGGCCAATCAGCGCTGGATTCTGCGCCCCGCAGACGACGGGACGTATCTGCGCCTTGCGTGCGCGGACGACGGACATGATTTTTCCGTTGCGGAAGGCGGGGTCGGCGCGCGCGCTTTGCAGAGCATAAGCCGTTTTGGCGGCGAGCTTTCTCGACAGTGGATCGTCACGCCTGCTGGCGGCCCGTCACAGAAGGTCCGGATGCGTCCTGGCGACACGCCTGTGACGCTTGAAGCGCAGACGCTGGACGAGGCGCGGCACCTGGCTGCGGTTGGATATGAAGTCTTCCTTTCCGATGAGGATGTGTCCGCCGGACTGAAGGGCGAGTACTTCGAAATCGGGGTGCGCCAGGCGTCCGGACGCTATGCGCTTGGCGTGGACCTCAACCCTGCGTCCGTTCGCGCTCCTCATGTCGCAGCGCTGAGGCCAGGCGTCCTGCTCCAAAACCAGAACGGGGCGGGCGGTCGACGCATGTCGATACGAATCGAGAACGCGCTCAAGGGGCTTTGGTACGGCATAGAGTCCACGGACGACCTCATGCAGCCGTTTGCGGACGACGACAATTCGTATGTTCGCGCGGCTGAAGACGGCAGCCTCGTCCTAGAGACGACTGGCGGCGGCTCGCAGGCGTTTTTCCGCGCGAAGGTCCTGCCTGCGCTGGACCGCTAGTCGCCGTTTCAGGCGCCAAGGTTTGCTTTTGCGGCGCGCCGTGCGCTTGGCACGGAATTTGCTCTATGTTGTGCTATGAATGAAACACAACATAGAGCAATGTTTTGGAGCATATCTTGGCGACTGATATGAAAATAACCATGGTGGTCAAAAATTTGGTAGAATATTCATCAGGTCAAACAGGGGAAAGACTGGAGGTCGCGATGAATGGTTCTGACAATCTCATATTGACCGGCTGGGGGCACGTCGAGTACGTTGCCGCGGCTGCTGCTGCGCTTAAGGCGCTCGGGGGAGACGCCGACGTCTGCGGCGTGAGCCGGAGGCGGCTCCCCGAGCTCATGGAGGAGTTTGCGGACGCGCGCGAGGGGCGGGATGCCTCCGTCCGGCGTCCGAAGAGGATATACATCATAGGCGTCTCCGTGTCGGGCGATCCCGCGCGGCTTGCCGACGCGCTGAGGCGGCTGAAGGCCCGCGGCGTTAAGACGACGTGGATAAGCGCGCTTGAGATGCCCGAGGAGGCGGCCCCCTTGCTTGCGGGGCTGATGGAGGCCAAGGTATACGACGCCTCGCTGCTCGAGTCGGTCGGCGATGCCTTGTCCGTCGACGTCGAAGAGTTCACTCCTTTTCTGAAATCCGAGGGGAAGGCGACTGCCGACATCCGCGCATACATCGCCTTCATCCAGGCGGCGCAGTTCTACTACCGCAACTACCAGGACGAGTCGCTGTACGCAAAGGCGGTGCGCTATATTGCAGCCGGTGTGCGGCCTGTCGCGTGGGATGCCGAGACGAAGGACGCGATCGCGCACTACGACCGCTACGGCGGACGCGAGCTCATCGGAAAGAGTCCCGTGATGACGACGCTGCAGGAGCGGATCAACCGCGTGGCGAAGTGCGACCGCGCGCGCGTGCTTATCCTCGGCGAGAGCGGGACGGGCAAGGAGACGGTGGCGAACCAGATCCACAACAAGAGCCCGCGGGCGAGGATGCCGTTCGTTCCGTTCAACTGCGCGAGCGTGACGAAGGACCTTCTCGAGGACCGGTTCTTCGGGCACGAGAAGGGCGCGTTCACGAACGCCATAGAGCGGACGGACGGACTCTTCCTGCAGGCGGACGGCGGGACGCTCTTCCTCGACGAGATCGGCGAGATGCCGCTGGAGGTGCAGGCGCTTCTCCTGCGCGTCCTCGAGGGCGGAAGGTTCATGCGCGTCGGAGGGCGCGAGGAGCTCAAGTGCGACGTGCGCCTCGTGACGGCGACGAACCGCGACCTGCCGAAGCTCGTGGCGGAGGGGAAGTTCCGCGAAGACCTCTACCAGCGCCTCAACGTCGTGCAGCTCCGGACGCCGTCCCTGCGCGAGCACAAGGAGGACATTCCGCTCATCGCAAACTCCTGGTGGCGTAAGTTCCACGACAACCGCGTTCTGGACGACGACCAGCTCGCAGCGCTCATGGACTACGACTATCCTGGCAACGTGCGCGAGCTCGTCAACCTCCTCGACCGCGCGACTGCGCTTGGGGAGGACGACTTCGCCGCGCTGATGCGCGAGCACAAGGAGATGAACGCCGGGCTTCTCGGCGGTCTCGAGCTCAAGTCGGGCCGCGTTCCCGACAGGCTCGAGGACGCGACGAAGCTGCACGTGCGGCGGGTGTTCGAGAAGTACGGCCAGAACCTCTCCCGCGCCGCCGAGGCGTTGGACGTTAGCCGAAACACAGTGCGGAAGTATTTGGCGAGTTGTTCGAGCTGATGCAGCAGGCTTGGACGGCACTTCTCGTCCATTTATGCTATAATATTGCCTTATGAAACTACTAGACGAACTTAAGGCGCGCGGTCTTGTCGAGGCCATGACCGCGCCGGATGAAATCGAAAAGGCTCTTGAGAAACCCACGACCGTCTACTGCGGGTTCGACCCGAGCGCTCGTTCGCTCCAGGCGGGGAACCTGGTGTCCATCATGGTCCTGCGTCGCTTCCAGATGGCCGGGCACAAGGTCATCGCGCTCGTCGGCGGTGCAACGGGGCTCATCGGCGACCCGTCCGGCAAGAGCGCCGAGCGCAACATGCTCACGGTCGAGCAGGTCGAGGAGAACAAGCGCGGCATTCGCGAGAACCTTTCGCGCATTCTCGACTTCGACGGACCCAACCCCGCGATCATGGTCGACAACTACGACTGGTACAGGGGCATGAGCGCCATCGAGTTCCTGCGCGACATCGCGGTGAACTTCCGCGTTCCGCAGATGCTTGCGAAGGAAAGCGTCAAGAAGCGCCTTGAGGCCAGCGAGGGCGCTCTCACCTTTACCGAGTTCAGCTATCAGATTCTTCAGGGCAACGACTTTCTGCACCTCTGGGACAACTTCGGCTGCCGCATGGAAGTAGGCGGCGCTGACCAGTGGGGCAACATCACGGCGGGGACGGATCTTGTCCACCGCATGCGCGGGGAGTCCGCCTTTGGCCTCACGTTCCCGCTTCTCCTCGACTCCACCGGCAAGAAGTTCGGCAAGTCCGAGGGCAACGCGCTCTTCCTCAACGGCGAGATGACGAGCGTCTACGACTGGTACCAGTACTTCCTGCGCGCGGCAGACGCGGACGTCATCCGCTACCTCAAGGTCTTCTCCATGCGCTCGCTCGAAGAGATCGCCGAGCTTGAGGCTCAGATGAAGGCCAACCCCGAGGCGCGCATCCCGCAGAAGGCCCTCGCGGAGGAGCTTACGCGCCTCGTGCACGGCGAAGCGGGGCTGAAGACCGCGCTTGGCGCGACCCAGACCCTGTTCGGCGGCGACGTCGCGGGCAAGAGCGCGGACGAACTGGAGGTAATATTCAAGGACGTAAAGTCCGCGTCGCTCCCCGTCTCCGAGATCGTCGGCAAGCCCGTGTTCGCCGTCGCAGCCGCCGCTGGGATGTTCAAGTCCAACGGCGAGGCGAGGCGCATGGCGCAGCAGGGCGGGCTTTCCCTCAACGGCGCCAAGGTCGACGACAAGCGCGCCTTTGCGGAGGGCGACCTGATCGACGGGCGCATTGCGCTTCTCAAGCAGGGCAAGAAGAACAACTTCCTTCTCCGCGTCTCGGAAAAGTGAGCGACGCCATGAAGAAGCTTTTCGTAGCCTCCCACAACCAGCACAAGCTACGCGAGATGGCGCAGATGCTTCCCGCCTTCGAGGTTGTCGCGGACAACCCCGAGGGCGTCGAGGAGAATGCGCCTGACTTTGTCGGCAATGCGCTCATAAAGGTGCGCGCGATCGCCTCGCGCCATCCTGGCGAGTGGTGCATGGCCGACGATTCGGGGCTCGAGGTCGCCGCTCTCGGCGGCGCGCCCGGCGTTCGCAGCGCGCGCTACGCGGGCGAGCCGTGCGACACGCCGCGCAACAATGCGCTTCTTCTGAAGAATCTTGAGGGCGTGGCGGACCGTTCCGCCAATTTCACGTGTGCCGTCGCGCTAGTCTCGCCGGACGGGGCGGAGCGCACGGTCGTCGGCAAGTGCTTTGGCCGCATCGCGCTGTCCGCCTCCGGCGCGGCGGGATTCGGCTACGACCCGCTTTTCGTTCCCGACGGATACGACAAGTCCTTTGCCGAGCTGTCCGCGGAGGAAAAGAACGCGATTTCGCACCGCGGGCGTGCGCTTGAAGGCGTCCGCAGGATTCTGGAGGCGGAGGAATAGGGCATGAAGGACAAGGTTCTCGCCTGGCTAAGGCTTTTTCGAGTCGTAAACCTGCCTACCGTGCCGGGCGATGTCCTTGTTGGGGCGGCATGCGTAATCGCGCTGAACACCTTGTCGTTTGAGCGACTTGGCGACGTAGCGGCGCGCTCCATAGTCGGCGCGGCTCTGGCGTCCATCCTCATATACATGTTCGGCTTGGCCGACAACGACATCATCGGCGCGAACACGGACAAGGGGCGCCCTATTCCGGACGGGCTCATCTCGCTTCCTGCGGCACGTCTCGCGCGTGGGCTTTGCTGGTTAGGGACGCTTGCGATAGGCTACGCGATCAAACTTCCGCCCGAGTGGTGGTGCGCTGCAATGGCGCTTCTCGTGTCCATTGCGCTCTACAACAGGACCAAGACCTCGTTCCACATGGGGCTCTGCCGGGCGCTGAACGTCCTCTGCGGAGCGGCTGCGCTGTCACCGCGCGTGATTCCGGTCGACACGTCGAGGTGGGAGGCCCTGCTCAATCGCGGCACCTTCGCCGCGCTCGGCGCGGCGGCGGTCTGGCTCGTCTACATAGCCGCCGTCACAAAATATTCCGAAGGGGAGGAGGCGGACGACGCGAAGAAGTCCCGCGTCGGGTTCCTCGTGGGCGTGATTGTCTATCTTCAGCTCGCGGCCCTGCTTTTGCTTGTCTTTTGCAACGGAATGGTCAAGCCGCTTCTGGTTGCGGGAGCGCTGCTGCTCATCGCTCTTCGCGTCATGAAGCGCCTTCTCCCCCGCGTCAGCGCCTCCTGACCCCCCTTGTCACTTGCGGTGATTTGCGCTATAATACTTTTTCAGAATGACAAGTAACGATGAATACGTGATCCGCCTTTTGACCGAGAGGGGGTTCCTGACCCCCGAGCAGGTCGAAGCGGCGGCCAACTCGATGAAGGCTGCGAACGAGACGACTCTGGACGTTCTCGTCGCAGGTGGCACCATTGGCGAAGACGAGGTCCTCGGCACGGTGGCCGACCAGTTCGGCCTCAAGTACTGCCATGTCAACGCGGAGGCGATTGACCCTGGCATCGTCAAGGAGATTCCCGTAGACATAGCCAAGAAGTACGGCGTAGTCCCCGTCATGGCAGACGAGGATTCCATAACCGTCGCGCTTTCGGACCCCATGGGCTACGACGCGATCGACTCGCTGCGCTACGTCCTGCACGGGCGCGACGTCGAGGCGGTCATTTCGCCGCGCGCGGAGATCCAGGCGGCGATGTCCAAGCTCTACGCCGATGACGAGCCCGCGGACGTGCAGACGCGCGACGAGATGGGCGGAAGCGACGATGTCAGCGGCGATGACGCGCCCGTCATCAAGCTTGCGACCCTCATCATCACGAACGCGATCAAGATGAAGGCGTCGGATATCCACATCGAGCCTATGGAGAAGGAGTTCCGCGTGCGCTACCGCATCGACGGAGCCCTTCGCAAGATGGATTCGCCGCCGAAGCGCCTCCAGGGCGCCATCATCTCGCGACTCAAGATCATGTCGAAGATGAAGATATCCGAGAAGCGCATTCCGCAGGACGGTCGAATCCAGATCACCGTCAACGGAAAGGACCTCGACCTGCGCGTGAACTCGGTGCCGACGAACCACGGCGAGTCCATCGTCATGCGTATTCTCGACAAGTCCAACCTCTCGCTCGGTCTCCCGCAGCTCGGCTTCCTGTCGGACGACCAGACCACCTTCGAGCGCCTGATCAAGCTGCCTGACGGCGTCGTTCTCGTTACGGGCCCGACGGGCTCGGGCAAGACGACGACGCTGTACGCCTGCCTTGGGCAGATCAACACGCCGGACAAGAAGCTCATCACGGTCGAAGACCCTGTCGAATACCAGATGAGCGGCATCAACCAGGTCCAGGTGAACAAGGATGTCGGGCTCGACTTCACGGCTGCGCTGCGCTCGATCCTGCGTCAGGCGCCGAACATCATTATGATCGGCGAGATCCGTGACGCGGAGACGGCCGACATCGCCATGGAGGCCGCGCTCACGGGCCACCTCGTGTTCTCGACCCTCCACACCAACGACGCTCCTTCGGCCGTAACGCGTCTTCTCGACATCGGCGTCAAGCCGTTCCTCGTGGCGTCGGCGCTTCGCGCGGCGATGGCCCAGCGACTCGTGCGCGCCATCTGCGAGAACTGCAAGGAGGCCTACACGCCGACGGACCGCGAGCTGAAGATGCTCGGCGCGATCTCCAAGACGATCCCCGACCACATGTACCACGGCGCAGGCTGCGACAAGTGCGGCAAGAGCGGGTACAAGGGACGAAAGGGCATCTTCGAGATCTTCAAGGTCGACGACACGATCCAGCGGCTAATCTTCGACCACGCGCCCGCGACGCTTCTGCGCCAGAGGGCCCGCGAAATGGGCATGCGCACGCTCCGCGAGGACGGCATGCTCAAGGTCGCGAGCGGAATGACGACCCTTTCCGAAATCCTTCGCGTCACGATGGGCGACGCGGACTGATCGCCGCGCGGCACCAGCAAAACCGACATCCCCAAAACAAGGAGAACACAATGGCAATTGACTTCACGATGCAGGACCTTCTTCAGGCGACGATCGACGAAGGAGGAAGCGACCTTCACATCCGCGCCTACATGCCGCCGAAGCTCCGCGTCCACGGCGCGCTCGAGGATCTTTCCGACGACGACCTTTCCGAAGAGGAGTCCCTCGAGCTCTGCCGCCAGATCGCGACCGAAGAGCAGATGGCCGAAGTCGAGAAGAACGGCGGCGCGGACTTCGCGCTGGCGCATCCGGACGGGACGCGTTTCCGTGTCTCCATCTTCAAGGAACGCAAGCGCTACGGCGCCGTTCTCCGCCAGATCCCGAACACGCTCCTCTCCATGGAGCAGCTCGGACTCCCGCCCGTCGTGAAGGAGCTTCTCTTCAAGCCGCGCGGACTCATCCTCGTCACCGGCCCGACGGGCTCCGGCAAGTCGACGACGCTCGCCTCGATGCTGAACGTCATCAACCACGAGCGCTCGGTCCACATCATCACGATCGAGGACCCTATCGAATTCTACCACACATCCGACAAGTCGCTCGTCACCCAGCGCGAGGTCGGAGACGACGTGCCGTCGTTCGCAGAGGCGATCCGCCGAGCGCTCCGCCAAGACCCGGACGTCATCCTCGTCGGCGAAATGCGCGACCTCGAGACGATCGCGGCGGCAATCACAGCGGCGGAAACAGGACACCTCGTCTTCGGAACGCTGCACACGACCGGCGCCGCGGAGACGGTCGACCGTATTATCGACGCGTTCCCGACGAACCAGCAGGCGCAGGTCAGGACCCAGCTCGCCGCCGGGCTCCAGGCCGTCATCTCGCAGATTCTTCTGCCGAAGCTCGACGAGAACGGCGAAGTTCACGGACGAGTCGCCGCGTTCGAGATCATGACGTCTACGGACGCCATCCGCTCCCGCATCCGCGACGGAAAGACGAACATGATCAAGTCCGACCTCCAGACCGGCGCGAAGTACGGCATGCAGACCCTCGATGCGCACCTCACCGCGCTTTACAAAGAAGGGCTTATCTCGTACGAGGAGCTCATCACCAAGTCGCAGGACCCCGATTCCGTCGTCCAGAAGCTCAAGGAAGAGATGGGAGAGTAAGCGATGCTCGATCCGATACTCCAGATTCTCGTCCAGAACGGCTACCTCGACGAAGACGGCGCAAAGGATGTAGAAGACCTCGCCAAGACCGAGTCGAAGACGGTCCGTCAGCAGGTCATAGACTCCGAGATCGTCACCGAAGACGACCTGCTCGCATGCATGGCCGCCGACCAGAACACCGAGGCGATCGACCTCGGCTCGATGACGCTTGACCAGGACGTCGTAAGCGCAATCCCCGCCTCGACGGCGAGAATGTACAACGTATTCCCCGTCGCAGCCGACGATTCCTCCGTGACGCTCGCCACATTCGACCTCGTCGACCCGAGAATCTCCGACGAAATGCTGTTCACGCTTTCGAAGGAGGTGCGCTTCGTCTTTGCGCGCGAGAAGGACGTGATGGACCGCATTTCGCAGTACTACGGCGATGCAAACGAGTCCGTTGCGGACATGATCAAGTCTCTCGGCGAGGGACTTGGCGACGACGATTCCGTTGCTGGCGCGAACGTGAACGACATCGCCTCGCTCGAGAACGCCGCGAACTCCAACGCGATCATCAAGTTCGTCAACCTCGTCCTCTATCAGGGCGTCGTCGATCGCGCGGCCGATATCCACATCGAGCCGTTCGAGAACGACTTCAAGATCCGCTACCGCGTAGACGGTGCGCTTTACGAGATGAAGGCCCCTGACGTCAAGATGGCGCCTGCAATCATCTCCCGTATCAAGATTCTTGCGAACCTCAACATCTCCGAGCGCCGCATACCGCAGGACGGACGCATTGCGCTTACCGTGGCGGGGCGTCCGGTGGACCTTCGCGTCAGCTGCCTTCCGACGGCGCACGGCGAGTCCGTCGTTATGCGTATTCTCGACCAGTCGGCGACCTCGCTCGACCTTGAGAACGTCGGACTCCCCGAAGACGTCTACGAGCAGATCACGATGGACATCGAGAAGCCGAACGGCATCTTCATCGTGACCGGTCCTACCGGCTCGGGCAAGACGACGACGCTTTATTCGATTCTCCGCCGAATCAACCAGATCGACACGAAGCTGCTTACGGCCGAGGAGCCTGTCGAATACAACGTAGACGGAATCGTCCAGGTGCCGATCGACCCGAAGGCGGGCAACACGTTCGCCAAGGTTCTGCGCGCCTTCCTGCGACAGGACCCCGACGTGATGATGATCGGAGAGATCCGCGACCTCGAGACCGCCGAAATCGCAATCCAGGCGGCGCTTACTGGACACTTCGTGTTCTCGACGCTCCACACCAACGATGCCGCCGGCGCTGTTACGCGCTTCGTCGACATGAACGTCGCGCCGTACCTGCTCTCGTCCACCCTGGAAGGCGTGCTCGGGCAGCGACTCGTGCGTACGTGCTGCGCCGAGTGCAAGGTGCCGTACGAGCCCGACGACGAGCAGCTGGAGCGCATCGAGCTCACGCGCGACGACATCGGCGGGCGTCCCTTCTACTACGGCCAGGGATGCAAGACTTGCAACGGCACGGGCTACAAGGGCCGCAAGGCCGTCGTAGAGTACCTTCGCATCTCCAACCCGCTGCGCGAGCTGATCAACAGCCGAGCGCCGACGCTCATCCTGCGCGAGAAGGCGCGCGAGCTCGGCATGCGCACGATGCGCGAACACGGCATCCAGTCCATTCTCGACGGCTACACGACGGTCGACGAAGTCCTGCGCTACACCTGATGCAAATACTCGTCACTGCAACGACAGGCGGAATCGGCGGGGCCGTCGCGCACGCTGCGCGCGAAGCGGGACATTCCGTTTCCGTGGCGAACCGCGCCGATTTTGCCGCGCAGCAGATTCTTCCGGACGAATCGCCGCGCTTCGGCGCGGTTGTCTTCGCGACGGGGATGTGCCCCGTGGCGCCGCTTTCCGCGACGACGGACGATCTGTTCATGGAGACGGTGCGCGTGAACTGCGGACTTTTCCTGCGCCTTGTGCGCGAAATAGTCAGGCGGAAGCTGTATTCTCCGGACGGAACTAAGATAGTCGCCGTGTCGTCCGTATCGGCGACGGAAGGGTGGGCCGGCGGTTCGGCTTACTGCGCTTCGAAGGGAGCTCTTTCCGCCCTCTGCCGCGCGCTTGACGCCGAGCTGAAGCCTCGTGGAATTTCCGTGGCCGCGCTTGAGCCGCGCTACGTCGCGACTGCGATGTTCGACAGCTGTGCGGGGCGGATGGGGGTCCCGCGTTCCGAGGCCGTGCCGCCAGAGGAATTAGCAGTGGAGCTGCTTGAGGCGATTGGAATAGAAGAAGGAAAACAGAAGTGAAGCCAAGGTACATCATAGATCTCGACAGGCTTGAGCGTACGGCGAAGGTCGCGAAGGACAATGCCGACCGTCTGGGAGTGCATCTTCTCATGGCGCTGAAGAGCTTCCCGCTTCCCGCTGCGTTCCCCGCGCTTGCGCCTTTCCTGGAGGGGGTGACTGCCAGCGGGCTCTATGAGGCGCGCCTGGGGGCGATGATGGGACGAGACGTCCACGTTCATGCGCCGGCCTATTCCGAGGACGAGATTGACGACATCTGCAAGGTGTGCCGTCACGTCGTGTTCAATTCCATTTCTCAGTTGGAGAAGCTAGGCCCCCGCGCAAAGGCGAACGGCGCGGAGCTCTGGCTTCGCGTAAATCCGGGGTTTTCGTCCGCTGACTGCCTTAAGTACGATCCGTGCTGCCCCGATTCGCGCTTTGGAGTGCTGAAGTCGGAATTGGAGGCTGCCGATCCAAAGGCGATTGCCATGGTCGAGGGCGTCCACATACACGCTCTGTGCGAGGGCTATGCGGACGACTTTGCGGGCATGGTCGAGCGCTTCACGTCGGAGTTCGGCGGTTTTCTGAAAGGCGTCAAGTACGTCAACCTTGGCGGAGGCGAGGTGGTGGACGATCCGTCCTTCGCCACGCCGCGTGCGGTTGCGGCGGTAGCGTCGCTGAAGCGGTGCGGGGATTTCGACGTCTTCATCGAGCCGAGCGAATACATGGTGCGCGAGTCCGGGTATCTCGAGGCGCATGTACTTGATGTGATAAGGCGCGAGAAGAAGGACATCGCGGTGCTTGACGTTTCCATGTCGTGCCATGCGACGGACATTCTGCTTTTCGACATGCATCCGAGGATCGAGTGCGTCGAGAGGGGCGGCGTGGCGTTTGGCGAAGCGAAGGATTGCGATTCGCGCGTCACGATACTTGGCGCGGTCAGCTGCCTAGCGGGAGACGTCATCGGAGAATACCGCTTCGAGCGTCCGCTGGAGGTAGGTGACACCGTTCTTTTCGGCGGTCTAGGTTCGTATTCCTTCGCGCAGCTCAGCTGGTTCAACGGCATCAGGCATCCGGACATCGTGGTCCGCTCGGCAAAGGAAGGCGACAGGGTTGTGCGCAGCTGGGAATATTCCGACTATGCGCACGAATTCGCGTGAGTTGGCCAGACATGTTGTGTTTGCGGTTGCTTTTCGCCACAACATTTGGTATTATTTAGGCATGAAGAGATTTACAAGCGCCGTATTGCCTGCATTCCTGCTGGCTGTTTCCGTGGGGCAGATATATGCCTTCACGAATTTTTCGTCCGAAATCGCCGCCTACATTGGCAAGAGCCAGCAGCAGGTTCAGTGGGCATTTTCCTTCGGGATATTCTTCCTTGGCATGGGCGCTGCGTTCTTCGGCAAGATCGTGGAGAAGAACATCCGCCTTTCGACCATAATCGGGACGACGCTGTTCCTCTCCGGGCTGATGGTCACCGAGCTTGGAATCAACGCGAAGTCGCTCGCGCTTGTCTATCTGGGCTACGGGTTCCTGATTGGGCTTGGAACCGGTGTCATCTACATTTCGCCGGTTAAGACGATGATGCTCTGGTTCCCCGAACACAAGGCGATAGCTGCTGCGTTGCCGATCATCTCCTTCGGACTGGGCTCGACGCTTTCGACGATTCTCTTCAGCGGCATCCACTGGGGTACGCCGGGCGTTTCCTTCGCGTCCTTCCAGCTGCGGGGCTTCATGGAGTACGGCATTACGCGCGTCTTCCATTCATAC
Source organism: Lentisphaerota bacterium (assembly GCA_015061665.1). GTDB lineage: Bacteria > Verrucomicrobiota > Kiritimatiellia > RFP12 > UBA1067 > UBA1067. Next base: position 15,504 of record SUWC01000017.1, read on the forward strand.
GCGATCTTCTACGCCGTTCCGATGATCGCCGCTTGCTTCCTCCTTAAGAAGCCGAAGATACAAGTGCAGAGCTTCGGGCACGGCATCCCGTCGCTCGAGTTCAGTTACTTCAGTCTCTTCCGCAACCGCTTTTTCTGGCAGTCATGGTTCTTCATGTTCCTGAACATCTCAGCCGGACTTTGCCTAATTCCTCTTGCGAAGCAGATGATGAAGTCCCCCGACATCTACGGAAACAATGCGCAGCTCATTACGTGGATAGTTGCGCTTTCGGGCCTGATGAACGGCGGCGGGCGCTTCCTGTTCGCATGGTGGAGCGACCGGCTCGCAAAGCGCATCAACATTCTGCTGATCATACTTGCGATTTCCGCCGGCATCATGCTTGCGAGCTACGTGCCCGTCATGATCGGACTTGCGCTTCTCGTCATCAACGCATGCTACGGCGCAGGCTTCTCGGTGATTCCCGCGATTCTGGCCGACCACTACGGAATGACCAACATATCCAAGATACACGGCGCCGTTCTCTCGGCGTGGGGCTGCGCAGGCATAATCGGCAACCAAGTCGCAATCAAGGTTTCGGACGCGTTCGGCGGCTTTGGAGAGGGCGGACACGGCTATGTCGCCGTTGTCACCATGCTTGTAATTGTCTACTGCGCCAATTTCCTTAATGTCGTCTCCCTGCGTCGTCATGCGCAGGGAGCTTCGGCGAATCCCTGATTTCTTCAGCGGGCGAAGCAGCTGAACATGCGAGCGACGTGGCTCTGCGCGAGCTTGGGGCTGACCAGGCTTGCGACCGGAACGACCAGGAACCCGCCTACCATTGCGATGGCGCCGCAGTCGATCGGGTTAATCGGGTTGTGCATGAGCATGTTCACGACCGTCAGTCCGACGCCCCAGGCGAAGCACGCCCAGACGGCGAAGCGCGTTACGCCGCGCCAGTAGAGTCCGAGCATGAACGGGGCGAGGAAGGCCCCTGCGAGCGCACCCCACGAGACGCCCATGAGCTGCGCGATGAACGTCGGCGGGTTGAGCGCAAGCATCAGCGAGAGCGCGATGAAGAAGATGATCAGGACGCGCATGACGACGACCTTGCGGCGCTCAATTTTTGCTGCGACCGAGTCGTCGAGCTGTCCAGACTCCACTTCGCCCTCGCCGGACACCTTGTCGCGGTAGATTATGTCAAGAGTTAGCGTCGACGCGGACGTAAGGACGAGCGAGGCGAGGGTGGACATCGACGCCGAGAGGACCAGCAGGACGACGAGTGCGATCAGAATGTCCGGAAGTGTTTCTAGCATGGACGGAATGATCGAGTCGAAGGCGATCTTGCCGTTCGGCAGGAGAGTTGGGTCGAAGAGGCGCCCGAATCCGCCCAGGAAATAGCATCCGCCTGCGACCATGAACGCGAAAACAGTCGAAATGATAGTACCGCGGCGGATGGCGCTTTCGTCCGTGATGGAGTAGAACTTGCTCACCATCTGCGGGAGCCCCCAGGTGCCGAGCGACGTCAGGACGACGACGCCGAAGAGTCCGCGCGGGTCGGGCCCGAACAGCGATGCGAAGCCTCCGTTTACCGCGGGGTTTGCGTCGGACGGTATTTCGGCGAGGCGGTGGCAGGCTTCTACGAGTCCGCCCTTGAGGCTAAGGACTGCGACTATCACAGCCGCGATGCCGAACAGCATGATTATGCCCTGTATGAAGTCGTTGATTGCGGTCGCCTTGTATCCGCCGAGGATGACGTATATCGCCGTAAGGGCTGCCATCAGCACGACGCACCACTCGTAGCGGATGTGGAAGCTCATCTCGAAGAGAGTCGAAATTCCCTTGTATACGCCTGCGGTGTACGGGATGAGGAACACGAAAGCGATGACGGACGCGGCGACGCGCAGGGCCTCGCTGTCGTAGCGAGTGCCGAAGAAGTCCGGCATTGTGCGGCTGCCGATGCGCTGCGTCATGAGGCGCGTGCGGCGTCCCAGGACGAGCCATGCTAGCAGCGAGCCGATTACGGCGTTGCCGATTCCAATCCAGGTTGAGGAGAGCCCGAACTTCCAGCCGAACTGCCCCGCATAGCCGATGAACACCACGGCCGAGAAGTAGCTCGTCCCGTAGGCGAATGCGGTCAGCCAGGGGCCGACGCTGCGCCCTCCGAGGACGAATCCGTCTATGGAGTTCGAATGCTTGCGACTGTATATCCCGACGCCGACCATTATGGCGAGGAACAACACCGACAGGAATATCTTGATGAACATAATGCCGCATATTATATCATATTTTGCACCTCAGCCCTATTGACAACGCGACTTAGTTATGGTAAACTTTGCTACATCTAAGTGACAAAAGGTTAATTGAGAGGCTAGAAAATGCCATTGGCAATGATGAAGGCGGGCGAGAAAGCCCGGGTTTTAAGCGTGTCCGGCGCGGATACGGTCAAGAAGCATCTTGGCTCGCTGGGCGTGGTCGCGGGCACGATCGTGACCGTGTATCAGGTGGCGAACGGCAGCATGATCATTGGCGTACACGACAGCCGGCTAGCCATCAACGAGGACCTCGCGCGGCGCATACACGTCGAGGCCGTCTGAATTTTCTGCATACGGAGGAACAAAATGACACTCAACGAACTAGAAATCGGCAAGACGGCGAAGATCGTACGTCTCAACGGAGAGGGCGCCGTCAAGCGCCGCATAATGGACATGGGGCTCACCAAGGGCACCGAGGTGACCGTTCGCAAGATCGCGCCGCTCGGAGACCCGATAGAGATAACGGTGCGTGGCTACGAACTCTCGCTGCGCAAGGACGAGGCGGGCAAGATAGAAGTCGCCTGATTTTTTTTGCGGAGGCTATTAGTTATGGCTAATATTAAGATCGCCCTCGCGGGCAACCCGAATTCCGGCAAGACGACGCTGTTCAACGACCTGACTGGGTCCGACCAGTATGTCGGCAACTGGCCTGGCGTCACGGTGGAGAAGAAGGACGGAATCCTCAAGGGCGACAAAAACGTCGTCGTGCAGGACCTTCCCGGAATCTATTCGCTCTCGCCCTACTCACTTGAGGAGAAGGTGTCGCGCAAGTTTCTCGTAGAGGAGAATCCGGACGCCATACTCAACATCGTCGACGGAACGAACATCGAGCGCAACCTCTATTTGTCCACGCAGCTTGCAGAGCTGGGGCTCCCGATGGTGATGGCCGTCAACATGATGGACGTCGTGAAGAGGAACGGCGACAAAATCGACTTCGATAAGATCGCGAAGGCGCTCCGCTGCGAGGTCGTCGGCATCAGCGCTCTCAAGGGCGAGGGCGGAATCGAGGCGGCGAAGAAGGCCGTAGAGATGGCGCGGCGCGATGTTTCCGAGAAGGGACCTGGCAAGCTGCCCGACGTCCCTCATGTCTTCTCAGGCTCCGTCGAGCATGCGATTGCGCACATCGAGGAGTCCATCCAGGGCAAGGTGCCCGCAAGGTCCATTCGCTGGTACGCGATCAAGATATTCGAGCGCGACCGCGAGATAATCAAGAAGCTCGAGATCGGCGTCGGCGAGATGAAGCACATCGAGGAGCACATACGCGACTGCGAGAAGGAGCTTGACGACGACTCTGAGTCCATCATCACCAACCAGCGCTACGAGTTCATCCAGGGCCTCATGTCCAAGGCTCTCACGAAGAGCGAGATCAGGAAGAACAAGGCGACGCTTTCGGACAGGATTGACCGCATTGTCACGAATCGCATCCTTGCGCTTCCGATCTTCATCCTCTCGCTCTGCGTGATGTGGTGGCTCGCGGTCGCCGACGGCGGTCCGGGAACCATCCTCACGGACTGGGCGAACGACGGATTCCTCGGCGACGGATGGCACCTGCCGTTCACGACGCACGAGGTCGACGGAAAGGACTACGAGACGGCGTCCGAGGAGTTCGCGAAGGCCGAGGCGACCGTTAAGGCATGGGAGGCCGGCGAGAAGAAGGCGTCCGTCGAGGACGAGGAGACGGGCGAGATATCCGAGGAGTGGGATATCGACGAAGCCGCGTACAACGCCGCCAAGGAGGTCGAGGAGCCCGATCCGTCGCAGTTCGGCGTGTGGGTTCCCGGCATCGGTGCGCTTATCGGCGCGGGGCTCGAGAAGATGGGTGTCAGCGAGACGGTGGCATCTCTCGTCAACGACGGCGCGTGGGGGGGCGTCGCGACGGTGCTCGGGTTCGTCCCGGTCATCTTCGTGGTGTTCCTCTTCCTCGCGTTCCTTGAAGACTGCGGATACATGGCGCGAGTGGCGTTCATCATGGACCGACTCTTCCGCAAGTTCGGCCTCTCCGGCAAGTCGTTCATTCCGATGATAGTCGGCAAGGGCTGCGGAGTGCCCGCCGTCATGGCTGCGCGCACGATCGAGAACGAACGCGACCACCGCATGACGGTGATCCTCGCGACGTTCATCCCGTGCGGTGCGAAGACGGTCATCATCGCGATGTTCGCGGCGCTGTTCTTCAGGGACATGTGGTATGTCGCGCCTCTCATGGACGTAATCGGCATTGCGATCATTGTGATGGGCGGCATCGCGCTCAAGAAGTCCAAGGCGTTCGCCGGCGAGGCGGCTCCGTTCGTCATGGAGCTACCCGCGTACCACATGCCGACGATCACCGGCATCTGGCGCCACACGTGGATCCGCCTCAAGGGCTACATCCTAAAGGCAGGGCTCATCATCTTCCCTGCGTGCGTGTTCCTCTGGTTCATCATGAACTTCGACTTCCGCTTCAACCTCGTGGGCGAGGAGGGAATCGACCAGTCGATGCTTGCGACAATGGGTGGATGGATCGCGTGGCTTCTCGCGCCTCTCGGGTTCGGAACGTGGCAGGGCGCAGCGGCGTCCGTCTCGGCCGAAATCGCGAAGGAGCAGGCCACTGCGACGCTCGGACTCGTCGCTGCGAACATGGAGGGCGCTTCCACCGCGGCGCACGTTACGAACCTCTTTGCGTCGTTCGTCCCGGCGTGCGTGCCGGAAGCCTCGAAGGGCGCGGTCGCTAAGCTCATCGCGATGTCCTTCATGGTATTCAACCTGTTCATCCCGCCGTGCATGGTTGCGATCGCCGTCACGTTCCGCGAGATGGGCTCTAAGGCCTGGGGCTGGCTCGCCGTGGGCTTCCAGCTGTTCGTCGGCTACACGCTCGCGCTGTCGATCTACCAGCTCGGCATGCTCGTGATGGGCTGCGGCTTCGGCGTCTGGACCGCGATCGCGATCCTCGTCGACATGTTCTGCCTGTGGGCTGTGTTCAGGCCTGGCAAGAAAGTTGAGGCTTGAAATGAATGCAGCTTCCATAGTGGTGCTCGTAGTGATCGGCATCCTCTTCACGCTCGCCGTGAGGAGGGTGCTGAAGAAGGGCGCGCCGTGCGAATGCGGCGGGTCGCGCAAGATGTGCTCCGGCAAGGGCGGCTGTTCCTGCTGCGACTGCTGTGGCGACTGAACTCCAGGTGCGCAAGCAAGCGCCCTAGAATTGCATAGTCTAAGTTAGATGCAACTAAATAAATTAGCGTAACAAAACAAAAAGGAAAAAGAATGAAAATCATAAACATGGCATGTGCAGCGGCCTTCATTGGATGCGCTGCGTCGTCGGTTGTGGCCGATGAGGTAACCGAGGCTGAAAAGGGCGAATTCGAGTCCGAGTCGCCGATAGCCGCCGAATTCGGACTGTCCTTCGACTCGAAGTACATGACGTACGGCGTCATTGACGGCAAGGATCCGATTCTCACGCCGAGCGCGAAGGTCACGTTCTTCGACTGGGTCTACGGATCGGTCGAGGCGATCTACGACGTGACGAAGGGCAACGGCAAGCGCGGCGGCTACGGAAACCGCGCAGGCAAGTACACGACGCTTGACGCCATCGTCGGCGTTGCCCACGAGTTCGACCTCGGCGAGACTTTGGGAGCGCTGGGAGTTGACTTCAACTACATCTACGAGTACATCCCGACCGACCGCAACACGGGCGACGGATGCCCTGACACCCAGTACCTCAACCTCGAGCTGTCCCTCGGCGACCTCTGGTTCGAGCCGGTCCTCGCGATCGAGAGAGACCTGATGGCGGACGACGGAACGTACGTGAACTTCGAGATCGGCCATACCTTCGACCTGATCGGCGAGGGTGACGAGGCGGTGCTGACGTTCAAGCCGTCCGTAGGACAGGGCTTCGGCAACAGCCTGCGCACGAAGGGATACTTCGCCGACTCGTCCGACGGCTTCAACCACGGCGGCGTGATGGACACGACGATCAAGGGAGAGTTCGAGTGGGCAATCTGCGAGAACGTCTCGCTCGGCGCATACCTTGCCTACAGCGACTACCTGTTCGACTCCAACATGCGCGATGCCGCGCGTGCCTACAACGCGGAATGGGGCAAGAGCTGCGACCATTCGTGGAACATCGTCGGCGGCCTGGCCCTGACGGTCTCGTTCTGAGCGTTCTGAGCGTAGTTTTGCGGCGGCCGCCAAATGTGCGCAATTTATGGTATAATATTCCTTTTCACGGAAAGGAATGCTAAAAATGCTTACATGGATGGATAGCCTGCGCGGCCGCTCGCTTATGCGCCTGACCTCGTTCACCGACGAGGAGATGCTGGATCTTGTCGATCTGGCCGGGCAGCTCAAGGCTCGTCGCCGCGCTGGAGTGCGCGGCGACCTTTTGCACCGCAAGAACATCGCGCTCATCTTCGAGAAGTCTTCGACAAGGACGCGCAACTCGTCCATCATCGCGGCGCGCGACGAAGGCGGCGGCGCGGAGTACCTTACGCGTCCTGACATCCACTTCGGGAAGAAGGAGTCGGTCAAGGACACCGCGCGCGTTCTCGGGCGCATATACGACGGCATACTCTTCCGCGGCTTTGCGCAGAAGACCTGCGAGGACCTCGCGAAGTACTCTGGCGTGCCCGTGTGGAACGGACTTACCGACGACTACCATCCTACCCAGATACTTGCAGACCTCCTAACGATCAAGGAGACGTTCGGGGACCTCAGGGACTGCACGGTCGCATACGTTGGCGATGGTCGCAACAATGTCGCGAATTCGCTCATGATGGGCTGCGCCAAGGCCGGTGTTCGCTATGTCTGCTGCACGCCGAAGGAGCTCTGGCCCGACGAGGCGATCCTCGCGGAGGCCGAGGAAGTCGCGCGTCGCAATGGAGTGGACGTGCGCGTCTTCGACGATCCGGTCAAGGGCGTGAAGGGCGCGAACGTGCTGTATACGGATGTTTGGGTGTCCATGGGCGAGGAGGCCAAGACGGCGGAGCGTATCAAGATGCTGCGTCCGTACCAGATCAACATGGACCTCATGCGGGCGACCGGCAACATCGACGGAAAGCTCATGTTTCTGCACTGTCTGCCCGCGTTCCACGACTTCAACACCGAGGTAACGAAGGAGTCGGGCGCGCTGGAGGTGACGGACGAGGTGTTCGAATCGAAGTATTCCAAGGTCTTCGACGAGTCCGAGAACCGAATGCACACCATCAAGGCGCTGTTCGTTTCGGCCCTTTGCGACCGTAAAAACGTTTAGGCACTTGAAATTTCGTCCCCGATTTGAGACAATATTAACTTGCAGTGCGGAGTGGTTCCGCTATGCACACCAGAAACATAGGAGTGACTAAGTATGAAGAAACTCATGTATGCCGTCTCGACGGCGCTGATCCTTTCGTCTTCCGCCTTCGCGCAGGAGGCCATAGCTCCCGAATCGCATTGGTACACGCCACTTGAGATCGGTATCGCGTCCCCGATCCAGCTGCCGCCGGCGTCGTGGATCGTTGGAGGCGTTAGGCTTGACCTCTTCTATGGGGACAGCTACGAGCTTTACGGCATCGACCTTGGTCTCGTCGGCCGCACGCGCAAGGATTTCTGGGGTGTCGCGCTTAACGGAGTCAACTGGAATGACGGCAATGCCTACGGCGTCCAGCTGGGTGCCCTGGCCAACTCCTCGCTTAGCAGCGTCTACGGCGTCCAGCTTGCCTCGGTTGTAAACTACGTCTACAACGAGATGCGCGGCGTTCAGCTTGCCTTTGTGAACCAGAACGGGCCGTTCTACGGCCTCCAGTTCGGCGCTTTGAACTGGAACAGGGGCATCAGCTACGGCGGGCAGATCGGCCTCGTAAACTCGGACGTCAACGAATTCAACGGTGCCTCCATCGGCCTGATCAACTATGCGGTCCGCAGCAGCGGTGCGCAGATCGGCGTCGTCAACGTCAGCTTCGCGGGCGAGGGCCTTCAGCTTGGCGTGTTCAATGCGGCCGAGTCGTTCGAGGGCGTGCAGATCGGTGTCTTGAACATAATACAGAAGGGCGCGATGCCCATCATGTGCATAGTTAACGCGAACTTCTGAGAAAGAGAACGAACCAGTCATGAATTGCTGCGTGTTTGCTGGCCAGGGTGCACAGGTGCCTGGCATGGGTAGGGACTTCGCCGAAGCAGATGCCGAGGCGAAGGCCCTCTTCGAGGAGGCCAACAAGATCCTTGGATTTGATCTTGCGAAGATTTGCTTTGAGGGACCGGCCGAGGAGCTTACGAAATCCAATGTTTGCCAACCCGCCATCTTCGTCACGAGCTATGCGGCCTTCCGCGCGCTCCAGAAGAGGCGCCCGACCGAGTTCGCCTGCGCTGCTGGACTTTCGCTCGGCGAGTGGGGTGCGCTCTGCGCGGCCGGGGTCCTTGACTTTGGCGCGACGCTGAAGATTCTCGAAGCGCGCGGGCGCTTCATGCAGGAGGCCTGCGAGGCAGTGCCGTCCGGCATGGTTGCGATCGTTGGCGCGTCGCCCGACCAGCTTGCGCAGGTATGCGAGAAGTCGGGCTGCACCGTGGCCAACATCAATTCCGCGGCGCAGCAGGTCCTTTCAGGGTCGAAGGATGCCGTTGCGGCTGCTGTCGCCGCTGCGAAGGAACTTGGAGTCAAGCGCGCTATCCCGCTCGCGACCGCGGGCGCGTTCCACTCCCCGTTCATGGCGCCTGCGCGCGAAAAGCTTGCGCCCGTCATCGATGGCGTCGCTTTCTCCGCTCCCAAGTTTCCGGTTCTTTCCAACGTGACCGGCAAGCCGCACTCGTCCGATCCTTCGGCGATCAAGGCGGCTATGCTCGAGCAGGTGACGGGTACTACGAACTGGGCGGCGGACGTCGAGTGCGCCAAGTCGCTTGGATGCACGACCTTCGTCGAGTTCGGCCCGGGCAAGGTGCTTTCCGGCCTCATCAAGAAGATCGACGCATCGCTTGCGACGCTGAACGTCGGCGACCTCGCGAGCCTCGACGCAACCGTGGCCGCGCTTGGCTGAAGATTTGACAACAAAGGAATATCATAATGAACAATCTCAAGGGCAAGGTCGCGATAGTGACCGGCGCTGCGCGTGGAATCGGCGCGGCGATTGCAAAGAGGCTGGCAACGGCCGGAGCGGACGTCGCGATCTGCGACCTCAAGGCGGAGTGGTGCGACGAAACGGTCAAGGCGCTTGAAGCGCTTGGCGTCAAGGCGAAGGGATACGGCGTAAACGTCGCGGTTTCGGCTGAGGTCGACGCCTGCGTCAAGTCGGTGATTGCAGATTTCGGCAAGATCGACATCATGGTCAACAACGCCGGCATCACGAAGGACGGACTCCTGATGCGCATGAGCGACGACGACTGGGATGCGGTGCTGAACGTCAATCTCAAGGGCACTTTCCTCTTCACGCGTGCAGTGGCGCGTCCGATGATGAAGAACAAGGCCGCGGATGGCACGCAGCTCGGTGGCTCGATCATCAACATCGCGTCCGTCGTCGGAATTATGGGCAACGCCGGCCAGGCGAACTACACCGCGTCGAAGGGTGGCGTGATCGCGCTTACCAAGACGACGGCCAAGGAACTCGGCTCGCGCAATATCCGCTGCAACGCCGTCGCGCCCGGCTTCATCCAGTCGAAGATGACGGATGTCCTCCCCGAGGATGTGCGCAAGGCGTATATGGACACGATTCCGCTCAAGCGCTTCGGTTCCGTCGAGGACATCGCAAAGGCCGTGGAATGGCTCGCAGGCGATGATTCGGCATATGTCACCGGGCAGATCATATCCGTCAACGGCGGAATGATCGGCTAGGCGCTGGCTTACGCAGATAAGTGCTATAGTTGATCCATAATTTACGAATTGAGGTGTTTTAATATGTCCGAAAATGAAAACAATGAGTGGCTGATAACTATGCTCCTTTGCTTCTTCCTTGGAGGTTTTGGAGTGCATAGCTTCTACCAAAAGAAGACGGGAATCGGCATTGCGCAGCTCTGCCTTACGCTTTTCGGATGCGGAGCGGGCTGGATCTGGGCTCTGGTCGATTTCATCTTGATTCTCATTGGCCAGTACAGGCGCGGCGACGGTACGCTTTTGTCCCGCTGACAGCCAACACGCAAGTAAGTGAGTGATGAATACGCCAGGCGCATTAAAGTGGCCGTTGCGGCCGCTGGTTGCGCTTGGCGTATTGTTTTTGCTTTTTCTCTACAGGAACTTCGATCCTGACGGCAATTCCTTCTTCCCCGGCTGCCTTTGGCGCAGGCTCACCGGGCTTGAATGTGCTGGGTGCGGCATTCAACGCGCCCTGCATGCGGTCCTGAACGGACACTTCAAGACGGCTTTCTTCCTTAACGCGTACGCGTTTGTCGTGTGCCCCGTATGGCTGATATGGTACTGCGTGCCGAGGCTGCGCCGAAATGCGGTCTTTTTCTACTCCCTTGCCGCAAGCGTTCCGCTGTACATTGTCGCTCGCAACGTTTTGAACCATTTTTACCACATTCACATTTGACCACCTATGCAAAAGAAAGCCGCCGTCGTAAATGACTTCTCGAGTTTCGGACGCTGCTCGCTTGCAGTGACGATTCCGATCCTCTCCGCAATGAAGGTGCAGTGCTGTCCGGTTCCCACCGCAATTTTCACAAACCACACGGGCTACCCGTCCTTTTCATGGACGGACTACACCGACCACATGGACGACTATATCCGCGAGTGGAAGAAAATCGGGCTCCGCTTCGACGCTGTCCAGACCGGCTTTCTCGGCTCCAAGGCGCAGATCGACTTCGTCTTCCGGTTTCTCGACGCCTTCCGCGACGAAGGCACTATTGTCGCCATAGACCCGGTGATGGGCGACTACGGCCGCCTTTATTCAACATACAGCAGGGAGCTCGCTGAATCGATGCGCAGATTCCTCGCAGTTGCCGACATCCTCACGCCGAACCTTACCGAGGCCTGCGTTCTCGCAGGGACGGAGTACGATCCCGGGATTTCCGACAGCGGGCTGGAACATCTTGCACGCTCGCTTTCCGAGCCGAACGGCGCCAAGGTCGCAATAACAGGACTCCAGCGCAACGGCGACATAGTCAATTTCGTGTACGAGCACGGCAAGGCGCCGCACCTTCATGCGGAGCCCAAGATCGGCGAGGACCGCAGCGGGACGGGCGACGTATTTTCCTCCGTGATTCTCGGCGATGCGGTGAACGGAGTGCCGTTCGACGAGTCCGTCGTCAAGGCGGGCTCTTTCGTCGCACGCGCCGTGCGTCGTTCGGTGGAGATGGATATACCGGTGCGCGACGGACTCGCCTTTGAGGAAGTCCTCGGCGATCTCATTTGCTGAAAACAGAACGGAGGTATGCAATGGCCGGTTTGAACGAGACACCCAAAGGCGACAGGACGCACATAGCGTTCTTCGGACTTCGGAATGCAGGCAAGTCGACGCTTGTCAACGCGCTTACGGGACAGAGCATCGCAATCGTAAACGAACGGCCAGGGACCACTACGGACCCGGTCTCCAAGGCTATGGAGATACTGCCGCTCGGTCCTTGCCTGCTGACCGACACGGCCGGTCTCGACGACGACGAAGGCGAACTCGGCCGCCAGCGCGTGGAAAAGACGCTTGGAGTTCTCGCCACGGCCGATGTGGCTGTCTGGGTCGTGTCGGGCGCGGACGAAGCTTCCGAACGCGGGCGCGAATGCCGCCGCAAATTTCTTGAAGAGTGCAAAAGACGCAATGTCGTCGTTCTGGACTTCAAGAGGGGCGATTCTGTCGAAGACCTGAAGTCCCGTATCGCGTCGCTTGGCTCCGAGATCGACAAGCCCCATCCCCTTGTCTCGGATCTTGTCGAAAAGGGCGATGTCGTTGTGTGTGTGTGTCCGATTGACTCCGCCGCGCCGAAGGGCCGTCTTATCCTTCCGCAGCAGCAAGTCGTGCGCGAGCTTCTGGACGCCGGCGCGACAGCCGTGGTCTGCCGCGAGACGGAGCTTGCCGAAACACTGCCGAAACTGAAGTCCGTCAAGTTCGTCGTCACCGATTCGCAGGCTTTTGGCGTCGTCTCGAAGGTCGTGCCTCCCGAAATCCCCCTTACGTCTTTCTCCATCGTCTTCGCGCGCGCAAAAGGCGATCTGCGCGTCTTCTGCAGCGGCGTTTCCGCCCTTGCGTCGCTCAAGGACGGAGACCGCGTTCTGATTTCGGAAGGCTGCACGCATCGCAGGCAGTGCGGCGACATCGGGACGGTCAAGCTCCCCAGGTGGATTTCGCAGTTCGCGAAGTGTGACGGACTCGTCTTCGAATGGACTTCGGGCGGCGCGTTTCCGTCCGACCTCTCGCCGTATGCGGCCGTCGTCCACTGCGGAGGCTGCATGCTCGCGCGCCGCGTGGTGCAGGACCGCATAGCGCAGTGCGTCGCGGCGGGCGTTCCAATCGTCAACTACGGAGTCGCGATTGCCGCGTGCCACGGCATTGTCGCCTCTCCTGAGACGTGCATGGTCCGCCGCTAGGCGTATTCGGCGTCAAGGTCCGTAAAGGCCGGGGGAAGTCCAGTATATCGAGTACGACCAGGCGTTGTCCTGCCACTGGGGCCGTATTTCGTTGCAGATGCAGTCGGCGTTGCCTCCGCCGTATTGAATGAAGATCGGCAGATACAGCTTGCCAGAGTTCGCGTCGCGGACGACTTGAGCGGAGGCGGATGCCTTGTATTTCTTATTTGATATCGGATGGATAAACTCGCCCTTGACAATCACGCTGCCGTTCTTTCCGAACACGTAGGTCATGCTGTCGTCGACAATGGTCTCTCCTTCCAGCCCTGCGACAGCAGGTTCCTCGGAGCCGACCGCATGGTAGCAGTTGAACGAATAGTATGATTTCTTGCCGACGCTGAAGCTGAACGACGCGCCTCGGTCGTCCGTAAGATACACATCGAAGGAGACTGTCTTCTTGTTGACCTTCCCGCTGACCTTTGTGGCGTATCCGCCGTCGATTTCCTTCAGTCCGTTCCCTATGAATGCGAACTTTGTGTTTATTGTCGGGTCTGTGAACGAAAGGCTGACCTTGCCGGCCGAGGAGACGGTAACCGTGATGCGTCCGATGACCAGGTCGTCATCCCACGTTGGGTCGACCAAAACGGCCGATCCGTAGTATGATCCCGTTACTTCCTCCGGAAGCGGGTCGACCACAAACGTCGCGGACGCCTGCGTTGTGGACTTGCCCTTTGCGAACGTGAAGAACACGGTGTACGTTCCGGGCGCGGCGATGCCGGAAACCCTGCCGTTTGCGTATGTCCATCCCGAGGGCAGTCCAGTGACCTTGGAGAGCTTCCATCCGTTGATCGCGCTTATGCCCAGGTCGTCGAAGGTGAAGGACTCCTTTATGCCGCCTTCGAATTCGTAGGGATCGAACGTCGCCGTTTCAAGTCCTTCCACGGCGCCCCTGTCCACCGCGTCGGTCTTGTTCGGGGCGACTATGACGAGCTTCACGGTGTTCGACTTTTTCCCCGAGCGGTTCGTCGCGCTGAGCTTTACGTTCCACGAACCAGGCTTAAGCTTCGATTTGTCCGTTACCTTGAGGACATAATGCGTGCCGTATTCCTCGTTGTCCTCGACAAGTTGCAGCCCGATGCCGGCGGGGAGGTTCGCGGTCTTGAGGGTGGCGAACGAGAGCGAGCCCGTCACCCAGACGGGGATTTCGAGGTCTGGCTCTTCCTCGATAAGCCACGACTGTATGTCGGATCCAAGCGAGACCGAAGGCGCGGCGGAGTCCGAGCTCGACTTTGCGAACACCGCTGTAAGCGTGAGGTTCCCCGGCGGGATCTTGAGCGAGAGCGGCGCTGCTCGGCGCTGCTTCGCGTAATTGGTCCAGAGCATTTCGTACCCTGGTTCGTTAATCTCGGACAGCTCGGAGCTGTCCCACCTGACGAATACGTAGCCCTTGTTCGGCGTCGGCGTGAACTTGACGGTCGAGCCGCAGTCGTACGAGCCGGATTTCGCCGCCTTGCCGCCAGCCGTCGCCTTGACGGTGATTTTGTACTTCTTCGGCTTCCACTGGGCGTAGTATGTGACGTCCTTCGACACGGTCGTGTTCACGCCGATTTTAGACCCCTTTGCCTTCGCCGTGTACCATCCGAGGAAATCGTAGCCCTTCCGCGCCGGTACGGGGAGCCCGCTTGGGAACGCGGACCATATCGCGTCCAGATACGGAACCTGAATTTCTTCCGGTTCGTCCATCGACCCGCCGCAGAGATTGAACGTGGCGGTGTATTCCGCATTCAGCTTCGCGCCGGAAGTCAATCTGCCGGAAATCCACGACATGGTCTCCATGTCCGATATGGTCAGGCTCTTGAGCTTGCGGCTGTACCCGACGACGGTCTCCCAGTCCCACTCATATCCGGATGCGGTCGACGGCACGTTGAGTCGTGCGAGCGGACATCCCAAGAAGACGAAGTCTCCGAGCTGTTCGCAGCCTTCGGAAAAGGTGGCGCGGGTGAGCTTTGCGCAGTTTTCAAACGCCTCGTCGCGGACTATTCTGACAGACCCCGGGATGTTTACGGACGTAATCGTCTTGTTGTTGCGGAAAACCTCGTCGTCGATGATGCGCACGCTTGAGGGAATCGTGATGGCTCCGCCTTTGCCGGTGTAGTGGTATAGAACGCCGTTTACGACGACAAACCCGTTCTTCGCGAGGCCCGAGCATCCGCTGAACGAGAATTTGCCCATGTCGACGCTTTCGCCGGCTACAATTGTGACGGAATTCAGAGCCGTGCAGCCGCCGAACGCGTTGTAGCCGATCTTGTTGACGGACTCTGGGATCGAGACAGACGTGATCTTCGTGTTCTTCTTGAACGCGCCGCGTCCGATTCCGGTCACCGTGTATCCGTCGATTCGCTCGGGAATCGTCGCCGCGCCTTTTATGTTGCTTCCGCCGGTGATAACGATTCCCTCGCCGTAGTCAGGCTCAAATTCGCCGTCTTCGGCATCTCCCCAGTTGTAAATTTCGCGGGAAACGTATTTGAACGTCGGCTCTCCGGGGATTCCGCCCACGACATTGCCGTACAGGAACGGGGCTGCATTGAAGAAGAAGTCGCGCCATGCCTCCACGGAATACACGGAAACGCGGATTTCCCCGGTGTAGTCGGAAAGCGGCGACTTCCAGAGCTCGACCGGCGGATTCCCCAGGAAGGTTATCGACTTTGTCTTGTTGCTGAATACGCGCGCCGAGGAGGCGCATCCGTTCTCTTCGTCGCCGATTTGAGTGACGGTTGCGGGAATAGTGACGGATTCTGCGCGACCGTCGGTAAAAGACCACGAGGCGATAGTCTTGACTCCCGACGGCACGGTCACCGCCTTAAGCGCGGGAGGCGCGTAGAGGAACGTCTTGCCGTCCTTGGAAAGAACGCAGCCGCCAGATGACTTGAAGTACGGGTTTTTCGAGTCCACCGTCACTTTGGTGCACTTTGCCGCGGTGTAGAGATCAACGTCGCGGACGCTGGCGGGGATCGTTATGGCGGTAAGTCCCGCGGGCGCGTACGCTATGGAATTGTCTTCCTTGTCGATGAGCAGGTTGTTCACCGATTTGACGGCTGGGTTCTTGGGGTCCACCGTGATTGTCTTCAGGCTTGTGCAGGTGTCGTATCCGAACGCGTCAGCCCATCCGTCGGCTGTCTCTACGACGCTGGCGGGAAGCGTGACGCTAGTGAGCTTCCTGCAGCCTGCCATAAGTCCCTGCGGAAGCGTCGCCACTCCGTTCGGAATCGCAAGCGTCTTCGCTGCGCGCGAGACCGTGAACAGCCTTTTCTTGTTCTTAGAAAGAAGCATGGATCCGGAGTAGACGAACGACTTGTTTCCAGAGTCGAGGGAGATCGAAGTCAGGCTGACGCACTCCGTGAACGCATTCTCCCCGATTCCCGTAACACTTGCCGGAATCACCACTTTGGCGAGCTTCTCGCACCAGGCGAACGCAAAGTCCCCGATTTCGGTTACGCCGTTTGGGATGGTAATCGACGTAATCAAGGCGCAATCATCGAATGCGCTCTCGCCGATGCCGCGGACCGGGCATCCGCCTAGACGCGTCGGAACCTTGACAGCGCCGGACGTGTCCTCCGGAACGGCGCTGACGGCTGCATAATAGTCGCCGAACCCGTCGTTCCGCAGTTCGCGGTCGCCGACGATCGCCGCGCCGTTCTCGACGTGGTATGTCCATTCTATGCCGTTTACGTTTTCAGTGTAGGCCAGCACTTGGGTGACTGCCGCGACCAACACCGAGAAAAGCGCTGGGCGGACGGCTTTTGTCGAGCTTATCATTTTTCTGCTCCTCTTTTTCTGCTCCTCATTGATTTCCTCTTACAAAGTTATTATACCAAAAAACTACCTTTTAGGGTATGGCCTGGCAAGTCGGTTTTGTGGTAAAATATAAGGCAATTGGCAAGTAGCCTTTTCAGATATTCAAAATAGGAGTCAAAATGGAAGGTCTTAATGTAAAGCCCGCCGGTTCCTGCATGTGGGACGCGGCGTCCCTCGGAGAAATAATGCTCAGGCTCGATCCGGGCGACGGGCGTATCCACACCGCCCGCGAGTTCAGGGCGTGGGAAGGAGGCGGCGAATACAACGTCGTGCGCGGACTCCGTCGTTGCTTCGGCCTCAAGACGACCGCCGTCACCGCGTTTGCAGACAATCCCGTCGGGCGTCTCGTCGAGGACTTCATGCTTCAGGGCGGCGTAGACGTCTCGCACGTCAAGTGGGTGCCATACGACGGCATCGGGCGCACGGTCCGCAACGGGCTCAACTTCGTCGAGCGCGGCTACGGATGCCGCGGAGCCCGCTCCTGCGCCGACCGCGGCCTCACGGCCGTCAGCCAGCTCAAGCCAGGCGACATCGACTGGGATCAGCTCTTCGGCAAGGAAGGCGTACGCTGGTTCCACACGGGCGGAATCTACGCGGCGCTGTCCGAGACGACCGCCGAGGTCGTGATCGAGGCGCTCAAGGCCGCAAAGAAGTACGGGACCGTCACTTCCTACGACCTCAACTTCCGCGCAAGCCTCTGGAAGTCCATCGGCGGCAACGCCAAGGCCCAGGCTGTAAACAAGGAGATCGCGAAGTACGTCGACGTCATGATCGGCAACGAGGAGGACTTCACCGCGGCCCTCGGCATCGAGGTCGAAGGCGTTGACAAGAACCTCACGACGCTCCCGATCGACGGCTTCCGCAAGATGATCGAGAAGGCCGTTTCGATCTACCCCAACTTCAAGGCCGTGGCGACGACGCTCCGCAGCGTGAAGTCCGCCACCATCAACGACTGGTCCGCGATATGCTGGTACAAGGGCGAGCTCAAGCAGTCCATCCAGCGTCCCGGACTCGAGATCTACGACCGCGTCGGAGGAGGCGACTCCTTTGCTTCCGGTCTCATCTACGGCTTCATGACGTTCGACGACGCCGAGAAGGCCGTGAACTACGGCGCGGCGCACGGTGCGCTCGCGATGACGACTCCCGGCGACACCTCGATGGCCACTAAGGCCGATGTCGAGAAGCTCGTCGGAGGCGGCAGTGCTCGCGTCGACAGGTAACAGTCACCTGTCTTTGCCAACTAACAACTAGCAACTAGAAACTAGCGACTAAATATTATGGACATGATAAAGACGCTCGGCGACGCGGGAATCATCCCCGTCATCGTAATTGAAGACATCGAAAAGGCCGTTCCCCTCGCGAACGCGCTTGTGAAGGGCGGGCTTCCTGTCCTCGAAGTGACGTTCCGCACCTCGTGCGCTGCCGAGGCGATCGCGAAGATCAAGGCCGAGGTTCCCGGCGCGATTCTTATCGCCGGAACGGTCCTTACGCTGAAGCAGCTCGTCGCCGCGAAGGAGGCCGGCGCGGAGGCGTGCGTCGCCCCTGGATTCGACCCTGCGATCGTGAAGGCCGCGAACGAGCTCGGCGTTCCGTTCTGCCCCGGCGTCGCCACGGCGTCCGAACTCAGCCAGGCCCTCGCGCTCGGCTGCAAGATGGTGAAGTTCTTCCCCGCGGAGTCCGCCGGCGGAGTAAAGTACATCAAGGACCTCCTCGGCGCCTTCCGCTGGACGGGCGTGAAGTTCATGCCCACGGGCGGCGTGAAGCTCTCCAACGTAGGCGACTACCTCGCCGTCCCGGAGATCATCTGCTGCGGCGGAACGTGGATTGCGCCGAAGGACGCGATCAAGGCCGGCGACTGGGCGGCTATCGAGAAGCTCGCTTCCGACGCCGCCAAGCTCGCGAAGGAGCTTCGTAAGTAACTATAATCAAGGGCCAAGATGATGAAGAAGACTAATTTCCGCTGGATAATCTGTTCGCTGCTGTTTTTCGCGACGACCGTCAACTACATGGACCGGCAGGTGCTGTCCCTGACGTACAAGGACTTCATCGCCCCCGTCTTCGGCTGGACGGACAACGACTACGGCACGATAACCGGAGTCTTCTCCATCATCTACGCCATCTGCAATCTGTTTGCCGGCAAGTTCATCGACAGGCTCGGGACGCGCAAGGGATACCTCTGGGCGATCTTCGTCTGGTCGCTCGGAGCCTGCCTGCACGCTGGCTGCGGATTCGGCAACTCGGCTCTCAGCGCGGTCGGCTTCACGGGGATGTTCGGCATAACCGTATCCGTCTGGCTCTTCCTTGCGTGCCGCTCGGTCCTTGCGCTTGGCGAGGCGGGCAACTTCCCTGCTGCGATCAAGGTGACGGCGGAGTACTTCCCGAAGAAGGACCGCGCATTCGCGACTTCCATCTTCAACGCGGGATCCTCCGTCGGCGCGCTTGCGGCGCCGCTTTCCATCCCGCTCATCGCCAAGTGGTGCGGATGGGAGATGTCGTTCATCATAATCGGCGCGCTCGGATTCGTTTGGATGGGCTTTTGGATGTGGCTCTACAAGAAGCCGTCGGAGTCCAGCCGCGTCAATGAGGCGGAGCTCGCGTACATTAACCAGGACGAGGCGGAGCAGTCCAAGGACAGCCCCGCTGCCGCGCCTGAGGCGGAGGGCAAGGGCGTCAGCATTTTCAAGGCGTTTACGTTCCGTCAGACATGGGCGCTCATTTTCGGACGTCTTCTCACCGACGGCGTGTGGTGGTTCTTCCTCTTCTGGACGCCTGGCTATCTTTCCGACCAGTTCGGCTACAAGAGCTCGGACGGCATGGGCATGGCGCTCATCTTCACGCTGTACGCGATAGTCACCTTCGTTTCGATCTTCCTCTGCAAGATTCCGACTTACATGGTTGACAGGCGCGGCATGAACCCATACGAGGGCCGCATGCTGTCGATGTTCATTTTCGCGCTCTTCCCGCTTCTCGCGCTCGGCGCGCAGCCGCTCGGAGCCTATTCCGCGTGGTGGCCGGCGATACTCATCGGCTTCGCATGCGCCGGGCACCAGGCCTGGAGCGCCAACATGTATTCCGTTGTGGGCGACATGTTCCCGAAGTCCACGATCGGCACGCTGACCGGCATCGCCCAGTTCGCGGCGGGCTGCGGCAGCTTCATCATCAACAAGTCGTCGGGCAAGCTGTTCACGTTCGCGGCCGAGAAGGGCGATGCGTTCGCCTTCTGCGGATTCAGCGGCAAGCCTGCCGGCTATATGATCGTGTTTACCTACTGCGCGGTCGCCTACATGGTCGGCTGGTGCATCATGAAGGCGCTTGTCCCGCGCTACAAGAAGGTCGAAGTCTAAGGCAAGTAAAAATACCATGGCAGGTGAATATCAGTTCAGTCTAATAGACGTCACGAAGCAGGTCGGAACGAAGACCATTCTCAAGGACGTCAACCTCTCCTTTTTCTACGGTGCGCACATCGGCGTGATCGGCGCGAACGGCGCGGGAAAGTCCTCGCTCCTGAAGATCCTCGCCGGACTTGACACCGAGCTCATGGGCACCGTTCAGGTCGCCAAGGGCACCAAGGTCGGCTACCTTCCGCAGGAGCCGGAGCTCGACGACTCCAAGACCGTCCTTGAGACCGTCATGGAGGGGGTCGCTGACGCGCAGGCAATGGTCACGCGCTACGAGGACCTGTGCTGCGAGCTCGATGATCCGAAGGCCGCCGCCGAGATGGAGCGGCTTCAGACCATAATCGACGCGAACGACTACTGGAACCTCGAGAATCTCGTAGAGCGCCGCATGGCCGACATGGGATGCCCCGACGGGTCCAAGAAGGTGGGAGTCCTCTCCGGCGGCGAGCGTCGCCGCGTAGCGATAGCGCGCCTGCTTCTCTCCAACCCCGACGTCCTCCTCCTCGACGAGCCGACCAACCACCTCGACGCCGAGACGACGTTCCGCCTCGAAGCGTACCTCAAGGAGTTCAAGGGGACTCTTATCGTCGTGACGCACGACCGCTATTTCCTGTCCGACGTCACTGACTGGATACTTGAGCTCGACAGGGGGGTCTGCTACCCGTACAAGGGCAACTACGAGGAGTGGCTCAAGCAGAAGGAGGCGATGCTCCAGCGCGAGGCGAAGGTCGAGAAGTCGCGCCAGAAGATGCTCGAAAACGAGCTCAAGTGGATACAGACGAATCCTTCCGGACGCCACGCCAAGGCGAAGGCCCGCGTCGAGCGCTACGAGGAACTCCAGAAGCAGGAGGTCAACACGCGCGAAGATGACCTCGTCATCCGCATCCCGCCAGGCCCGAGGCTCGGCAACCTCGTCGTCAAGGCCGAACACGTCAAGATGTCCTTCGGCGACCAGGTTCTGTACACCGACCTCAACTTCGATCTTCCGCGCGGTGGAATAGTCGGCGTGATCGGCGCCAACGGAGCGGGAAAGACGACCCTCTTCAAGCTCATCACCGGACAGCTCCAGCCCGTTGAGGGCAAGTTCACCGTCGGCGAGACGGTCAAGCTCAGCTACGTCGACCAGACGCGCAGCGAGCTCAAGCCGGACGAGACCGTATACGAGGCGATTACGGGCGGCGGGGAATACGTGAAGCTGGCGGGAAGCTCGCTTATGAACGGACGCGCCTACTGCTCGCGCTTCAACTTCCGCGGTCCTGAGCAGCAGAAGAAGGTAGGGGTGCTCTCCGGCGGCGAGCGCAACCGCGTCCACCTCGCCAAGCTCCTCACCTCGGGCGGCAACCTGCTCCTGCTCGACGAACCGACCAACGACCTCGATGTCGCGACGCTGCGTTCGCTGGAGGAGGGCTTGCAGGAGTTCGGCGGCTGCGTGATGGTCGTTTCGCACGACCGCTGGTTCCTCGACCGAATCGCGACTCACATCCTTGCCTTCGAGGGCAAGGGCAGGACGACGTGGTTCGAGGGCAGCTACTCCGAGTATCACGAATTCAAGGCGAGGCAGAAGGGCTGACGAATTGAGAGACATCCCCTTCGAGGAGAAGTCTGCGGCAGCAACTCTCTCGGATATGGAGATATTCATATTCCCGGAGTTGATGTATTCGCTTGTGCTGGCCAACATGCTTTCGCCGCGCCTTTGGCGCTGGCGGGAGCTTGAGTGGTTCGAGGGCATACGCGACATGCGCCCGAAGAAGCGCCTACAGCGCCTCAGGCAGCACATAATGGACAACTACACGTTCAATCTCGACCTCGAGACCTGGGGCCTCACGACGCAGAACCGCGAACTGGCGCGTTTCGCGCCTTTCCTCTCGCCCGACGAGATAGCCTCGTCGAATGCGCTTTTCGGCTACCACGGCGACGCGTACTACTACGACATCGACATCCGCAGGCATTTCGGGCTTGACAAGTACACGGCGGACACGATCCCCTACTGGAAAACGGAAACGGTGGAGGCGATGGATGCCTTTCGCCACAAGCCCGGACATTCGGTCGGCGCTGGCGAATGCGTATCGCTTGCGGGGCTCTATGCAGCCGCCGCGTTCGTCGTTTGCGGACTTCCGCTTGAGTCGATCTACCTGATGGCGACGCCCCTGCATTCCCAGAACTACATAGACGCCGATACGGGCATCCTGACGAACAACCGACGACTTGTGACGAAGGCGATGTGGGCCAACGGCACGGTCATCTCCGGACAGGCGAGGAGGGCGCTCGAACACGAGCGCGTCACAATCGTCTCGCATTCGACGGGCTATATCCACCTGCTCTACGACGAAGCCACGATCAATCCGGATGTGTATGCCGGATTCTGCGGAAAACTCCGCGACTTCCTCGTGCCGCCGAAGGACGCGCCTGATCAGCGACTTGTCGTGCCGCGGCTTCCGGATGCCTCGCGCGTAAGGTTCGTTTCCGATGACGCACCGCTTGCCCTCACTCCGGAAATGGACTATGGCGAGATTGCAGACCGCGTCAGCGCGCTGGCGGGGACCAATCGCTCCGCTGCGCTTGCGCCCTATGCCGCGCACGATTTGTCGGCAACGGAGTCCGCCCCGTTTGTCAAGGCCGCATTGGAGCGCTGCCCCGTCTCAAAGGGCGCGACGCTGGACGAAATCGCCGCGCTCCCAAACGAATCCATCTACGACGGCACGGGACGCTGCGCATCGCCAGACGAGGTGTGGAACTTCAGGCGCGGCGACGGTTTGGAAAAATGCCTGCTGGCCGCCAACGCACTATCGCTGTCCGAAGGCGCGATTGTAGTTGACGGCGGGGAGGCAGCGCTTTTCGAAGGCGAAGCCGCGAAAGGAGGGCGCGTCCGCGAAATTTGCCGTTTCCCGGCGGCGAAACGTCCAGCCGAGCATATTCTGCCGCTTCGGCCCGCCAGTCCAGTATAGTGGACTTCACACCGGGTTCGTAAACCCTGTTTGGCCGATCGGGCTATTTGCTACGATCGGCCATTTTTTGGTATAATATCATCAATTTACCCAAGGAGTAAGGTTTCAGAAAATGAAAAAAGCAGACATCGACAAGGTTCTGATCATAGGTTCGGGCCCCATTGTTATCGGCCAGGCCTGCGAATTTGACTATTCCGGCACCCAGGCTTGCAAAGCTCTACGCG
Source organism: Lentisphaerota bacterium (assembly GCA_015061665.1). GTDB lineage: Bacteria > Verrucomicrobiota > Kiritimatiellia > RFP12 > UBA1067 > UBA1067. The sequence goes on from SUWC01000017.1 coordinate 38,643, forward strand.
CGTGCGGATACAAGGTCGTCCTTGTCAACTCCAACCCCGCGACGATCATGACCGATCCCGTCATGGCGGACGCAACCTACATTGAACCGCTCAACGAGGAGCGCCTCGAGCAGATAATCGCGAAGGAAAGGCCCGATGCCATTCTCCCCAATTTGGGAGGGCAGACGGGCCTTAATCTTTCAATGGAGCTCGCCAAGAAGGGCATCCTCGACAAGTACGGCGTGAAGGTCATAGGCGTCAACCTGGACGCGATCGAGCGCGGCGAGGACCGTGAGGTCTTCAAGGCAACGATGCAGAAGCTCGGCATCGAGACGCCCCGCTCGGGAATCGTCCATTCGGTCGAATCCGCGGTCGAGCTCGTCGAGAAGGAGATCGGCTATCCCGTGGTGGTCCGTCCGGCGTACACGATGGGTGGCGCAGGCGGCGGGTTCTGCTACAACATCGAGGAGCTCAAGACGATCTGCGCACGCGGACTTGACGCGTCGCTTACCCACCAGTGCCTCATCGAGGAGTCGATCAAGGACTGGGAGGAGCTTGAGGTCGAGGTTGTCCGCGACGCGAAGAACCAGATGATCGCGGTCTGCTTCATCGAGAACATCGACGCCGTCGGCGTCCATACTGGCGACAGCTACTGCGCAGCGCCGTTCCTCACGATTTCCAAGGAGCTCCAGGACCGCCTGCAGCGCGACGCGTTCAAGATCGTCGAGTCGATCGGCGTCATCGGCGGAACGAACGTGCAGTTCGCCCACGACCCCAAGAGCGGCCGCGTCGTGATCATCGAGATCAACCCGCGCACATCGCGCTCCTCCGCGCTCGCATCCAAGGCGACCGGCTTCCCGATCGCGCTCGTCTCCGCGAAGCTTGCGGCGGGAATGACGATGGACGAGATTCCCTACTGGCGCGACGGCTCCCTCGAGAAGTACACGCCCGACGGCGACTACGTAGTCCTCAAGTTCGCGCGCTGGGCCTTCGAGAAGTTCCGCGGAGTCGAGGACAAGCTCGGCACGCAGATGAAGGCGGTCGGCGAGGTGATGTCCATCGGCAAGACGTACAAGGAGACGTTCCAGAAGGCGATCCGCGCGCTCGAGCGCGGCAGGGCCGGGCTTGGCTTCGTGAAGGACTTCCACGAGAAGTCGCTTGACGAGCTTCTGAAGATGCTTTCCGTCGCGAACTCCGAGCGCCATTTCCAGATGTACGAGGCTGTCCGCAAGGGCGCGACCGACGAGCAGATATTCAAGGCCTGCGGCGTCAAGGCGTGGTTCGTACAGCAGATGCGCGAGCTCGTCCAGCTCGAGGAGAGGATTCTTTCGTACAAGGGCGCTGCGCTGCCCGACGACCTGCTCGTCCAGGCGAAGAAGGACGGTTTCTCCGACAAGTACCTCGCCCAGCTCCTCGGCGTCTCCGAGAAGTCGATCCGCGACCAGCGCAACAAGGCCGGTTGCCGCGAGCGCTGGTTTGCAGTGCCCGTCTCTGGCGTTGAGAACAAGGCCTACTACTATTCGACCTACAACGACGTCAAGCCCGACGCCGATCCCAGGCGCGCGGCAGCGTTCCACGAGGCGGTCGCGTCGGACAACAAGAAGAAGGTCATGATCCTCGGCGGCGGACCAAACCGCATCGGACAGGGCATCGAGTTCGACTACTGCTGCTGCCACGCCGCTATGGCGCTGCGCGAAATGGGCTACGAGACGATCATCGTCAACTGCAACCCCGAGACCGTCTCGACCGACTACGACACGTCCGACAAGCTCTACTTCGAGCCCGTGACTGTCGAGGACGTGCTCCAGATCTACGAGGCCGAGAAGCCCGAGGGCGTGATCGTGCAGTTCGGCGGACAGACCCCGCTGAACATCGCGCGCGGACTCCAGGAGGCCGGATGCAGGATCCTCGGAACGTCCGTCGACTCGATCGACGACGCGGAGGACCGCGATCTCTTCCACTCGATCATGGACAAGCTCGGCATCCCGATGCCCGAGTCGATGATGGCCAGCGACCTCGACGGCGCGCTCAAGTGCGCCTCGAAGCTCGGCTACCCGCTCATCATCCGTCCTTCCTTCGTCCTTGGTGGACGCGGCATGGAGGTCATCTACGACGAAATCATGCTCCGCGAGTACGTGGACAAGGCAGTCGGCGTCACGCCTGACCGTCCGCTCTACCTTGACCGCTTCCTCTGCCACGCGATGGAGTGCGAGGCGGACGCTCTGTCGGACGGAAAGGACGTCTTCATCCCGGCGATCATGCAGCACATCGAGCTTGCGGGTATCCACTCCGGCGACTCCGCGTGCGTGCTCCCTCCTGTGTCGATTCCCGAGGAGAACAAGAAGACGATTCTCGAGTACACGCGCAAGATAGCGAACGAGCTGAAGGTCGTGGGACTCATGAACATGCAGTTCGCGATCGAGGACGGAAAGGTTTACGTCATCGAGGCGAATCCGCGCGCGTCGCGCACGGTCCCGCTCGTGTCGAAGGTCGCAGGCACGCAGATGGCGCGCATAGCGACGCGCCTGATGATGGGCGAGACGGTGAAGTCCCTCGGACTCGACAAGGACAAGGTCATTCCGTACCACGGCGTCAAGGAGGCCGTCATGCCCTTCGAGAAGTTCCCGGAGGTCGATCCCGTCCTCGGGCCTGAAATGCGCTCGACGGGCGAGGTCCTCGGCCTTGCCGAGACGTTCGGCCTTGCGTACTTCAAGTCGCAGGAGGCCGCTGGCTCTCCTCTTCCGACGACTCCGGGCAAGCTGCTCGTATCGCTTTCGGAGAAGCCGGACGACGCCGTGCAGGCCGTGAAGAACTTCGTGAAGCTCGGCTTTGAAATCGTGGGCACCGAAGGAACGATCGCGTTCCTGAAGTCCAAGGGCGTCGAAGGGTCCGTCATCGCCAAGATCGGCGAGGGACGTCCCGATGTCCTCGACGCGATCAAGAACCGCGAGGTCAAGCTCATCATCAACACGCCTTCGGGACGCCGCGACGCGCGCGCAGACGACTGCCGCATCCGCCAGGCCGCGATCAAGTACAAGGTCCCGTACCTCACGACGATCGCCGCGGCGCTTGCCGCGTCCGAGGGCATCGGCGCCGCGATGAGCGGGCTCGGCGAGGTCCGCTCGCTCCAGAGCTACCACGCCTCGATTCACTGATTGACGCGTTTTGTGCTATAATAGTACGTAACAGTCAACAGTTACAAAGGAATGATGAAATGATTGACATCAAGAAGCTCAGGGACGATTTCGACGAGACCGCAAAGAAGCTGGCCCGACGTGGCGTCGAGGCGTGGCGGCTTGAAAAGGCGCGCGACCTGGATGCAAAGCGCCGTTCGCTCGTAGGCGAGACGGAGACTCTCAAGGCCCGCCGCAACGCCGCTTCCAAGGAAATCGGCAAGATCGCCAAGGAAGGCGGCGACATCGCCGCGGCCAAGGAGGAGATGCGCAAGGTCGGCGACCGCATTGCCGAAATCGACCGCGAGCTTTCCCAGGTGGAGACGGACCTCCGCGAGGCCCTGCTCATGATCCCCAACATCCCTGCGGACGAGATTCCCACGGGGATGGACAGCACGTCCAACGTCGTCGTCCGCAAGGTCGGCGAATGGAAGGATCCCGATTTCGCGATCCCAGACCACATGGTGATCGGCGAAAAGCTCGGCATCTTCGACTTCCCGCGCGGCGTCAAGCTCACGGGCACGGGCTTCCCGATCATCCTCGGACAGGGCGCAAAGCTCCAGCGCGCGCTCATCCAGTACATGCTCGACGTCCACTGCCGGCAGCAGGGCTACACCGAGATGCTGCCCCCGTTCGTCGTCAACAGCGACTCCATGACGGGCACCGGCCAGCTTCCGAAGTTCGCCGAAGACCTCTACCACTGCCAGATCGACGATTTCTGGCTCATCCCGACCGCCGAGGTGCCTGTCACGAACTACTACCGCGACGACATCCTCAACGCGAAGGACCTCCCCATAAAGCTGACGGCCTACACGCCCTGCTTCCGCCGCGAAGCCGGCTCCGCCGGCAAGATGACGCGCGGCATGCTCCGCGTCCACCAGTTCGACAAGGTCGAGATGGTCAACTTCGTCCATCCCGATACCTCGTTCCAGCAGCTTGAGGTCCTCGTCAAGGAAGCCGAGGCGATCCTGACGGGACTCGGACTTCACTTCCGCGTCCTCATGCTCTGCTCGGGCGACATGGGATTCTCCGCAGCCAAGTGCTACGATCTCGAGCTCTGGGCGCCGGGCGAGCAGCAGTGGCTCGAAGTCTCAAGCTGCTCCTGCTTCACCGACTATCAGGCGCGCCGCCTGAACTGCCGGTTCAAGGATGCCGACGGGAAGACGAAGTTCGTCCACACGCTCAACGGCTCCGGCGTCGCGCTTCCGCGCCTCATGGTCGCGCTTCTCGAGCAGCACCTCAACGCCGACGGATCGGTGACGATCCCCGAAGTGCTCCGTCCGTACATGAACGGACAGGAGAAACTGCTCCCTGTAAAGTAGCACGAACGTGGAAGACTCGCAGAAACGCGCCAATTGGTCTGGACACCTCGGATTTGTCCTTGCAGCCGCCGCAAGCGCGGTTGGGCTGGGCAACCTTTGGCGCTTTCCTGCGAGCGCCGCCACGTACGGAGGCGGCATCTTCCTCTGCATCTACTTCCTGCTCTTCCTCACGTTCGGCGTCTTCATGATGATAACCGAAATCGCGATCGGAAGGGCGACGCGGCTCTCCGCCATTAAGGCGTTTTCTTCGCTGAACGGCAAATGGGCCGTGACGGGCTGGCTGGGCACCCTCGTGCCGATACTGATCCTGCCGTACTACTGCGTAATCGGAGGATGGGTGACCGAGTACTTCTTCAGGTACCTTGTCTCGCCTGGACTGCCCGCGTCGGAAGGATTCTTTTCCAGCTTCACGTCGAACACGGGCGAAGTGTTCATGATGTTCGCGGTGTTCACGATTCCGGCGTTCGCGTTTATATTCGCCGGAGTCAAGCGCGGAATCGAGACGTCCAACAGCGTGCTGATGCCCATGCTTCTCGCGCTGACGGTCGGCATTGCGGCGTTCACGGTGACGCGCCCAGGCGCGTCCGAGGGGCTCAAGTACCTGCTCGTGCCCAATTTCTCGTGCCTTTTCGTCGATGGGTCGTTCTCCTTCTCCATGCTGTCGAAGATCGTCCTTGCGGCGATGGGACAGATGTTCTTCTCGCTTTCCATCGCGATGGGCATCCTGATAACGTACGGATCATACATGCCCAAGAAGTCCGACATAACGCGCTCGTCGCTGAAGATCGGGCTCATCGACACGCTGGTTGCCGTTCTTGCAGGACTCATAATCATCCCTCCAGCCTACACCTACGGAGGCGAGGAGCTCGCGCGGACGGCTGGCATAAAGCTGATGTTCGTGTCGCTCCCGCAGGTTTTCTCGGCAATGCCTGCCGGACATATCGTCGCCGTCGCGTTCTTCGCGCTTTGTCTCTTCGCTGCGCTTACGAGCGCCGTATCAATGGCGGAGACCGTCGTGGCGTCCGTCTGCGACCTCACAAAGCTCTCCCGCGTCAGCGCGACGACGCTTACCGTCGGCTATGTCGCGATCGCGGCAGTTCCGTCCGCGATGTCCATCGACTTCCTTGGGAAGACGGACTTCGTGACCAATTCGGTCCTTATGCCGGTCTGCGCGTTTCTGACGTGCATATTCGTCGGATGGGTTGCTGGAACGGAGTTCATAAGGCGCGAGGCGACGGCGGAGGGCGTCCGTTTCCGCGCCTACCCCGCCTATCGCATCGTCATGCGCTACTTTGCGCCGCTGATGATACTGCTGATCCTCGCCGCCTGCCTTGGCCTTATCTGACCTCAGGCCGACGCCTGCTACCGCTTTCTCGCGCGGCGCTTGAAGAGAGCGCGCACGCCGTCGATGTACGGACGGTCCGTCGCGACTTCCATTACGTCTATCGCGTTCTTGCGGAAGAACTTAAGAAGCTCCTCGCGCTCGGAGCGGGCCTGCGCGGCAAAACTGCCGCGGACAGCCTCGGAGGATGTGTCTACGAGCATGAGCTCGCCGGTTTCGGGATCCTCCAGCTCGACGAGCCCGACATCTGGGAGAGTCGACTCGGCTGGGTCGGAAACGGGGACGCAGACCATGTCGTGGTGCGATGCCGTAGCGCGCAGCAGTGTCTGCCAGCGCTCGGCCTCCTCTAGGAAGTCGCTCACGAGAAAGACGACCGCGCGGCGCTTCTGGACGCCGTTGAGGAACTTAAGCGCCTCAGCGATGTCCGTTCCTCCCTCCGCGTCGTCTTCTGCGGCAAGAACCTCGCGCACGAGGCGCATGACGCTGTCGCGTCCCTTCCTCGGCGGAATGTACTTGACGATCTTGTCCGAGAAGAGGATAAGTCCGATCTTGTCCTGGTTGCGGATGGCGGTCAGCGCGAGAAGGGCGGTTAGCTCGGCCGCCAGCTGCATCTTCGAGCGCCCCGCGGTGCCGTAGCTCTGCGAACCCGAGACGTCGACGAGAAAGAGGACGGTAAGCTCGCGCTCCTCGCTGAAGCGCTTGATGAAGGGGATGCCAGTTCGTGCGGTGACGTTCCAGTCGATGGTGCGTACGTCGTCGCCGACGGTGTATGGACGCACCTCGTCGAATTCGACGCCCTGGCCCTTGAACGTAGAGTGGTAGTCGCCGCTCAGCTGGTCGTCTATCAGCCTGTTGGTGAGGATTCGTATCTTCCCCACCTTGGCCATCAGTTCCTTTACGTCGGTAGCCATTTTCTCACGGAACGGGAACGGTGTCGAGGATCTTGTCGATCACCATGTCACTGGTGATGTTCTCCGCTTCGGCCTCGTATGTGAGGAGGATGCGGTGGCGCAGCACGTCGTGGACGACTTCCTTGACGTCCTGCGGCGTGGCGTAGGCGCGTCCGCGCAGGAGCGCGTTGCCGCGCGCCGCGAGGTTGAGCGCAAGCGTCGCGCGCGGGCTTGCGCCGTTCTGGATGTGCTCGTTGGGCTCGCGCGTCTTGAAGACGATGTCGAGGATGTAGTCGCCGACCTTCTCGTCGCAGTAGACGTCTTTCAGCGCGGCCCGCAGGTCCTCGATGTCCGCCGCGGAGCAGATTGTCCTAGGCTCGGGCTTTTCCGCGTTCTCGGCGAAGCGCTGCATGATTCGGCGCTCGTCTGCCTTGGAGGGGGTTTCTACGAGGCACTTGAACATGAAGCGGTCCACCTGGGCTTCGGGAAGCGGATACGTTCCCTCCTGCTCCAGCGGGTTCTGCGTGGCGAGCACGAGGAAGGGGCGCGGAAGGGGGTAAGTTTCGTCGCCGATGGTGACCTGGCGCTCCTGCATGGATTCAAGGAGGGCTGACTGCACCTTTGCGGGAGCGCGGTTGATTTCGTCGGCGAGCAGGAGGTTCGTGAAGACCGGTCCTTTCTTGGGGGTGAACTCGCCGGTCTTTGGGGAGTAGACGAGCGTGCCGACGACGTCGGCTGGCAGGAGGTCGGGTGTGAAGGAAATGCGCTTGAAGTCGAGCCCGAGCGTCTTTGCAAGGGTGTTGCACGAAAGCGTCTTTGCGAGGCCGGGCACGCCCTCCAGCAGGATGTGTCCGTCGGTGACGAGCGCGAGCACAAGCCGGTCTATAAGCTTTTCCTGTCCGACGATAACCTTGGACACTTCGTCCCTGATCTTCGTGACGAGTTCCTTGCGGGCCTGTATCCCCGCCGTTGCTTCCTTGAGATTCATCGTTCTGTCCTTTCCTTTCATCTATTAATAATATTTTACCATATCTTTCGCTGTTTTGGGGAAAAGACGGTAGATGGCGAGAAAAGGCGACGCACGGCGTTTGACCGCGTTCGGGCAAAAGTTGTATAATATCGACTATGGAGACGAAACGCAAGATACCGTATGGCGTGATGAACTGGGCCAAGCTTGTCCGCGAGTGCTTTCTCGTGGACAACACGGAGTACATCCGTACGCTGGAGAACGTGGATACCCCCGTGTTCCTGCGTCCAAAGCGCTTCGGAAAGTCCGTCGTTTGCTCCATGCTCGCGCACTACTACGACGTCAATCTCAAGGACCGATTCGACGAGCTTTTCGGAAAGACCGACATCGGGCGTAACCCGACGCCGCTCGTCAACTCGTTCCTAGTCCTTCAGTTCGACTTCTCCACGGTGCAGGTCGGCTCGCTCGCGGAAATCGAGCGGAACTTCTGGGAGAATGTCAAGGGCGCTGTCGGCTACTTGACCGTCAAATACAAGGACCTTGCCGACTGGAGCGACGTCAAGACGGCCACTGCGCCGGCGCAATGCATCGACAAGGTCCGTGATG
>SUWC01000122.1 GCA_015061665.1 Lentisphaerota bacterium
TGAGATCGTAGCCCTCCTTGCTCGCGAGGCGGTTGATTTCGCTGACGACCGGCTTGAAGAAGTCGGTGATGGACACGCCTGGGACGAGAAGCCCGATCTTGCGCGACGCCCCGTGTTTCGTCACGAACGTGCCGCAGCCCTGGTAGCGGGTCACAAGTCCGTCGCGCTCCAGCTCGCGCACGACATTTGTCATCATGGACCGGCTTACGCCAAAGCGGCGCGAAAGCGCGACCTCGCTCGGGAAGACGCACGACTCGGAGTAGCGCCCCGACAAAATGGCGTTTTTCAGCTGCTCATACAGCTGCGACGACTTGGATTCAGTTCTCTTCATCATTTTTAGTATTAATCTTGTCGAGGCGGACGTCATCGAAGTGCGCGACGCCTGCGGCGTAGCGCGTCTGGAGATAGACCAGCGTCTCAGGATGCTCGCGCCACGACTCGTCCGTCTCGAACTCGAACACCTGCGGAATCCAGTCCGTCGTGCCGGAAAGGAAGTTGTCGTGTTCTGGAAACTGCCACGTGCGTCCGCCCTTATCGTCCGACCTCTTCTGCCGGATGTACACCGAGACGCCACCGTTGTTGTACTCCGTGCAAAGCGGGTCGATGCCGTCGCACTTCACGAAATACGAAATCCTGTACTTCGCGGAAGGCTCGAGCCTGGCCCTGCCCAGGAAGCAGCCGGTATGGTCGGTTCTGTTCGTGCCGGTCGTGACCATCATTGAATCGGGAGCGCTGAGAAACACCTTGTCGTCGAACTTTGCGATGGAACTGCACGGAATCCATTTCACGCCCCTGAACGCGTCGCCGTCGTCCGGCATCTCGGCGCGGCGCTCCCTCTCGGCCTCGGCGTCGCACATCGTCCAGTAGGCTCTCGCCGCCTTCCTGAGCGGACCGTACAGCTTGCGCGCGATAAGCTCTATGCGCCGCGCCTCGATCGTGCCCTTGCCGGCTTTCGCCATGGCGGTCGAAAGAAGCTTCTCTATCTTCCTGACGACAGCCGGCGAATACAGCTTTGTCCATATCTCGTACTCGCACGGCGAATTGGTCTTCGGGCCGACAGGTGTGTCGACGATCCGTCCAGCGATGCCATTGACCCACTTCTCCTCCAGAATGTCGAAGAACTTCGCCATCTCCCCGGCTCCGGCGCCGAACATCAGGCGGTTGTGCTCGTCGATTACGGCGTCCACGTCCGTCTCGGGATTCCACGCGATGCGGGAGAACACGTAGTAGTTGAGGTAGTGGAAAAGCCAGTGGTCGGTCTCGGACTCGCAGAACGCCCCGGCGATGTCCGGCGCGGCGTCCTTGAAGAACCGTCCCCACGCGCGCGGGCCGAACGACGGAACACCGGGCAGGACCGTCGTGAAGAACTTGTGCGGATAAGTCCAGAGCCAGACGCGGCGGCCGGTCTTCCTGTCCCATTCGCGGATGCGCTCAAGAGACGCGGCATGCGCCTTCCGGTCGTGCACTCTCCACGGCCCGGTAACGGCGACCATCACCAGGATGTTGGTCGGCAGGTCCAGATTCGGCACTTCCTTGTACGCCTCGTACGACATCTGCGTCAGCGTCAAGTCCGTCCGCCCCTCCGCGAGGAGACGCCGCCCCAGCGCAGCGGTCTGTCCCCAGACGAGCTCGCTCGCGTAGCTCTCGGGCAGCGTCCCGTCCGGATTGCGCCGGTACGCCGCCTGGCAGGCCTCGCATTCGCACGGGCGGTAGCCGTCCTGGGGCATCACGTCAACATAGCCCGTCCGCCCGGCGGCGACGATGTCGTCGTGGAACACGTCCCATACCTTTGAACTCTGGCAGAGCTGCCACTGATGGTCGTAGCCGTCGCGCAGCCTCTCCAGCCCCAGGCAGCGCGTCCCGTCCTTGCGCAGCTGGCAGTATTCAGGGTGCGTGTCGCGGAAGCGCTGGACGATCTTGAAGTTGTTCTGCCCGTGGCAGCACGGTATGCGAAAGGTCTCAAAGCGCAGCCTCAGACAGTTCAACGCCTTGCCCGACTCCTTGTGCCAGCCCTCGGGAATCGGTTCGTACCATTCGCCGTCTTTCGAGGAATACACGGAGCGCACGGGGAACCACGGCGCCGTGACCTTGTCCTGCACGGGGACCTTCACCTCCTTGCGGCGGTTCGCAACCGTGCCCAGCTCGCCTGGGAAATAGAACCTGACGCCGGCGAAGTCCTCGAGAAACGCATAGACGCCAAAAAGCGTCGCACGTTCATGGTACGTCGGCTGGCCGTATTTCCAGACGTACCTGAAGAGATCGGCATTGCCGTCGCGCCCGGCGATGCGAATTGTCGCCGCACCTTCCGCCGGGCGCTCGACCTTCGTCCTGAACGCGTCGCGCTCGAAGGCCGAAACGTCGAATCCCGCGGCACGCCCAAGGCGGATGTGCACCGCTCGGTAGGGCGGGCGCGCCGCGCTCGCCGCGGCGGCGTCTTCAACGACCGGCACTGGAGCGCCAATGACGCGCGAGAGGAAGTTCGTGAGTTCGTCCGCCGCGAACCGCTCGATCGGCAGCGGCTTCGCCGGCAGCACGACCTCTACCTCGCCTGGTCTCAATACGACGGATTCTTCGGCGAAAGCCGAAAGCACAGTCGCCGCGGCAAGTACGCAGGCGCAGAGCGTTGCTTTGCAGTACCTCATTTGAAGATCAGCACCATGCCAGCCCCGCCCTTGACGGAGTAGATTGTATAGCCCCTCTCGTCAACACGCTTATTCAGCTTGGGGACATCAGCAGCAAAGGTTATTGAATCATCGTCGTCGCGCACGGTGAGGACATCGACCTGCGTCCCCCGAGAGAGAATATTCCTCGCGACGGAGAATGTCGCGCCGTCCGCCATCTCGACCTTGTCGAGCGACATTCCCTCTGCGGCTATCTCAATCGTGCCGTTGCCCGTAACCGCCAGCGTTCCCTTTGACACAATTGGCTTCGCAAGCCTAAGCTTGTGACCGCCCGTCGCAAGCGTCAGCGTAGAGCTGTCATCGAGGTCGATGCTCGCGTCGCCGCCGAACGTCCAGTCCGCCTCCGGGGCGATGGTCGGCTCGCCCTTAAGTGAAACCGTGACATTGCCGACAAGCGATCCCGGGACAATCGTCATGCCACCCCTGAAGTCAAGGTCGCCCGTAGCCGACTGGAACTTATTCGTACCGTCGCCAAGGAAGGTCTGCTTCGCCTGGGCGTCAAGCGTACCGTTGACCGTCAGTGTGCCGTCGATATAATGCGTGTTGGACACAAGGAACCTGCACGTCGTGCCGCCAATCGTCAGCGTCGAAGACTGAGCCAGGCTGAAGCGCTGATTGCGGTCGAAGTCCTGCACATCCTGATTCGAGGCGGAAAGCGACGCCCCGGGCAGCAGGGTGAGCGTGTGGGGGCACTTTGCGGCGAGAGCTGCAGAGTTTGTATTGACATTGAAGCAGGAAACATTCCACGTCCCTCCGAGGCGGACATCGCCGCAGAAATAGAAATCTGAAGTGCCGCTGGTCTGAATCGGGTCGCCCATAAGTGAAATCGACCCTGATTTATAATCCAAGGCATAATAGAGCCCACCATAATCATTTTTCACGTCGTTATTGACGATGCACGGCAAATCAGAGTTGCTCATTACTCCGCCGTAATTTGCGGAGCCCCCACCACGACGATTGTCAGGCGTATAGAACAGATTTATCGGCTCGCCTGTAAAGATAAACGGACCAGCTTTATCGGTAAGGTTAAGCCCGTAAGCATTCCTGGGGCCGGAGATGGTGACATCCATGTTCTTCGATCCCTCAAAGCACGCAAATGCGTATCTTAAAGCTGTCCCTGCAGTGAATGGTATTTCATTGGTTGTCCAATTGCCCACATTATCGACGTCACCGTCCACCGCTCCTGTCCAATACCTGTAAAACTCGTTCGAGGCCGTCGTGCCGGCAAGCCCGCCATCCGAAAGACAGAGGAGATTCGAGCGCTTTACGAGCGACCAGCCGGAAGGAATCGAACCTTCAAACTGGACGAGGCCATCGGGAATCTCAGCGCCCGCAGGCGCAACAAGGACTGTGTATATTTTTCCAGCCTCAAGCGAAGCAGGGAGCTTCGCGACTATCCGTGCGCCGCTGCCGACATGCATGTTGTGCACCACATCAAAGTATCTGTTCGCGGCGAGATCGAACGTCAGCGTCGAACCTGCCCCGAGACTGAGCGAACCCGTCTTGATTGTGGAGTTGGTAATAAACAGGCTAGTGTTTTCGCCGACGGCAATGGAGTACAGCTGAGCCGGCCAAGACGTTTTATCGTTACCTGAAGAGAGTACCACTGTGCCTCCGCCGACCGCCTTGAGCGATGTGACATCCAAGAATCCCGCCTGCACCGAAATCGTGTGCGTAGTTGTCTTGTCAAAGCAATTCAGCGTGTCAAACACAAGGTCGCCCGCAAATGTAATGCGGCCGGACATTCCAGGCTTAGCGGACCAGTCGCCCCAAGCGCCAAGCACGAGGTCGTTAATAAAGCGCGTTACGCAAGTCTGGCCCTGCTGAATTCCGCCGCTACCGAGATATAGGGCCGAGAAGTCAAGATTCTGCGTCTTGTTTTCCGCCATTTTGATGCCGTTCGCGAAAATCGTTGCACCGCCGGAAACATTGACAGTCTCCGAGTTAGCGTTTTGCCCGAAATAAACACAGGCCGATTTTGCGTCCGCCGTCGCGTTTGTCACGAAAACCGTTCCTCCGAACGAGTAATCGCCCGGAACTGCGAATCGAAGCGCGCCCAGATCGCTTCTGGCCGTCGTCGAAGGGATGTCGAGAATCGCGCCAATCTGCGGTAGATACGACGCAAACGTCTCGCCCTCCCCGTAAGTTCCAGTTTCGGAAGAAAGACGGTTGTTGCCGCCGGATTCCCCGACCCCAGAACTGCCCCAAAGAACTGTTCCGCCCAGATTCTCGAACCGCCCGCCATAAATCTGTGTACGTAAGCATGACCAGTCGTCATCGTTATGCAGCGTTCCGCCCGTCAGACGGATAAGGCCGCCCGATTCTCCCGGCACGTCAGACCCGTAAACTTTGTAGGATCTGAGATGCACTAGACCGCCTGATATTATCAGCGACGCACTGTTCGTGATGGACAAGTCCACAACGCCCGTACCGCCGAACACTCCGCCATCGACGCACACGCGGCACGTGCCGCCCAAGGTGGCTGTCTGATCCAACCTGACCTCGCCAGACCGGACGCGAAGTGTTGCGCCATCCCACTTTAACGAGTCTCCGACGGGGAAAGTGCAGCCGTCAACGATCAGTTCGCGTCCCGCGCCGACCGAAAGATTGGCATAACCAGAACGACTCAGGGTTCCAGCGCCTGTGAACGTCACAGATCCCGACCCCTCATCAATGATAAGCGGCCCGTAAAACCGTTCCCCTGCGCCAATATCGATCGTCCACGTTCCAGAAGGAATGTGGATCTCATTACTGCTGTTCGCTACTGTTTTTGGCTCCCAGTTTTCTGCGTTATCCCAACGGTGATTTCCGCTCGCGTCTGTCCACGTGGCCACACCGGCCGCGTACGCGCCGGGCGCACAGACGGTAGTCAAAACAGCCAGTATCGACGCCACAAGGCTTCCTGCAATATATTGCTTCATTTTTACCTCCTTTTTAATTGTGTCACGACTGGTCAGATGTCTACAACACCACCCACGCTATACGCCACATCCCCCTCGTCTGCGACTATTATATCACTTCTCGGCGCAAACAACACAACTTGTTAAACAACTTTTAGGGCGTGTGTGCTTTGCCAGAATGAGCGCAGTTCGGGGTTTATCCTGCTACTTACGAAGCGCCTTGTCCGCGAAGTCGAGCATCCAGAGCCAGTCGTAGCCGGCAAGCCCGTGCTGACCGCCGCGGCGGACATAGCCGAGCGACGGGCCGACAAGCGACAAATCGTAGTTGTCAGGGAAATCGCCTTTTGGCAGCCCCTCTTTCCCGAGAAACTCCCAGACAGGCGAAGCGGCGCGGCAGGAGAGCCATTCGCCCTTCGCGTCGAACCACCCGCTGTTGAATCCCTGGACGAGCAGCGGACGCGGCGCAATTGCCGCGACGAGAAGATGCTGGTCGAACTTCATCGCCTGCTCGTTGTCTATGTACTTCGCATACGCCTTGCAGTACCAGTGCGGGAACATCCTCATCTCCGTCGAGATGTTCTCCCCGAAATTGCGCTTCGCAAGCGGGACTCCGCCGCCTCCCGTCTGGTTTGGAACGCAAACCGCGAAGCGCTCGTCGCGCGCGGAGGCGAGAAGCGCCGCCTTGGCGAGCCGCGAAGAGCCAGTCGCCACGCACCTCCTGGCGTCGATCTCGGGAATCTTCTCCGCGAGGTCGAGCCCGCGCGAAAGCGCCCACGCCCACGCACCGAGCGCTGTCGTGTTGTCGGTGCGCGATTCGTCGCGCTTCCCCCACAGCTCGAAGACATG
>SUWC01000123.1 GCA_015061665.1 Lentisphaerota bacterium
GCAACGTCGCGCTGGCGTCCAAGATGTGCGGCGCGCGCCTCTTCGCGATTTCCACGGACTACGTCTTCTCCGGCGAGCCCCCGCGAGAGCCGTGGGCGTGGGGGGAGATGGACATGCCGTTCCCCAGGACGGTCTACGGCGCATCCAAGTTCGCGGGCGAGCAGATGGCGCAGATGATCTACCCCGACAACACCGCCATCGTCCGCATCGCCTGGCTCTACGGCGCAGGCGGCCCGAGCTTCGTCCACACGATGGCAAAGCTCGGGGCGGCGTCCGGAGACCCCATCAAGGTCGTCAACGACCAGCGCGGCAACCCGACTTCCACCAAGACCGTCGCCGACGCGATCAAGTTCCTCCTTACGCGCCCAGACGTGAGCGGCATAGTCCACGCAACGTGCGAGGAGCAGTGCTCGTGGTACGAATTCGCGTGCGAGATAAAGCGGCTGCTCGGCGACAGGTTCCCGCGGGAAATCGTCCCCTGCGCCACGGATGAGTTCCCGCGACCGGCGCCGCGTCCGCGGAACTCGGCGCTCAAGAAAAGCGTCCTTAACGTCCTTGGCTACAGAACCCCGCCGTGGAAGAAGGCGCTGGCGGACTTCATATCAGAGGAATTTTCGAAATGACAAACGCGAGAGAGGAATGGTACGACCCTGAGCTCAAGGTCTCGATCATAATAGCCGACGTGACTGACGCCGCGCAGAAACTTGCCGCAGGGCACCTCTGCGGACCGACTGCCGCGCACTTCATGTCCGAGTACCTCGCCGCCGCCGCGCTCCTTGCCGCGGAGACGTCCGAGCCGGATGAGACGCTCATCCTGCAGGCGAAGTGCAGCGGCCCCCTGGGAGGCATAAACGTCGAATGCTCGTCCGGCGGACTTCTCCGCGGCTACACCGAGAAGAAGATACTAGACGACTTTGACGGGATGGGCAAGCCTGACCCGCGCAAGGTCATGGGCGAGACGCGGCTTCAGGTGGTCCGCTCCGTGCCAGGTCGCATAATTTCGCAGGGAATCGCCAATACGCTCGGCGGATACCTCACGCAGTCGCTCCAGCGCAACGCCGAAATACGGCTCGAGGCGTCCGTTTCCGACGACGTCGAGATACTCGAGGCGCGCGGCGTGCTCGTCGAGGCGCTGCCTGACTCGCCCGTCGGCAAGGCCGCGAAGCTCATCAAGGGCGCGAAGGGGCTCGCCGTGTCGTCCCGCGCTCTCCTCGCGAAGCTCGGGTATCCGCACGCCGAGCTGAAGAAGACGACGCCGCTCGCATTCGGCTGCCGGTGTTCGCCTGCCCGCGCCCGCGACATGCTTGCGGCGCTTTCCGAAGGCGAGCGCGCCGAACTTCCCGAGACAGTCGACATAACGTGCCACATGTGCGGCAAGACATACCAAATCAGCACGAAGCAGCCATGAAAAGAAGAGTACAGGTTGAAATCGACCTAGACGCGCTTGTGCGCAACTACGTGAGGATCGTCGAGCACGTCAAGCCGATGAAGGTCATGTGCGTGCTAAAGGCGAACGCGTACGGACTAGGCGTCCGCGACTACGCGCGCGCGCTGGCGGAGGCCGGATGCACGCATTTCGGCGTCGCGGAGCCGTTCGAGGCGAGGGAGCTCGCCGCCGCGCTCGGGAAGGGCGCCAGCGGGGGCACGAGCATCCAGATACTGAGCGCAGTCCTGCCCGACGAAATCGACGACATGGTCAGGCTCGGCGTCGCGCTTCCGGTCACCGACCTTGCTGAGGCGAAGCTCATATCCGCGGCGGCCGCAAAGGCAAAGCGCAGTGCGCGCGTCCACTTCAAGCTCGACACCGGCATGGGACGCCTCGGCATACTCGCCAAGGACGCGCTCGACACGATGCGCGAGGTGAAGGCGCTCCCCAACCTCGACATAGAGGGCGTGTTCTCCCACTGTCCAATGGCATACGAGCCGAAGGACCCCTTCACGCGCGGCCAGATCAGGCTGTTCAAGTCCATCGTCGCCGCTGCGGAAAAGGATGGGATGTCCTTCCGCGAAGTCCACATGGCCGCGTCGGACGCAATCAACAACTTCCCGGAGACCGCAAGGCCGCCTTTCACGATGGTGCGCACCGGCATCAACCTCCACGGAAGCTTCGACCCGTACGGACGCAAGGCGCTCAAGGTCGAGCCCGTGCTGACGCTGAAGACGCGCGTCGCCCAGGTGCGCGAGCTGCCCGCCGGAACGACGCTCGGCTACGGGCGGACATGGTGCCTGAACGCGCCGTCGAAGGTGGCGACGATCTCCGCCGGGTACGCCGACGGACTTCCCCTTGCGCTTTCGAACCGCGGTTTCGTCTTCATCGGCGGGAAGCGGTGCAAGATAGTGGGAAGGATCTCTATGGACTACACGACGGTCGACGTGACGCACGTCTCAGGCGTCAAGGCGGGCGACGAGGTGATCTGCTTCGGCAGGTGCGGGCGCGACTCGATCACGCCCGACGACTGGGCTGCTATCAAAGGCACGCACGCATACGACATAATCTGCTCGCTCGGCTCGCGCGTCGAGCGCGTTGCAACGCGCGGGGGATCGTCGAAATGAAGGTCGGCGAAGCGTTCGAGCTCATATCCCGCGCAATCGAGACCAACCACGTCCCTGGCGGGTACCTCGTTGTCGGCGACACGCGGCGGAACTGCCGCGAACTGACCGACCTCCTGCTCGAGAAGCTCTACCCCGGCGCGGAGGAGCAGGTGCGAACGCACACGCACCCAGACGTCGCGGTCCTTGAGCCGGAGGGGAAGAGCCGCACCATCAAGGCCGAGACGATGCGCGAGCGCATCATCGCGCCGATGACGGCGACTTCGTTTTCCGGCGGATGGAAGATCGGCATCATCTACAGCGCCGACAGGCTCCAGCCGGTCGCGGCAAACGCGTTCCTGAAGAGCCTGGAGGAACCGACCCCCAAGACGCTGTTCCTTCTGCTGACGGACCAGCCGGACGCGATAATGCCGACGATCATCTCGCGCTGCCAGCGCATCGACCTGGAGCGTCCGTCCGGCCTCCTCGAAGGCGAGGTGTACGACGCCGTCGCGAAGGTGTTCGGGACGAAGGGACTGGATGGCTCGTACGCAAAGGGACAGGCCGCGCGGTTCCTTACGGAGAAGCTTGCCGAGGCAAAGGACGCGGTCGAGGCGGAGGAGGTCGCGATCGTCCGCAAGGCCTTCTTCATGACGATAATGTCCTTTGTCCGCAAGTGGATGGTCGAGGGGTCCGTCCCGCGCCACCTCGCCTACCGCAGCGTCGAGGCGGTCGAGGAGGCGATTGCGCGCTGCGAGCGCTACATCCCCGAGGAGGCAGTGATCTCCTTCATGATGGACAAGATAACGTTCCCCGCAAAATGAAATGAAGAAACTCGGGATACTCTGGCAGCTTTTCTGGGAGATGTTCAAGATAGCCACGTTCGTCGTAGGCGGAGGGTTCGCCATACTTGCGGTGGCGGACGAAGTGTTCTCGAAGCGCAAGGGCTGGACTAAGGAGGGCGAAGTCGTCGCTTCGCTTCCGCTCTTCCAGATGTTCCCGGGGATAATCGCGGGAAACACGGCGATCTACATCGGGCGCAAGATCGCCGGGGCCTGGGGGGCGTTTGCCGCGCTTGTCGGGGTCTTTCTGCCCAGCGTGATCATATTCTCCGTCGTCTCGGCCGGTTACGGGTTCATTCCGCTGGGAAACAGGTTCCTCGACGCGGCGTTCCTCGGACTGCGCGCCGCGCTAACCGGCATAATCTTCGCAATGGTCTGGCGCGGATGGCGCAAGTCCGTCGACGGGCTCTACGGCTACGCGGCTCTTGCGGCCTCGCTTTCCGCCATAATGCTGCTCCACGTGAACCCGGCGGTCGTGATTGCCGCCGCCCTTGCCTGCGGGATCGCGGCAAAGACGGCGCAGGCTCGTTCCGGCGCATTGACGCTCAGAAGCACATGGATGATACCGCTCATCTTCATGAAATACGGGCTGCTCGCCTTCGGGGGCGGATATGTCCTCGTTCCGATGTACATCAACGACTTCGTCGGCAAGACCGCGCCGTTCCTCCAGCTTCAGCCCGGGGAATTCGCCGACGTGATGGCGCTGACGCAGATGACGCCGGGTCCGATCGCGGTGAACTGCGCGACGTTCTTCGGGTACAGGATTGGCATGGCGGACTTTGCGTCGCCGTTTGCCGCCGTCGGCTGCGCGTTCGCAGCGACGCTCGCGCTTCTCATCCCGGGGTCGATCCTTCTCTATGTCGCGCTTGGCTCGATAGAGCGGTTCAGGGAAAGCCGGATCGTCCAGGGGATTCTCTTCGGCGTCAGGCCGGTGACGATCGCGATGATGCTGTCCGCGCTTTGGGCGTTCGCGGGGATGAGCGTCTGGACGCGCGGCGACGGCGGGGGGTCGTTCAGCGTCGTCGGAACCGCTCTGGCGGTCGCCACGGCGCTTCTGATGATACGGCGCAAGGCCGGCGTCGTCATGCTGATCTTTGCGTCTGCGGCAATTGCTGTTGCCGTGGAGGCGCTGGTCTGATCGGCCTCACCACGACAACCCCCTACGGCCAACGCATCAAAAATTCCTTCTCCCCGCTGACGCGGTGTAGAACGAATTTTTGATGCGTTGGCCGTAGCAACCCCCAAAAGTGTGATGGCTATGCGCGCGTTTTTTTGATAGAATAGAGGCATGAAACTCAAAAATGAAACTCCCGTCGTGCCGCGCAAGTACCTCGCGATATTCGCGATGCTCGTGAGCTGTTTTGCCCTTTGGGGTGTCCTCAACAACATGACGGACAACCTGGTTCCGGCGTTCCAGCGCATATTTACGATGGACCAGTCGAAGGCCGGCCTCGTGCAGGTGGCGTTCTACGGCGCGTACGCGGTGCTGGCGATCTTCGCCGCCGTCGTCGCGGAGGAGTTCAGCTACCGCAAGGGCGTGCTCATGGGCCTGGGCATATACATAGCGGGCGCGCTGCTCTACATACCGGCGTGCGTGGCGCAGAGTTTCGACATATACTTTGTCGCCATCTTCATAGTCGCGAGCGGATGCTCGCTACTCGAGACGACGTGCAATCCGTACGTCATCGCGCTTGGCGGCGCGGAAAGCGCCGTCAGGCGACTCAACTTCGCGCAGATGTTCAATCCCGTGGGGTCGATGTGCGGCATCGTCCTCGCCCAGCAGCTCATACTCTCGCACCTCAACCCGGCGACGGCGGAGGAGCGCGCGGCGATGGATCCGGCGGTCCTGAAGGGCATTGTGGACAGCGAGCTCTTCTGGGTGTGCGCGCCGTACGTCGGCCTTTGCGCCATAGCGGCCGTCATCTGGCTGTTCTTCCTGCTGGGCGCGCGGCGCCACGAGGCGGAAGGCGTGACGATGCCTTTGGCGTGGGGTCCGCGTCTTCTGCGCGTCGCCGTGTCGGCACTGTTTTCGCTTGTCCCGCTGACCGTGCTGTACTTCCTCTTCCCCGAGATGAACAAGGTCCATTGGATACTCTGGGGCATGCTTGGCCCGCTGGCGTACGTCCTGCTCATGCCGCAGTACCGCTCGATGCTGCTGACGCTCGCCAGGACGCCGCGCTACTGGGGCGGGGTCGTCGCGCAGTTCTTCTACGTCGGCGTGCAGATTGCGGCGTGGACGTGGCTGAACGTCTACTGCCAGAAGGAGCTTGGCGTCACTCCGGCGCAGGGCGCGATCTACTACACGATAGCCATATCGCTCTTCATCGCCTGCCGCTGGGTGGCGACTTGGCTCATGAAGTACGTCAACCCGGCGCTTATGATGGCAGGCTTTGCTGCCGCGGCGATCCTCTGCTGCGCCGGCGTCATGTACCTGCCGACGAAGGTCCTCTTCACGGTCGGCAAGCTCCCGTTCTCCGCGAACGTGATATGTCTCGTCGCGATGTCTGGCTTCATGTCGCTCATGTTCCCGACGATATACGGCATGGCGCTGGGCGGACTTGATCCGCGCGCGGTAAAGCTCGGGGCGTCTGGGCTTATCATGTCCATCCTCGGCGGCGCGATAATAACGCCGTGGATGGCGAACATCATCGGCGAGGCGAATTCGTGCTGGACCTCGCTCGTGCCGTCCTTCTCGGGAGACTGGGACGTCAACCTCAAGCTGACGCAGGCCTCGCTCAGGGCGTCCTTCGCCGTTCCGGCGATCTGCTTTGCGGTAGTGCTCGTCTACGGCATCGTGTTCCGCAGGCCGCTGAAGGGCGGGTCGGGCGAATGCGCCGACTAGCCGAAGCAATCGCACCCCCATTACACCGGCTACGGCCAACGCATTAAAAGCCGATCCTTCCCCTTCGGGGCCCCTGGATCGTTTTTAATGCGTTGGAAGTGTCTCAGCAACCAGCAGCCGTATCCGCCCCTAGCGGGGGCGCCCGTTTATAGGGCGCAACCCCCGAGCTATGCTCGGGGCGAGCAGCGCAGTGTCCAATCCGAATGGT
>SUWC01000124.1:0-1845 GCA_015061665.1 Lentisphaerota bacterium
ACGACAACTACGGCTGCCAGATGGAGGTCGGCGGCGCAGACCAGTGGGGCAACATCACCGCCGGCACCGACCTCGTCCGCAAGATGCGCGGGAAGTCGGCCTACGGCCTCACGTTCCCGCTTCTCCTCGACTCGTCGGGCAGGAAGTTCGGCAAGAGCGAGGGCAACGCGCTTTTCATGAACGGCGAGATGACTCCGGTCTTCGACTGGTACCAGTATTTCCTCAGGACGCCAGACGCAGACGTCATCCGCTACCTCAAGGTGTTCTCGATGAAGTCGCTCGACGAGATCGCCGCGCTCGAGGCCGAGATGAAGGCCCATCCTGAGCTGCGCATCCCGCAGAAGGCGCTTGCCGAGGAGCTGACGCGCCTCGTCCACGGCGAGGAGGGCCTTAGGGCCGCGCAGGAGGCGACCGAGGCGCTCTACGCGAAGAAGAGCGCCGCAGACGTCGCGAAGGCGGAGAACGTGCCGAGCGCGGCAGTTGCGCTCGCCGACTGCGTAGGGAAGCCCGTGTTCGCCGTCGCGGCGGCCGCGGGGATATTCAAGTCCAACGGCGAGGCGAGGCGCATGGCGGCGCAGGGAGGTCTCTCCCTCAACGACGCGAAGATCGACGCGAATCGCCTCTTTGCCGCTGACGACGTGAAAGACGGTGTCGCCGTTCTGCGCTCTGGAAAGAAGAACTACTTTGTGCTGAAGGTGAGTTGAAAAGTTGAAGGGTTGAAGAGTTGAAAACCATCGAGAGATACGTGTTTGGATCCTTCCTCTCGAGCTTCCTGCTCGCGTTTCTCGTTCTGTCGTTTGTCATAACTATCGGCCTGATGGTCCAGATCGTCGGCTTCATCCTCGACGGCGTCTCGCCCTCGCTCATCGGCCAGTTTGCGCTCGTGAGCTTCCCCGAGACGATGCAGTGGACGATGCCGCTCGCGCTTCTCGTTGCGAGTGTCCTCGTCTTCTCCAGGATGAGCGCCGACAGCGAGATCGCGGCGATGCGCGCATGCGGAGTGAACCTCCTGTCGGTGATGAAGTGGCCGATCGCGTTTTCGTTCCTCTGCGTGGCGCTTGGGTTCTACATCAACAACGAGGTCGTTCCGCGCGGGCACGAGGTGCGCAGGAGCCTAAAGACAAAGGTTTCGGTGAGCACCGGCATAGACCTCCTCGAGCCGGGGCACGTGATTGACGACTTTCCGAAGATGAAGTTCTACTTCGGCGCGAAGGAGGGCAACTGGCTGTACGACATCGTCGTCATGGACTATTCGCAGAAGGTCGACCGCATGATAACGGCCTCGAAGGCGCTCGTCACGAGCGAGGGGACCGACCTCCATCTCGATCTCTACCAGATGACGGTCGATCCGCTCGACGAGGACCATCCAACGATGGCTCGCGCGACGAGGTTTCCCTATGTCGTGAAGGACGCGATAAAGGAGGTCAAGTACAGCAAGAAGGACAAGGACCTCGACTTCGGCGAAATACTCGAGAAGATGTCCCTTCAGAAGAAGTTCATCGAGCTGGCGCAGGGCAGGAGCAAGACCGTCGGCACCGAGAAGAACCTCAGGAAGCGCGACCTCTCCAAGACGCGCACCGAGTTCTCCAAGCGCTTCGTGTTCGCGATGGCCTCGTTCTGCTTCGTCCTCGTTGGCATTCCGCTCGGCATAAAGGCGCAGCGCAGGGAAAGCTCTATAGGAATGGCGATATCCCTCGCGGTGTCGCTCGGCTACTACATAGTCGTCATTCTTATGCTATCGGCGCAGAAGAACTTCGCCATCCGGCCGGACATCCTGATCTGGCTTCCCGTCCCGGCATGCCTGGCGATTGCCTCGTATCTGATTCCGAAGAACCTGTAGGGGTT
>SUWC01000124.1:1945-6377 GCA_015061665.1 Lentisphaerota bacterium
CAGGACGCGCCGCCGTTCATGCTCACCGACATGTTCGAGGGTTCGATGAAGGTCATCGGCGTCAATGTTGTCGGGCTCACGCGCCGCGGCTTTTCGCGCGAAGCGATTCAGGCGCTCAAGGAGGCCCATCGCTTCATCTACCGCGACGGCCTCAACCGCTCGCAGGCGCTCGACCGCGTTGAGCACGACGTCGAGCAGACGCCCGAGGTGCAGCGCCTCGTCGCGTTCTACCGCAAGTCGCAGCGCGGCGTCGCCTGATTCGTTCGGCGGTGGCCGAATGCTCCTCCTCGCGGACCCTCGGCGAATACGCCGTATCCGCTCGCTCGGACATTCGCTCCACCGCCTCACATCTCGCCGCACCAACCGCGACAGATTCGCCGCGTATTATTCTGGCTTGGTGCGGCGGAGGGTGCGGGAGAGGTGGGCGGCGCTGCAGAAGCCCGTCTTTGCCGCGACTTTTTTAAGGGTGCTGCCCTTGCGACCAAGAAGAGTCTTTGCCTTGGCGATGCGCATGTCGATGATGTAGTCTCCGGGGCTCTTGCCTACGACTTTTCTGAACTCGCGGTGCAGGGTTCTAACCGACTTGCCTGAAACGCCGCAAAGTTCGTCGAGCGTGATCTTGCGGCTCAGGTTTTTGGTGATGAAGTCGATCTCCTTTTGCACGGGGCTTTCCCGCGATGGCACACTCACGCGCTGAGTCGAGCGGGCGAGTAGAAGCAATAGCGACGTGAAGAGCGATTCGCACGTTGTGCGGCGCAGAGGTTGATCTAGATGCTCTTCGCGCCGTATGAGGTCGATCAGTTGGAGAACGGCGGGGAGGTTGCTTCGCGTGACACGGCCCAGCGTGTTGGCGTGGACGGAGGCGGGGTCTTCGGGGAAGATTTCGTTCATCAGCGGAAAGCCCAATACCGATAGCGGCAGTGGCGGCCTTTCGCGGTGGTACAGCACGTTGAATACGATGGTCTTTGGCGCAAGCTGTGCGTAGCCGTGCCGCTCGCCGGGATGGATCGCGAAGAAGTCGCCCTTGGAGAGTTTGTCCGTCCTGTCGGCGTGGACGTGGCTTATCTTTCCCGACGCGACAATCACCAGTTCCGAGAACTCATGAGCGTGCATTGCGACAAATGCATTACTTGGCGCGTCACGCATTTCGCGGACGACGCAAGGAAGGGTGCCGCCCTTGAAGTAGTCGTTATCCCTTAGTATTTCATGGTGTTTTATTGCAGGCATGGCGTGAATTATACCATAAATTCTCGTCTTTATGCGTCAAAAATGCCTGTCAAGATATTATAACTGATTGGCATGATTATGCCTTTACAGCAGAGCGGGGAAATGGTATAATTCATGCCATGAAAAAGAGGATTGCGTTTCCGCTTGCCGCGCTTGCCGTTCTCTCGGCCGCGACGGTGCTTGCAGACATTCCGCGCAGAGGCGCGGCGGTATTCGCGGATGGCTTCGACCAGCCGGGGACGTTCGCCGAGAACTGGGGCAAGCCCCACGGCAAGGTCAAAAGCGAGGATGGCCGCATGGTCGCCAACGCCATTGGCACCGTTACACAGGCCACGCCAGCCCGCACTGCGCCACTTGACGTTCTCATTGAAGGGTCAATCGCCATTCTCGACGAGGGGCGTCGCGTTGGCTG
The DNA here is from genome assembly GCA_015061665.1 of Lentisphaerota bacterium. Lineage (GTDB taxonomy): Bacteria > Verrucomicrobiota > Kiritimatiellia > RFP12 > UBA1067 > UBA1067. The sequence continues at coordinate 3,585 of SUWC01000124.1, forward strand.
GACTGGCTTCAACTTAGACGGCTACCTCTTTCTGCTTACGCCTCGCGGCAACGCGTGGCTCAACCTCAACAAGAAACTCCAATCTGCCGACAACGGCAAGCAAGTCAGGATCGGCGGCTACAAGACCGGCGACAGCGTGAAGCTGACAGTCGTGCGCCGCAAGCGCAGCGGTTCGTGCGAGTATTCCTTCTACGCCAACGGAATCCCCGCCGGAACATTTGCGGCACCCGTGCCGGACAAGCCGGCAATGCCGGTGTTCGCAACCTACGATGTCAAGTCCACTCTCGACGACATCGGCGTATATGCGCTTGCAGACGAGAATGCGTCGCCTAACCTCATTTCCAATGCAAGCGTTGAACATGACCGTGACGGCATCCCGTCCATGTTCGCGCGTCCTGGCATCTACGACTTTGGCAAAGGGCCGTCGGAGGGTTACGAGCGCGACTTCTTGGCGGGCTTTGGCGTCGATACGAATATGGCGCATTCCGGACGCCAGTCGCTCTTCCTGACGGCGGGTCCGTACTGGGGCGGCAGCATCCAGCCGTTCAACGCGGGAACGGTCAAGGGCGCGGCGGGCGTGTTTTCCGTTTACATGAAAGCGTCCGTGCCGGATGTGACTGTTTCGCTTTCATACGCCGGCAAGTCGCGGAAGGTTCGCCTGACGACCGTCTGGGCGCGTTATGAAGTCGCCAACCCGTCTCTTCAGGGCAAGGGCACATATTCGCCGGTTAGCGTCAATATCGTCAAGAAGGAAAGCCCCGAAGGCAAGTTCACGGTCTGGATGGACGACTTCCAGGCCGAGATCGTCGATCTGCCGGAGGGCGGCTTCAAGGACGGTGTATCCTACGCGAGCCCCTTCCGCGTGGCGGACAGCGACGCCGTCCGCTACGGCCCGAAGGAGGTGATCGAGCGTCCACGCTACGATGTGCCCGAGCTGCCGCAGGGCGTAGTGCCGAGCATTGACCTTGATGCGTGGCGCGAACATGCTGCCGTAGGCGGCGCATTCCAGACCGGCCCGCGCGCGGCGAAACTCCAGACGCGCCTTCAGCTCGCCTGCGATAGGTCGAACCTCTACATTGGCATGAGGTGCGAAGGGGAGCCGGCGGCGAACCTGACGGCGAAGCCGCTTCTGTCAAACGGATCGACGGAAACCCGCGACGTGCTGGGGCTTTACATGCGCGACTCCATCGAACTCTTCCTTTCGCCGACGCAGGAGAAGAAGTGGTTTCACCTTATGGCAAACGCGAACGGACAGCAGACCGATCTCTGGAGCGAGAACATTGCATGGAACGGCAAGTGGAAACTCGAAACGAAGGCCGTCCCCGGCGGAGTCGATTACTTCGTGGCGATACCGGCCGAGGACTTCGCCTCGCCCGACCTGAAAGGCACCTGGTTTGCGAACTTCTGCCGCAAAGATATTGCGAACAGGGAGAGTTCTTGCGTCTATCCAGTAAAGATTGGCACTCTCAACTTCCGCGACATTCAACGTTGGGCGGAACTTTCCTTCCCGCACGACGTGGCGGCAGCGTGGCGGCGCGTGAAGGGTTCGACGGTCGTGGAGAAAAAGGCCGAGGCCGTTAAGGTTGTCGGGCGGCTCAACTACTACATGAACGAGCCGGAAGCGAAGTTCCGCATTACCCGGAACGGCAAGACGGATGAGTTTACGCTCGACATCAGAAATCTTCCTGTCGGCACGAACACTGTCGCCGTCGACGGCGAAAAGGCGGAGGTCGTCAAGCGCGACTACGATCCGGAAGGTGTGCAGGTCAATCGCTTCGCTCTCTGCCTTGAACGTCACGGACGCAAGATGCTGCCATTCGCGATCATGGTGCCGCATCTGGACTTCGACTGGATCTCTGCCGAACTTAGGGGCAATCTGGCGCGCTTCTTTGGTGAGACTGGGTTTAAATACCTCAGATACACGGCTACGCTTAAGAAGAAATGCCGAAACATGGAGTCTTCAATGGATGCGATAGCTCGGGCCTGCGACGAATTCGGAATGCTGCGATTCCATTCCATACATTACCTCGACACGACCGTGCCGGGGCTGTCATCGGAAGAGGTTGCCGCACGTTTCGAGACGAATGCAATGTTTCACGCCCGTTTCGACATCAAGTCTGTCATCGGCACTATTGTCGTTGACGAACCTGAACTGTGGATGAAAAGCGAGGACTGCTATCGCTACCTGAAGTCGTTGCGCCAGTTCTACCCAATGCGTCCGATGGTGATGAACAACACCATCATGGGCATCCCCAACGACTACGCGCACCTTGAAACCGACATCCTGATGCTGGATGATTATCTGACACAAGATGAGCAAAGGACAATTGCCGACATGATGGAGGCAATTGACGTCATGACAAAGAAAGGCCGCGATCTTGCCCGACCGTCGTTTGTGTACGTAGAGTCGGCTAATTACCCACTGCACCCCTGCGAGCCGACATACTCCCAGCAGATTGCGCAATGCTACGCGGTGCTGGCGAGCGGAGTGAATGGCGTCGTCTTGTGGGGACTTGTGCCTCCGGCGACATCGGGAAACTGGCGGGCGATCAAGCAGCTCGTCAATGAGTTCGCCGCTCTTGAGAACCTGATCCTCACAGAGGATCCGTCGCCCATCGTTGAATGTGCGGCCGACCGCGAGAAGATACGCTACCGTCCTGCCGTAAAGGACGGCACCATGACGCTCGTCACCTGCAACATCGACGAGCAGAGCGCAGGGAAAGTCGTCTTCAACCTTCCGCCGCCGTTCAACAAGGCGGTCGAAGCCGAGGTGCTTTTCGAGAACCGAAAGGT
>SUWC01000125.1 GCA_015061665.1 Lentisphaerota bacterium
CCCTGCAACGACCTCTCCCGCGGCTGCTCCGTCGACGACATCGTCAACACCATCGCCGCCACGGCCGTCCAGGCGGGATAGTCCTGATGTAACGGAAACGTACGACGGTGAAGGCAAGCATGAAAGTATCAATCAGGAGGCTGATACTCGCCATTGCGGCGGCGATCTGCCTCGGCGCAAGAGCCTCGCAAGATTTTGTCGGTTCGTGGAATGGACGGCTTAATCTGGGTATTGCAAAATTGCGGATAGTGATCAACATATTCGCTGATGGTTCGTGCGTTCTTGTCAGTCCAGATCAAAGCGCGAAGGGGATTCCGGCAAAATTTAAGACACCAACGTCAGACACGGTAGAGGTCAGCGTATCTTCCATAGGCGCCAAGTTTGTTGGGCGAATGAAAGGCGAAACGCTCAGTGGTACCTTTACGCAGAACGGAATGAAACTGCCCCTTGAGTTAAAGCGAGGGCCATCGAAAGTCAATCGTCCGCAAGCACCGCGTCCGCCGTTTCCGTATGAGACTGCCGAGGTTGTCTTTACCAACGTTTCCGATGGCGCGACTCTTGCGGGAACGCTTTCTATTCCGGCTAACGCAAAGAGCGTCGCCTTGATGGTAACCGGAAGCGGACAGCAGAATCGCGACGAAGAGTTGTTCGGGCACAAGCCATTCGCCGTCATTGCAGACTACCTGGCCAGAAAAGGAATCGCCACATTGCGTTATGACGATCGTGGCACCGCAAAGTCCAAGGGTGGTTCTCTGAAGTCTGCCACAACGCAAGATTTCGCCGAGGATGCAGCGGCTGGGATTGCCTACCTCCGCGGGCTTGGTAAGTTCTCCAAGGTCGGCATCATAGGCCACAGCGAAGGTGGTTCCATAGCCTATATGCTCGGCGCTCGCGGAACGGTTGACTTCATTGTAAGTCTTGCGGGGCCAGCGGTCAAGGGGGATGTTCTGTTGCTTGAGCAGAACCGCGCGCTGCTGGGAGATGTTGCTAAAGGTTTGACGCTTGAACAAGTTCGCAACGCTCCCACCGTTAAGGGAAACGCCTGGTTTAGATTTTTCATGGACTACGATCCGCAGCCTGCTATCAGAAGTGTTACGTGTCCGGTGCTGGCGCTGAATGGTGAGAAAGATAGGCAAGTCGTTTCCAAGCTGAACGTCCCTGCGCTTCGCCGCGCTTTACAGGCAAACAAGTTGAGCACCGTAAAGACATATCCTAATCTGAACCATCTCTTCCAGCATTGTCAAACAGGCATGGCGACCGAATATGGAGAGATAGAGGAAACCTTCTCAGAGGAAGTCATCAAGGACATTTCCGATTGGATCCTGCGCATCATGCCTTAGTAGAGATTGTAGGTGGTGCGCCAAAGGTTGGATAGGTGGCCACCAAGCCAGGACCTTGCCAAAAGATTTGGTATATTGCTTGTAAAGGCCACAAAAGGGCAATAACCGGCCGTGCCCGATTGACGTCCGCCGCGTTTTTCTGCTAAACTACGCTTATCTTTTCTTGAGGGTCGCTATGCCCTTGAACGGAAAGAGAGGTGAGATATGGCAACATCAAGCATAACGGCAAACTTCCACTGCGATGACGCAAAGGCGGCAAATGCCTTTGTGCGTATGCTTGTGCAACCTGTCAAAGTCATCAAACCCGATCCTAATGCATGTCATGCGGAGGAGTTTAAGAGCAATGCGGAAATGCGTGCGTTCTGCTTGAAGATGGCTAGAGTTGCCCGCAAGCGTGTTTCTGCGCGCAAGCGTACGTCTGCGTGGAGAGTGTCGAAATGACACCACGAAAGGTCATCGACATTCTGTCCTATTCACGTGTGGCGGGCGAGGAGCGTCTTCATCAGGTCTTGAGTGATTCTTCATGTGCCCTATACTGGAAAGTGTCGTTTAACAGTTCCAAATCGTCGAAACTGCAATTGAGAACTGCCGCCCCACAATGTCTAACCGCCGTATAAATCGTCAGTGCCGTTACAAGACGCCCGACGGCTTTGACGACATGCTGATGTCCTCGGATGGCGAAGCTCTGACCGGCCTCTGGTTCGATGGGGCTCCGGACGCACAAAAACACAAAGGCAATCTGCATGCTTCCGCGGCGCCGTGTGAACAAATCTTTCGCGAGACGTGCCGCTGGCTTGACATCTACTTTTCCGGACACGAGCCCGACTTCACGCCGCCGTACCGGATCGACGGCCTCACTCCGTTCCGGCGGGAAGTGGTGGAGGAAGTGCTGAAAATCCCGTTCGGCGCGACGACCACCTATGGCGCAATCGCCGCAACGCTTGCCAGGCGTCGCGGCATCGTGAAGATGTCCGCGCGCGCAGTGGGGGGCGCCGTCGGCTGGAATCCGATCTGCCTGATCATTCCGTGCCACCGCGTGATGGGCGTAAACGGCGCGATCACCGGCTACGGCGGCGGGATCCACAACAAAATCGCCCTCTTGAAGCATGAAGGGACAACGACAAAAACGAGAAAAAGATGATTTTGTCGCTTGGTTCTTGGTAATCGGTCAGTGAGAGGGGCGAGGCGCGTCCGGGGGTGAAGCCCCCGGCCGCGCCCCTATTACTGATTAATTATGTACACTCTTGCACAGTACAAAAGAGTATGGTACAATTCTGTACCAATTCAGAAAGAAAAGAACACGACATGAACGCATTCAAATACGGCTGCTCGGTTGAGGGCGAGAATTTCTGCGCAAGACCGGAGCTCGCGAAATCGCTTTCGAACTATATCGAGAGCGGACAGAACCTTGTGATTCAGGGGGATCGTCGCATCGGCAAGACCTCCCTTGTGAAGGAGACGGTGTCGTCGATGCGTGGCTGGTCCATCCTGTACGCGGACTTCATGGGCGTGAAGTCCGTGCCCGACGTCTGCAACCGCATTGCCGACGCCTTGGCGCGATTTGACTCCAGCGATTCGTTCATGCGCAAGATATTCGCCGCGCTTGTCCATTTGAGGCCGGTTGCGACGATAGACGCACTGACGGGACTTCCGACGATTTCCGTCGATGCAAGGGCGTCGTCCGATCCGTCGTCTGTCAACGCAGTCATGAACGCCATAGAAAGCCATGTCAAGGGACGCAAGGTCTGCGTTGTGTTCGACGAGTTTCAGGACATCCTCGACGTCAGGGACGGTGAACAGATGCTGGCGCTCATGCGTGGAAGGATTCAGTTCTTGTCGCACACATCCTTCGTGTTTCTCGGCAGCGCGAGAAACGCCATGATGGACATCTTCATGTCGCCGAAGAGTCCGTTCTACAAGTCTGCTGCGGTCTTTGACGTGGGCACGATACCAGACGATGACTTCTTCGCATTCGCCAAGGCTAGATTCGCCACTGGACGGCGCAGACTGCCAAGGTCGCTCTTCGATCGAGTCCTTGAATTCGTTGACAGAACGTCGGGTGATGTGCAGGAGATGTGCGATGCGATATGGCAGACATCCGAGCCTGGCGACACGCTCGTTGACAAGCATTTCGAGAAGGGGCTTGCCTTTGTGTTCGAACGCGAGAACGGCGTATATGCCATGTTCGTGAAGCCATTGACAGACATTCAGCTACGCGTGCTCAAGGCTCTTGCCGTACTGGGCGGTGCACATCCGCTCTCGGGTGCGTTTCTTGACGAGGCGCGCCTGACGAACACGGCTACCGTGAGACGTTCGCTGGCTTCGCTTGAGAAGACCGGGCTTGTCTTTTCGGCTTCTTCCGGGTGGAGGTTCTCAAGTCCGTTCTTTCGCGAGTGGATACGAAGGATGAGGTGAACACTTGCTTGTTTTGTCTTGCAGACGGATTGAAAGGGCTTTTACTTGGCGAAGAAAGTGATCCATCTGTTGTTTTGTTCCTTGGTCTTTGCGGCTGCCGCAAAGGACGATAAGGAATTTCCGACGGTATATGGTTTCCCGATCGTGTCGGTGCGCGAAACCGTATATGGTCCACAAATCTCATGCTGGACGTTCAATGAGAATCTGTACGGCATTCAGATTTCGCCCGTTCTGGGATTGTCGGTCGAATGCGTGGGACTTCAAGCGGGATTGGGTAACCTCGCCAAAAATCTTAGAGGTGTTCAAGTGGGATTGTTTATGAACGAAGTACAGGAATCGGCGTGTGGGATGCAGATTGGATTGTTTAATTTAAGAAGCGCAGACACAAAGGGCATTTTCGCTCAAATCGGATTGCTCAACCTTGGAGGCCCATGGCACAATATCGAGAGCGTTTGGCCAATTCTCTATTTTCACTGGTAACGAAAGGAAACAAAAAATGAACAAACTACTCAAAGGAGGCATGATTATGCTTGGATTGATGGCGGGATGCTCGCCGCAGGAGACGACGGCGGCGCCCGCCGCGCCCGTGGAGGTCGCGAAGGGCAAGGTCGCGGTCGTCTACTTCTCGTGGGGCGGCAACACGCGTTTCGCGGCGGAGACGATCGCGAAGAAGGCGGGTGCGGAGACGTTCGAGATCAAGGCGGAGAAGCCGTACAACAGCGACTTCCACAAATGCTGCGACGAGGCGAAGCCTGAATGCCGCGCCAAGACGCTCCGGCCGATCAAGCCGATCGAGGGCCTTGACCTGGGCAAGTACGACGTCGTGTTCGTCGGTTCGCCGAACTGGTGGGGTACGATCGCGCCGCCCGTGCGCACGTGGCTGACGCAGAACAGCGCCGCGCTGAAGGGTAAGACCGTGTGCCTCTTCCAGACGCATGGCGGCGGCGGGATGCAGAGCCTCGGACGCGACTTCGCGGGGGTGGTGGGCGATGACGCGAAAATCCTTCCGCCCAAGGCGTTCGCCGGTTCGTCCGTCAAGTCGAGCGCCAAGGCTCTTGAAACCTTCGTCACCGATCGCATCATAGTCAAGTGAAGATTCGCGTAAACATTCTGCTTGCTGCCGTCGCGCTGTGTCTGTGCGGGTGCGTCGATTGCGGAGCATTCCGCGATTTGGACTACGCCGACCGCGGCGAGTTGCCGCGCCTCGACGCGCTGGCACTGGACAGCGACGGAAGCGCGATCTACGGGCAGGTGCTTGTGCCGTCGTCGAAGTTCGAAGGGCCGCGTCCGTGCGCGATCATCTGCCACGGTTTCGCGGGGTTCACGCGCTGGGACGACGTGGCGCACGACTTGTGCAGGGCGGGGATCGTCGTGGTGATCCCGCATCATCGTGGCGCATGGGGGAGCGAGGGCGACTACACCGTCTCGGGCTGCATACGCGACGCCGAGAACCTGGCGGCGTGGGCGATGTCGCGGGAAACGTCATCGAAATACGGGATCGACCCTCAGGCCGTCTACCTCGTCGGGCATTCGATGGGTGGCAACAGCGTGATTAACGCCGCCGCGCGGGATGTCCGTATCCGCGGCGTCGCGCTGATTGCCCCATGCGACATCTGCTACATGGCCGAGCGGATGACGAAAAAGGATCTGACGGCATTCCTCGTCGGCGAAGGGCTGCATGTGCTTCATCGAAAGTCCGACGAAGCGGTGGTGGACGACATCCTGGCGAACGCCCGTGCGATGCGCTTTGCGAATGCCGCGAAGTCGCTTGGCGACCGAAAGGTGTTCCTCGTGACGGGCGACTACGACTCGGTGGTTCCGTCAGAACCGCTTGACGCCTTGTGGCGACAGCTCCCCAACGATCCGAAACGACATGTCCGCATGCGCTATCGAGCCGGCCATTCGCTGATGGGCGTCCGACGCGCCCTCGCCCAAGCGCTCGCCGGCTTCATCCTGGAGAAGTGATTATGTCTCCGGCGTCAAGAGTCTCTCTTTCGGGGTTCGCTTGCAGGCAATGCGGCGCGTGCTGCCGTATCAAGGACGGAATCGTGCGCGTATCAGACGCGGAGATCGCGCGGATTGCCGCCTTCCTTGGCATGGCGGAGCAGGCATTCATCGACCGTGAGACGGAAGTTGCGCCGGATCGCCGCGGACTGATTCTCAAGAGCCGTTCGGACGGCGCTTGCGTCTGGCTCACGGACGACAACCGCTGCCGGATCCATTCCGTGAAGCCCGACAAATGCCGTACGTTTCCATACGAATGGACAAATGCCGACTCCCAGAAGGTTTGCCCGGGGCTTGCGGAATGAGACTGACGGAACAGGACTATCGTCTGGACGCCGTGACGATGGCAAAGGCGTTGCTGGGCATGACGCTGTGCCGCCGGCTGGACGATGGCTCGGTCTTGCGGGCGCGGATTGTCGAAACGGAGGCGTATTTCGGCGCGGAGGACACCGCCTGCCATGCGCACAAGGGACGGACGCCGCGCACGGACGTGATGTATTCGCCTGGCGGCTACGCCTACGTCTATCTCTGCTACGGGATGCACGATATGCTCAACGTGGTG
>SUWC01000126.1 GCA_015061665.1 Lentisphaerota bacterium
GAAGGCCAGACGTGGAGCTCCGCCTGAAGCGCGGCGATCTGCGCTGCCGTCAGCGCCGTTCCGCGATAGGCCCTGAATTCGTCCAGGCAGCACTCCGTCGAGTTGACGACATCCGCGAGGGTTCCGCTGCCGATTGCCGGACCGCCAAATCGATAGGCATAGGTGTTGCCTTCCCCCTTCAGGTATTCATACGACCCATCGACAAGCACACCGTCGGCGTAGAAACGCATTCGGTTTTCACCTTTGCTGTATGTGAGCACATACACGTGATACCGGCTCGTCGGGTCAACGACGGCGGCAAAAGCGCTCTGGAAGGCGACAGCATGGTTGGACCAGCCCACAAGCTGCACCCTCCCGTCGGCATCCGTTCGCAGCCCGAACGGCGAATAGTCCCTGTAGCCAAACGACAGAAGCGCAGTGTTCGCCTGCTTCTGCGTCTTGGCGCGCACCGCAATCGAAAAGTCTCCGTCGCCTAGCTTCGCCGATTCGCCGTACATGGTTGTCTTGCCGTTGAGCATGACCGCCTGCCCGCAATCCGTATCCCTGTAATGCTGCGAGTCCGCGGAATACGGCGATGCGGAGCCTCTCCTCAGAGGAAGTGCGCCGTCATCAAGCGCTTCGTCGCCGTCGAACCTCAGATAATGGACGCACAGTCCGTAGGACGCGGGGAAAAGCACGTCTGATCCCTTGTGCCTGTAGGAACCCGCACCAGATATTGCCGGATAAGCAGAACCTGTGAAATCGCAGTCAAAATCACACACCCCGCCATCGTTGATTACAAGCTTCGTGGTCGCGTCGGAATCGACACTGCCGCCTTCTGACGCCGACATGACGGTGTTGCCGTTCACGACAAGCGTTTCCCTGAGCTTCAGGACGCTGTATTCATCGACAAGAATGGAGCAGTCGCCCAACGAAGCTCCGGAAAGGCGGAGCGTTCCCGCCCCGATCTCGAACTCGACGCCTCCGTCAAGGGAGTTCCCCGTTCCAGACGATTTTACGGTGACTTCGCCCGCGCCCCATTTGCAGACCTTGCCGTCGCCGCGGAACCCGCGGCACGTTATCTTCTCTCCGGATTCCGGTCCGAATTCCAGAATCACGCCGTCATGCAGGATAAAAACGTCGTCGTTGCCGATCTGATTTGGATTAAGCCATATCTTGTTCGCCTCATCCGCATCGGAGCTGTAAAAATCACGGACATTGTCGTCGGCAAACGCAGAGAGCGTTAATGCCGCCAGCAGACTGAATGACAGTTTCACTTCATGTTTCACGGCGAATCCTCCTGTTTGACTTTTCGATTTCATTTTATCATAAAGGAGGGGTTCTTGGCAGATACACTTTCGGGTATCTGCGCGCGCGCCCTGCCTCTGGCGTACCGAAAGCCCTCGGACCCCAGAAAACATAAAGGCCGGGGTGGAAACCCCGGCCTCAAGGACCGCGCGACATGCGCGCAGATGAATCTCGAAATCAGACGCCGCCGCGCCCGCGAAGCGAGCCGTGCGCAAGGAAGCCGTCGTACTTGCGGACAAGCAGGTGGCTCTCCATGATGCGGAGCGTGTCGAGCGCGACGCCGACGATGATGAGCAGCGACGTGCCGCCGAAGAACGACGCGACGACCCAGTCGATGTTGAGCCATCCGGTAAGGCACATCGGGACGAGCGCGATTATGAGAAGTCCGGTGCCGCCGATGAGCGTGATCTTAGTCATGACGTCGTCGAGGTAGATCGCCGTTTCGCGACCGGGCTTCACGCCGGGGATATACGAGCTGCCCTTCTTGAGGTTCTCGGAGATCTCGATCGCGTTGAACTGAGTCGCGACCCAGAAGAACGTGAAGAACATGATGAGGATGGCGTAGAGGCAGAGGTGCATCCAGCCGGGGTTCGCAAGCGAGGTCGCGAAATTGTGGAGCGGCGAGCCCGTCTTCGTGAACTTCATGATGATCGCGCTCGGGATCTGGATGATCGGCTGCGCGAAGATGATCGGCATGACGCCCGTGTAGTTCACCCTGAGCGGCATGAACGACTGCTGCATGCCGTAGCTGGAGCCGCCGGAGATGGAACGGCGCGTGGAGTGGATGAGGACCTTGCGCACGCCCTGCGTCAGCATCACGGTTCCCATGACGACGAGGAGGAAGAAACCGACGAGGATCGCTAGTTCCGTGTAGCTGCCCTGCGCGGTCGAGGCATCGCCGTTCACGCCGAAGTAGCGCTCCCACGCGGAGAAGATCGCGCGCGGCAGACGCGAGGTGATGTTGATCATGATGATCAGCGACGCACCGTTTCCGACGCCGAACGTGGTGATCTGGTCGGCGACCCACATGACGAAGAGCGAGGCCGTCGTCATCGCAATCACCGTCATGATGTTGAACCCAATGCCTGGATTGATGACGATGTGGGGATCGCCCGGCAGGCCGAGGGCCGACGGATGCGAGAGCGCCGTCGCAATGCCCCACGACTGGACCACGCAGAGGAAGATCGTCAGGTAGCGCGTGATCTGGGCAAGCTGCTGGCGACCGGTTTCGCCGTCCTTCTTCAGCTTCTCAAGGTACGGAATCACCGACCCGAGCAGCTGGATGACGATCTGCGCGGAGATGTAGGGCCAGATCGACAGGAAGCCGATTGCGCACTGGCCGAGCGCGCCGCCCGTGAACACCTCGAACATGTCGAGGATGCCGCCACCCTGCGAATTCTGGCGAACCTGGTCCATTATGCGGCCAAGCTCGGTCCAGTCCACGCCGGGCGTGGGGATCTGCGAAACCAAACGGCACACGAACACGAGTCCGAGCGTTATGAATATCTTTTTACGCAGTTCTGGAATGCGGAACGCATTCGAGAAGCCTTTCATCATCGACATTGGTTGATGCTCCTATCTTCTTTTACAACTTTGGAATATTTTACCATAATCCGTCCGTTGCCGCAACTGCGGCGAATCCAGACGGCGCAAATGGCGTGAAAACGGACGTCACCTGAACACCGAGCGCTGCTGGCGGGCGCGCATCCTGGGCTCCTCGAGGTGGAGCGCGTACCACTGGTCTCCGAGGCCGGAGTTGCTGAACTGCGCGGGACGGTTGTTCATCAGGCACTGGTGGTTCTTCTTGAGCGTCTCGTTGTCGCTCTTCTTGAGCGCGGCGGTCAGCGCCTTGAACGCGCCGTCCGTATCCCCGCGCTTCACGAGTATCCACGTATAGCAGCCCGCAAGAAGCGCGTTCTCGTTGTACCTGAGGCGGCGCGAGGCCTTTTCGTATACCTTCGTTATCTCCTCGGTGGGCTTGTCCAGCATGTAGAAACGGGCCATCTTCATGGAAACGGAGACAGGGTCGAGCATTATGGCGCGCGGCATGAGCGCGTCGACCTCCTTGAAGTTCTTGATCATCCAGTTGAGCTGGAACTTGGCCGTCGCGATCTGGCGGTCGATCATCGGCACCCAAAGTCGGTACTTCTTGAGCTTGTCGGCCTCCGCGATGGCGCGCTTGACGAACGAGCATGTGTCCTCGAAGATGATGCGCTGCGCCTCGGCGATGCTGCCCGGCGGACGAATCTGCCAGCGGGCGACCTTGGCCTGGATGGACTTCTGCCCCTCGGCCATTATGGACTGCACGCCGCCCATTTCTACTTTCAGCTTCTTCATGAAGTACCAGGATAAACCCAGCTGGACGGCAATGAGCACCGCGAATCCGATGGCGACGCTCCAGCCGTTGCCTATTCCAGCCGCGAAGTGCGCAGCCGCATAGCCGCCGATTCCGAAGGCAAAAGATATGAAATATGTAAACATAGCCTCTAGATTATATCATCTTTAGCCTGAAAAAGGCAACCGCCCCGGCAAAGGCAAGCAGGGCTGACGCATCAAAAGTCGATTCCGCCCGCTGACGCGGTCTGAATCGATTTTTCTGCGTCAGCAGTGTTTCAGCAGCCAGCAGCCAGCAGCGCAGTGTCCAATCCGGATGGTCGTGGCGCGTCTAGTGCGACCCTGGGACATACTAGGGGCAACGAATCGGCCGCGCCCGATGAATGCGCCTTGGACACCTCCTGAAAGTCCAAGATGCGCGCCACGACCGCCAGGATTGGGCGCTGATCACTGGTTGTTGGCTGCTGAAACACTTCCAACGCATCAAAAATTCGTTCTACACCGCGTCAGCGGGGAGAAGGAATTTTTGATGCGTTGGCCGTACAAAGGGATTCCTGATAATGCGGGGCCCGCCGCGGAGCAGCGGACCCCTGCAAGTGGCTGTTCGGACAACCGCAGCATCAATGCTTGGCGGCAATCGTGCGGACGAATCCGTCGGCGCGGGCGATCTTGATCTTCTCGCGCGTCCCGCCAGCAAAGGAGAGGTCGATCTCAGTCTCGACGTCTTCAGCCGCAACACCCGCGACATACCACGTCTTTCCGCTGCGGCGCGCGATGACCGCGAACTTCCCGGGATAGCCCGCGACGTAGCGCGTCTCGTCCCAGACGGTCGGAACCTTCTTCATGAACTCGATGCTCGCGCTCGGCGCATCCTCGAGGTTGTTGGGCGTCAGCGCGAAGTTCTGGACGGGATTCTGGTAGGTGATGGCCGTTGCGAGCTCGAAGGCGTCCGTCGTAATCCTCTTCACGCCCGACTTGTTGTCCGCGCGCAGGAACTTGTTAAGGAAGACCGGTCCGTACTCCGCGACCGCCACGGCGTTGCGGCAGAACGGGTGCGTCGCGGCCCACTGTGGCGTGGAGCCCATTCCCCAGCCGGAGAACTTCGCGTTCTCGCTCGCGAGGAGCGCCTCCGCGCCGACGAAGTTCGGGTACATCCTCTCCCATCCGCGCGGCAGCGTGCAGCCGTGGACAATCACCTGTATGTGGTGCTTGTTGGCGATTTCGAAGAGCTCGCAGTACTTCGCGATGACGAACTGCTTGTCTCCACCCCAGAAGTCGACCTTCACGCCGCGCACGCCCTTCGACTCGAGCCATGACATCTCCTTCTCCGTCGACTCGCGCGTCACGAACCTGTCCTTCGGCGTCTGCGGCGCGTCGTTCCAGTCTCCGTTCGAGTTGTACCAGAGGTAGACCGCGACATTCCTTTCCTTCGCGTAGGCGAGAAGCGCGTCGAACTCCTCGGCGGGGATGCGGTCCCAGAACGCGTCGATGAGGATGTGCTCCCATCCCATCGCGGCGGCTAGGTCAATGAACTTGCGCTGGTCCGCCGCATTCATCGATGCGTCGTCCCACACGATCCAGCTCCACGAGCCGCGTCCGAACTCGTAAGGCTTCTTCGGCGCGGGGACGACGGGCTTCACGACGTCATACGCAACCGTCGTCTCGACGATCGGGGCAAGCGAGTCGCCGACCGTCAGCGTGCGCCACGGGGTAGAAGTCTTCGCCGCGCATTTCGGCTCCACGTCGCCCTTTCCGCGCGCTTCGCCCGGCATCGGGAACGCAATGCGGAAGCATCCGCCTTCCCAGTCCGCAAGCCTGCAGCCGCAGTAGTTTCCGTCCGTGCCGGTTTCGGACACGAGCGCCCAGAGGTCCTTAGCCCCGTCCGCGCCGGGCAGTCGCATCAGCATGGGGAACGTCCAGCCCTCGCCGCTGCCGGACTTTGTACCAAGCTCCGCGTCGTAGACGTACGTCTCCTCGTAGCTTGGCTTCGTCTTCGCAAAACCCGTCATCGGCTTGGACTGCTGTGTCGCGAACATTTTCGCGCCGGACGCGAACGCGAACCCAGTCGCCTCGCGGCGTACGACGGTCGCCTTGGCGATCCGGTAGCGGAAGGCGAGGTCGTTCTTTCCGACGCGCACCTCGAAGCCGAGCTCTCCGCCTTCGGCGACGAGCGGGACAAGCGCGGTGTTCATGTCGACTTTCACAGAGGAGCACTTCCCCTGCGGAAGTCTGTACTCGTCCCGAATGCGGCCTTTCTTTTCAGCTCCCAGCCTCACGCCCTTCGTGAAGTCGGCGTATTCGGCCTCAAGTCCAAGCGGCGACCATTCGACCACGGAACGCCCGTCATACGCGGCGCTCCACTGCGGGACCCCGTTCTCCGTCCTGAGGCGGAACTTGAGCCGTCCGTCAGGACCTGCAACCGAGACATCCGCGGCGGCGACTCCCGCTGCGAGCAGCGCCAACAATGCAATGTAAGATTTCTTCATTTCAGTTTCTCCTGTTTGTGCGGCAAATTATATCAGATTTAACCACCGGATTGAATCACCCTTTAGGGTAATCATACGGCCGACGCATCAAAAATTCCTTCTCCCCGCTGACGCGGTGTAGAACGAATTTTTGATGCGTCGGAAGTGTTTCAGCAGCCAACAACCAGCGGTCAGCGCCCAATCCGGGCGGTCGTGGCGCG
>SUWC01000127.1 GCA_015061665.1 Lentisphaerota bacterium
CGCCTAACTGGGAAAGCCGCCTTCCAGGCGGCGCCTTGGCACTGCCGCGCACGCGCCCGCCGACGGCGAAGTGGGCGTGCGCGCGCGGACCTGAGACCTGAGACCCGAGACATGAGACATTGAGACTACCAGTGGATCGTTCAAGGTTTACGCGCTGGAGGGCGAAGGTAAGCGTTTCGGGCGCGCCTCGCGTCCGCACTAGCAAAGGGCGAGACGTCCGTCCGTTGTCCCAGTGAGCCGCCAAGATGGCGGCTCTCCATGTTTTTGTCGTGCGGCATTGGCAACAATCCGAAAAAATGCTATAGTATTTGCACATCACAACAGAAAGAAACAAGGTGCGATGATGGCAAAGAATTTTCGGGCGGTTTCCAAAGGAACGGGCAGGGGAATCCTGCAGGCGGCGGCCCTGTTGGCGGCTGGCGTGGGCGCGCGCATGTTCGACGTGACGGCGTACGGTGCGAAGGCGGACGGCGTGACGGACAACACGGCGTCGGCTACGGCGCGGCCACGATGAAGGGCGGCAGCGCGCCGGTGAGGATTGAATAGGATGTGTAGAAGGGAAAACGACACATGAATCGCGCAACCATCATAAAATCCATTCTAGCCGCGGTGAATTGCCTCAACAACAAACAGGGAACGAAAATGGGTACAAGGCTGATTGTAACGTCTATCGCGATGGCGATGGCGTCTTGTGCGTTCGCGGAATTGGTTTCGGACAAGGCTATCGAACAGGCTGCGACGTCCTGGCTGTCATCAGACCGCGTGGCACAGATGACGATGAAGGGCTTGTCGTTTGACAAACTTGAACATCGTGGTTCATTACGGGTCGTGCGTCTGTCGCCAAGTGGATACATCATCATGTCGGGTTCTGACATCGTCGATCCCGTGATTTCGTTCTCGCGTAACGACTTCGCCGATCCAGAGGAAGGCTCTCCGTTCCATGCCATGCTGGAACATTCTGATTCCAACGTGCGGAAGCACGAGGAAGCCGGTGGTGTGCGCACGGCGAAATGGATGGAACTCATCGGAGGGCGCAACGGCTCAAAGCCAAAAGCATGGCGGCTTCTGGCTAGTAGTAGTCCCGAGGAAGATTCCTCGACCATCTTGATAGCGCCTTTTATGACGACACTTTGGAATCAGTGGCAACCTTGGAACGACTTTTGCCCTGTCATTGATCCAGATGCAGATGACATGCTTTACCGTGCACGTTCCGCGTGCGGGTGCGTCGCTACAGCCACCGCGCAACAGATCGCATATTGTCGGTGGCCCTGGCGAACAGGGAGGAGCGACACATGGGTGCATACGCTTGATGCTGACGGAGAAATTGAAGAAGATGGAAGGTATGCCGAAAGTGAGTTTCCTGTCAGATTCGACGGGCATCTCCCCTTTGACTGGGATTCCATGCTTGACGTCTATTCCTGGTGGTGGGGTGACGCAAGAGGGAAAATCGCCGAAAGCGAGAGGTTCCCTGTCGCCCGTTTCGTTTCATGGGTGGATGTCATCACAAAGATGAACTTTGGCAAGAATGGGTCTGGGGCGAATTTTGGCAATACCGATGATTCAACGGCTGACTGGTACGAGGCATGGGAATATATTGATCTAAAAAAGGACTATGATTACGGGGTCGCCAAGATAAAATCGGATATGGAATTTGGCGTCCCTGTCCACGTAGGAGTTCCGGGACATTCTGTGATTGCGCACGGATATGCAAGTGACGGAGAGTCGGACTGGCTCTACATCAATTACGGATGGAGCGGATCGTCCGATGGATGGTATAAAATCTGTGACGAGACTTCCTCGTCACCTGTCGATAATGCCTTTCCGGGTTTCCGTCCAAAGAAGATGGTGCAGTTGGAGCCGTTGCCGAAGGTGTGTGGCAGTGATGTTGATGTGAAGTGGCATTTGCCGCCGTGCTACGACGGGAGTGTGACAGGTTTTGAAGTGGAGGCTGTAATGTTCGGCGGTCAGGTCGGAAGCGAGACGTGCAACTTTACGGATTCCGTAGGTGTCGCTTCCGATCCGGCATGTATCTACATCACAAACAGTGTTGAGGAGGTCCGAAACGAAACGGACTTCCTCTGGTTCGGTTCGTGGATGAGCGGGACCTACGACCTTCCGGGCGAACGGATCCTAACCGGCGGAAGCGTCCTTTCCTACAGAGTGTCCAGCGCGGATGTCGGCGATCGCGACGTGGAGATTCTCGCCTCCTTCGACGGCGGTGCGTGGCAGACGGTTTCAAAGCCGATCCTTTGTCGGAATTACTGGAGCGGATCGTGGATCTCGCAAGAGGTGTTCCTCGGCGAACACGCGGGAAAAATCGCCCGCTTCAGAATTAAGGTGGGGTGGTCTGGCGGAAGAGTGCTTTTCGACGACTTCATGTTCTCAAATGTCATCCAGCCTTCAGTCGTATTTCGTCAGACGGTCGCGCCGGAACTGCGCGCGTATACGGTCTCCGGATTCGGCGGCGGCGTTCTGGCCGGTGTTTCCGTCACGCCGATTTTCGCTGACGGCGGAGGAATCAAGTCAGAATGCGAATTCACGCGGATCGCCGGAATGGCAAACCTCCCCGTTCCCGCGACAATTACTGAATATACAACTGATGACGCGGTTTACACAAGCAAGGTCGCCAACGATACTTGGAGTCTCCGTGGAATTGCCGACGGCGAGACAACGATAAAGGCGCACAATGCATGGTCAGGCGGATTTGATGTCGCGTTGCCAGGTAAGCTTACCGAACAGTCAACGCTTTCCTTTTCCTGGTACGAGACCGGCTGTTATGCGCTCGACACCGAATACGACACCCTCACGGCTGCGTTTGTCGATGACGCTGGGGCTGAAACCGATTTTTGGTGTATCACAAACCAAAATCAGCAGACGGAGCGGCAGTTCGTCGAGATTCCGCTTTCGCGATTCGCGGGCAAGACCGGCGGCATTAAGCTCGTGTTCGGACATAACGGAGCAAACTATGCGGGCAACGGAGACATCATGCGCTTCTATTCGCCGAGGATATCCAATGTCGCTATGCCCGTTCTTCCAAAGGCAAGGTGGGAGAGTAAGACATTTGCAGTTCTCCCTCTTCCGCGAATTGATTCGGTCAAAGGCCGCGACGGCCTGGAAATCGACGAGGGGCTGTATCGTGAGATTGAAATCGGCGAAGACACTTTGCGTGTCTCATGTTCGGCGACTGTAGAAAGCTTACGCGCATATCCAAGCCATCTGTCGCTTATGGATGACAATGACGTGTCGGTGGAGAAGATAATGACAGGGGAGTTCTTGGTTCGAATGAACACGGCTCGGGTCGTTCGTCGTTCCCGCATGATTCTCACTTTGGCGGCGACAGACGGCAACGGAACGACTGTCTATCGCGATGTGTCCTTGCGTTCTGACACCGCATCCGCTGTGAAGTTAATTGATGGATGGAGGGTGATGGACTCCCTTGGGTTCAAGCCGAGCAATGCCTTCACTTTCGACAATTCCATGCTGAATGTGGCAAATGGCCCTCTGGAGATAGGCGGAGGTAACGTTTCTTATGTCGAATCGCCATTGGGTTTTGCCCTCTACCACAATGGCGATGACGGCCCATGGACAAAAACGGGACTCAACATGCCGGAGGAATGGACGGTATTGACCATGGCCAGGTTGTCCGATGCCGACAATGCCGTTCTTTTCCAGTTTGGGTCTTCTGAATACGACCAAAGCGGTTTCGCCCTGGCGTCTGGCGGAAAAGATCGCGTCACCCTGTCGCACTGGAGACCGCATTCGCGACATGCTGATTTGCTGTCGGCAAGCGTGCCTCGTGCTTCAAGCCAATACCATGCCTACGTAATTCGGACAAGGGGAAAGTTCGTAGAACTGTTTATCGACGGCATTTACGCGGGATGCGCCACCTTGCCAACGATTCCCGCCGTCGGATTCCAATTGTTTAGCGTGATTCAGGGAAATGGCGATACCCGCTTGACGAACGCCAGCGGCGAGTACATGGAGGATTGGCGGATGTATGATGCGGCGTTGCCGGTGACGGTGATCGCCCAATACGCCAACCTGCTGGCCGAGTTTGACGCCGACTCCCCCCCGGGATGGCGGGTTAATGTGGTGACGTTCGATCCCAACGGCGGAGAGTTGCCGGATGCCGTGCGGACGCTTGTGAGCGGAACGGCGGTAGGCGATTTGCCGAACCCGACCCGCGAAGGTTATGTCTTGGATGGTTGGTACACCTCCGACATCGGCGGCGACTTGGTGACGACCAACACGGTCGTGTCGGGCGACGCGACATTTTATGCGCACTGGACGGAACTCTCGGCGATAACCTACGTCATCACCTACAGTCCGGGGGCGAATGGCACGGGGTTACAGCAGACTGCGACGAAGACAAGAGGTGTGGCGCTGAAGCTGATGGATGCGATCTTCACGCGCACGGGATACACACAGACGGGCTGGACAACAACCGACGGTGGCGTGAAGGTGTACGACCTTGGTGCGTCCTACACTGAGGATGCGGCAGTGACGCTTTACCCAGTTTGGACGGACAACGGCGGCTCCGGCGGTGGCGGTTCCGGTGGAGGTGGCGCTGGCGGCGGCGGTTCCGGCGGAGGCGGTTCTGGCGGTTCCGGCGGTGGCTCCGGCGGCGGTTCCGGCTCTACGACGTCGTGTTACGCAAGCATTGAGGCAACGGATATCGTCGCTCCCTACGAGGTGCCCAAGGCCGTGGTGCTGCATGGCGCCGTGTACGACGGCTGCGATGTGGTCGGCATCGTGGAGCTGAAGCTCGGCAAGGTGAACGCCAAGAAGAAAACCAGCAAGATTTCCGGCTCGGTGACAACGCTCGACGGCAAGAAGCACAAGATCACGGCGTCCAACCTTACAGGAATCGACGGCACGGCACCCAAGGACGTATCGCTCAAGGTCAAGGGCTTGGGGACGATGGCGATTACCATCGGCGGTAAGCAATTCGCGGGTTCCATGGGCAAGTACCACGTGCAGTCGGCGACAGTGGGCGGCAACTGGAGCAAGGGCGGCACGAAGGTGTATGTGGACACGTCAAACGCATCCCTCCCCGCAGGAACGCTGGAGGATCTTCTCCCAGACGGCGAGCCGGTTGTTGCGGTGGGCGGCAAGTGGAAGTTTGCGAAGGCCGCCAGCGTGAAGTGGGCCAAGCCGAAGAAGGGCGCGGCGCAGCCGGAGATCTACGACGGGGCGTCCGGCAAGGGGCTCGTGGTGAATACGTCGGCGGGCAAGACGAACGTCTCGGGCATGAAACTCACCTACACGCCGAAGAAGGGCACGTTCAAGGGATCGTTCAAGGTATACGCGCTGACGGGCGCGGGGAAAGCGAAGAAGCTGAAGAAGTACACCGTCAAGGTGAGCGGCGTGGTCGTGGGCGGCGTCGGCTATGGCACGGCGACGTGCAAGAAGCCTGCCGTGAATTGGGCGGTGACGGTGAAGTAAGTGCAAAGGGCGAGATGTCCGTTGTCCCAGGCGGCGGGCACATGCGTGCAGAATGTGCTATACTATACGCCATGCGACAAATTGTATTCCACGTGAACCGGGACAAACCGGGTGCCGATGCCGTGCGCCAGCGCCTTGCGGCGCTGGCCGCGTCTCTCGGGCTGTCCGAGTGCGGTTCCGGCGAACAGCCTGAAGCCGTGGTGGTGCTCGGCGGGGACGGCACGATGCTCTCCGCCGTCCACCGCTTCCCCGGCGTTCCGCTGCTCGGGCTCAACCTCGGCTCCCTCGGCTACCTCGCGGGCGTCGAGGCGCCGCACTTCGACAACGCCATGCTCGCCCTTGCGTCGGGCGACTACGAGGTCTCCCGCCGCACGACCCTGCGCGTGGGCGACGCCGTCGCGCTGAACGACGTGGTGGTGTCGCGCGGCGTCTCCGGACACGCCATCCAGCTTGAGCTTTCCGTGGACGGGCGCATGGCCACGCGTTTTTCCGCCGACGGTCTCGTGGTGGCCACGCCCACCGGCTCCACCGCCTATTCGCTCGCCGCCGGCGGTCCCATCCTGATGCCGGACAGCGAGTCCTTCGTCGTCACGCCCATCTGCCCGCACGCCCTCGCCTCGCGTCCCCTCGTGATCCCCGACACCGCCCGCCTCTCCGTACGCGCCTGCCTC
>SUWC01000128.1 GCA_015061665.1 Lentisphaerota bacterium
GATGTCGCGGAAGAGGTTCTCTCGCGCGCGAAGCGCCACGGGCATTTCGGGACGGAGCTTCCCGACTGCATGATCGACGCTGGGAAATACGAGTATCTCAACGTCACGACTGGCTGTTCGGCGGCGACGGACTTCTTCACCGTCGGGCCGAATGGGATGCTCCGCGTCTGCAACCACAGTCCGGTCGAGCTCGTGAAGTGGGACGGGTGGGAGAAACTCCCGGAATGCGAGGAGTGGATGCATTTCGTCCGCCACGACTACCTGCCCGAGATGTGCACGGACTGCGCGCGCGCGGCGAAGTGCATGGGCGGCTGCCGCGAGGCCGCGCGCGTCTTTCGCGGATCGCCAACCGCCCCCGATCCAGTTTTAGAAAGGAACGAAAGTCGATGAATGTGATGAAAGGCCAGGGAAACTGTTGAGGTAGAGAGATTGCCGATTTGCTGCGGCTGATTCCAGATGTAACAAGTGTGCTATTGCAGTAGTGGTGAATGTTTGGTACAATATTTGCGATATGAGAGATAAAGTTGTTACACGCGGCAAGCCGTTCCAGTCAAAACTTGCGCCTTACGAGGCGGAGATAAGGGACCTAAAGGCGAGCGGAGCGAGCATTCGGGCCATCGCCGCGGAAATGACGTCTCGGCATGGTCTTGAAGTTTCCCACAATGCCGTCGCGTCGTTCATGAAGACTCATGCCTTGTCACGAAAGAGTTTTCTCAGCGGCATTTCGGAAACACGCAAACGAGAACTTCTCAAGCAGCTGAAGGCCGTCTGGACGCATGACTCGACGTCGATTGAGGGCAATACGCTCTCGCTCGGCGACACAATGGCCGTACTGGAATACGGACTTACAGTAAAGGGCAAGCCTCTCAAGGATCACCAGGATGTGGTCTCGCATGCCAAGGGGGTAGATTTCGTCCAATCCCTGATTGGCAGGAAGAAGATAACTGCAGACGATGTTTTTGCATTGCACCGCATTGTCGTCGGAGAGGAGTCGCGCGACATCTACCGTCCCGTCGGGGCATGGAAGCGCGAGGACAACGGTACATACGGTGCCGAGAACGGCAAAAGCGTTTACATGCCATACGCGACGACGGACGATACGCCTTGTCTTATGGACAATTGGCTTAAAGCATTCAACAAGGCTCTCAAGGTTGTCAAAACGCAAGAGGCGGCATTGGACGCCTATCTCTTTGCCCATGTAGCGTTTGTGAGGGTGCATCCGTTTTTCGACGGAAACGGACGACTCGCCCGACTTCTTGCGAACATGCCCGTCCTCGCGGCAGGATTCCCACCGATTGTCGTCCCGTCCGAGGCGCGGCTCGACTACATCCGAGAACTCTGGAACTATCAGCGCGCGGTGGGCGTAGTCAGCCGTGCGAACCGCGAACTTCTGCCTGATCCGTCGCGCCTCGACAACCTGCGCCGTCTTGTGAGGGACTGGTGGCAGACGACCCTCGACCTCGTAGCCGAGGCGAAGGGTTCTGCGAAATGAATTCGCGGACGATGTTTGCGAGAGGCATGGCGGGAGTATTTTAGACCGGATTAACAGGATTGACAGGATTTTGGGGATGTAACTCCAACCGCCGCGGCGCATTTGCCGCG
Organism: Lentisphaerota bacterium; assembly: GCA_015061665.1. Lineage (GTDB taxonomy): Bacteria > Verrucomicrobiota > Kiritimatiellia > RFP12 > UBA1067 > UBA1067. Next base: position 1,603 of record SUWC01000128.1, read on the forward strand.
GATGTGGTATAATGTGTTGCATGAAGGGCGACGAAGAAAGAAACGAAGCCGACGCGCGGTGCGAAGCGGCGCGTGGCGTGTGGTTCGAAGGACGCGAAAGCCGGCGTACCTATCTCATCAAGACATTTGTCTATATTGGCTCGACTTTGCTTTTGATTCTTGGTGGACTGCTGATTGGAGGTAAGAGGGACGGCGGCCGTGTTTATCTTGGCACGGAGTCGCCGATAGGGGCGGTTTATGGTTTGCTGATTGTCTGTCATTGCCTCGGCGTGACGCTTTGCTTTTATATCCCATCGCTCGCTCGGCGCCTACATGATTTCGGGCGAAGCGGCTGGTGGGTGGTGCTGTACTGTATCGTGCAGAACATTCTGCGCGGCATTCCGTTCGTCAGGGTGGTCAGCTGGCTGTTTGAACTTGCGGGTATCCTGCTTCCTGTACTGATGCCGGGTTCAAAGGGGGAGAACGCCTATGGTCCGCCGCCTAAGGGCGTGGACTTGTCGTGGGTGCGGAAGTGGTCGTGGGTGTATGTTGTCCCTGTCGTTCTTCTTGGTGCGGCGTTCGCGTGCAAGTGCCTGTGTCCGCCGAAGCCTCAAGCGGATGACATAGGGGAAAACGTATGCGAAAGAGTGCTTTCGTCAGAGGAAATGGAACACTGGCTTGACAGACTCGCCGTCACAAATGACGGCGACTATGGCGGTGCGGGTTTCCAGAAGTTTCGCGAAGATGCACGCGGAAACAGCCTTTCGCTTTCCAATCTGACTGTAGAGGCGCTCTTTTCGCTTGGTGGGGGCATGTCCGAACTCTGGTGTCGGCACGTTCGCGACGGCAAGGCCGTGTTTGTACTGGTCTATTTCGAATCATCTTTAATGGACAGCCTTCCGCGCATGTTCGCGCATGGCGACAGAATCAATTCAGTCACGGGAACCGTCGCCGCTTCGATCGACAGATATCTGCGTGCGCTTAAGGAGCACAACGGAGGATTAAACGCACACCCGTACTGCGACAATGCGATCTGGCTCGTGAATCCGCACATTGACGTTGCGTTTGGCCTTGATGAACCGCCGGATGTCGATGTGAAGCGGCTCACAGGCGATGAGCTGGCGGAGCTCGCGCACGGGCTTCCCGAACACGCCAGGCAGGAGAAGATGCAGAGACTGCTGCGTCCACTTCAGGGCCGCGAGCTGAGGTTTTCGAGCTGTCGCGTCGTAAGGTCCGATATGGTGGACGACCGCAACTGCCCTCATGTTGATTTCGCTGCGCTGGATCTGGGTACAGGAGAGGAGGGCTTTAGGTTCACCGTAAAGGTTGGAGACGGGAAGACGGCGAAATGGGCGAAGCGGATTGCGAAAGGGGACGTCGTGCACAACGTTCGCGCAACTCTCTGTGAAAAAGAGGACTTCTATTTCTGCGGCGGTTCGATTACTTCCTTGATATGGATGCGCGACCTGGTGCTGGACGGCAAGTGGGCCGAACCGATGACGCTTGCGGGCGTTCCGAATCTGCACAAGGTCGCGGATGGGCTTTACCGCAGCGCACAGCCGACCGCGGAGGGAATGACGAACCTCGTTGCGCTTGGCATAAAGACTGTCGTGAATCTTCGCGACAACCATTCCGACGCCGGCGAGATCGGCGACCTTCCGCTCAAGGCGCGACGGATCGAGATATTCACCGCCAACATGAAGAAGAAATACGTCGACGAATTCCTTTCCATCGTCGACGACACGAACGCCGTGCCTGTCCTGGTGCATTGCCAGCACGGGGCGGACCGCACGGGCACGATGTGCGCGATGTACCGCATCCTGCGCGAGGGCTGGACGGCGGACGACGCGATAGACGAGATGAAGAACGGCGGATTCGGCTACCATTCCGTCTGGGACAAACTCCCGCGCTTCATCCGAAAGTCCGCGGAAAAGCGCGCCAAGGCGAATGCGGACGACGGTCAGTGAACCCGCTTTCAATGCAGCGGCGCATCTGCCGCGGAATTTGGTATAATGTCAGATATGAACATCGAATATACTGGCAGGCTTTACGATGCGGCGAAAGTCCGCCGCTTCGCCGGAAAGGTCTACGACAGGGTCGCGCGTGCGTCGCGCATCATGCTGTCCGTGTTCATTGTCGTGGGGCTTGCGGTCGAGGTGCTGGCGTACTTGCGCGGCGGACATCTTGACTATTATCTTGTGTTTTTATTGGCTTTGATCTTCTTCTGCCTGAAGTTCAACAGGGCTCGGTTCCAGAAGTCCATGGACCTCGTCATCCGGCGGTTCATGGGCGATTCGGACGAAGGGACTGTCGCGATGACCGACACCTGCTATGAATTCCGCAGCGGCGACAACGTCATGCGTGTTGTCTGGCGGAACCTGGGCTCATACTACGTCTTTCTCGACGGCGGGCTTGCAGTGCTGGAAAGAAATCTGCCGACACTTCTTCTGCCATCCCTCGTCTCGCTCGGCGCAAGTGAAGAAGAGGTGAAGTCGGCACTTGAAAAGGCCGGACTGAAAGACTATCGGCACTGCCGCAGCTATTGGTGGGTTTTTGTGCTTCTCGCCTCTTTGATGGGCGGTGTCGTCGCACAGTTTGACCTGATGCAATCCCGTGCAAAGATGCCTGCGTCGGTGTGCATGGAATGCGACGATGAGGAAGCGGACGAGGAAGACGAGAATCCGTTTGCCGATGACGATTCCGGAGGTGGCAAGAGCAGGCAGTTTTCGCTGGGCGACATCGATTTCGACAGCCGGAGAATTTCCATTGACTACGAGCTTGCCGAAACGCGCTCGTCAACGAACCGAGAACAGATTTCCTATCAGGATTTCGCCAATATCATCGCGGTTCTCCGCGAGCAGAGAACGCCGAAGAATGTGTCGATGATGCTTTCAATCGCCGACGTCAATGCGCCGGCGCGTCCGCTTGAGACGCTGGCGACTTTGACGAACAGCCAGCTTTCCGTCGAACTTATTCTCCACGACTGCACGAATCTTACAGACGTCGCGATGCTGGAGCGCGTCCCGATATCCTGGCTCTACCTAAGCAAGTGTCCGGTGGGCGAGATTCGCGGGCTTGAGCAGTGTCCGATCGAGGCGCTCGACATCTACAGCTGCCCGATCAAGTCGATCGGCGACATCTGTCCGTTGCCAAGTCTGAGGAAGATGCGCATCGCCGACACGCTGATGGCGCAGCCGGACAAGGAGGCGCTTCGCGCGCGCTGGAAGAGTCTTGGCTATCTGCAGTTTGCGCCGCGGAACGAGGACGGGGCTCCGAAGTATGTCATGATTTCCCTGTTCTCCGAGACAGAGCGCTTTCAGGAGGCGATCGCTGCAGCGGACCGCGTGGTGATACGCGACGGCGGGTTCGGATGCTGCACGAAGCCCGAGCGCGATCCGGTGCTGCTCGTCCTGACGGATCCGAAGAAGATCGCCGAACTGCGCGGTATTTTCAAGTTCAAGGACCTTGGCAGTAATTCTAGCTGCATGTGCTGCGGACATCCCGGCATCGACTGGTGGAAGGGCGACGAGCTTCTTGCGCGCACGGCGGTCCAGCACCTCACGGCGCTTCGCTGGAAGCGTTTCAACGGTGACGCGGAGCTCACGCCAGAGGCGTCGGATGCGCTGACGGCCTGGTTCGCCGCCCGCAACATCAAGGCCGCCAAGTAGCGCGGCAGATGCGCCGCGGGATTTGGTAACTGTCATCTTTATCAAGCATATACTTGTGAACTATCAGTTAAGGAACGGAAAGGAATCACGAATGAAGAAAATGCTGATGGCGTTTGCGCTGTGCGCATCGATGATGCTGCCTGGGCAGGCAATCCGCCGGAAGGGATGGATACGCTTTCATTCCCGCTGATGACATTTGGCTGCATCTTTCCGGCGAATTATGATGGCGAAACGGACGAAGAGAGGGCGAAACGTGAGGCTGAAGCGGAAGCCGAGCAGAGGGAGTCGGACAAAAAGACAGAACAAGAATGGAAGGCTCTTTTTTCGGGAAAGGGTCTTGCACTTATCTGGCCAGAGGGATCTTCCGTCGTGAGTCGCCGTGAAGGGTTGACGGTCTATCTGCGCGTCACCAACACCCCTGACAACCTTGTGAAGATCGTCAAGTATTTCAATGGGTGTGCAAATGAGGATGTTCAATATCTGCTCGAAAGCGACGTGCGGCTGGTCGGCGCAGGACGCGAAGCGCTCAAGGCGGTCGGATTCGAGAGTTCGAGTCATGTCGCTGATGCGGCCGCACTTTTCAAGAAGCTTCTGGATCATGACGATGTTGACCTCATCGATGCCTCCCATGTCGTTGTGCGTTCAGGTGAAGAGTATGTGACGAAGGCCGTGACGGAATACATTTATCCAACGGATTATGATCTTGCAATCGAGTCGCCCGTCTCGACCAACAGTCAGTCGTCCGCTTCTGCCGACAGTCTGCATTCTCAGAACTGTGTGCTGTCTGCGGTAGAGCCAACGATGTTTACGATGAGAGAGGTTGGCGCTATCGTCGACATAACGCCGACACTG
>SUWC01000129.1 GCA_015061665.1 Lentisphaerota bacterium
ACCGCAACATCCACGACGCGCTCGCGCCTGTGTACCGCCCGCGGAGAACGTCGCCATGACGTTGTTTCCCAGCCGCCTTGCCGCGATTTGCGCGGCGGCGATGCCATTGGTCTCGCTTGCAGCAAACGCTGTGGGCGAAGATGTCCGTCCGCCAAAAATCAGGGTGGCGCTATACCTCGACGTCGGCTGCAAGGGCGGAGGCGTGATTCACTGGGCGCAGCTCCTGAAGTCTTCGCCCGATGTGTCGTGCGACTTCGTCGACGCGGCGGACGTGCAGGCGGGGAAGCTTGGCGGCTACGATGTGCTTCTGATGCCGGGCGGGAGCGGATATGACCGCTACGGCCAGTTGAAAGAGAAGGGCTTTGAGAAGATACGCAAGTATATCCGCGAGGGCGGGGCGTACTATGGCGTATGCGCGGGAATCGCTTTGGCGCTCAACGACCCAAAGCGGCTTCGCCTCATTCCGTATACGCGGGAGAAGAATCCGCTGCGCGGCGGATTCTCCGGGGCCGTCACGCTGAACGCGCGCGCCGAAGAGCTTCTGGGCGTGCCGGCGGGAACTCGCTATTTCCGCTACCACGACGGACCGCTGCCCGAGAAGGGCGAACCGGTGCCGGACTCCGAATACGAGGTCCTGGCGACATTCGACAGCCACGTTATGCAGAAAGGCAAGGCGACCACGCCCATGCACGGCATGCCGGCCGTGATCTTCGGACGCTACGGGAAGGGCAGGGTGCTCGTGACCGTCATGCACGCGGAGTATTTCCCCTCCACGCACGATATCGCAGGGGCGTGCTTCAAGCCGCTCGTTGGCCGCCCCGTCGCCTTCACGTATCCGAAGAAGTCGGCGCGTCCGCTGCGCGTCGCATTCTACTCGGGCGAGATTGACCGCATCGGCAGCACGCGCGCGGTCGTCGAGGATGCGCTGGCCCTTGCCGCACGGTCCGATGTGGACGTTACGTATGTCTCTGGAGAGCAGATTGCGGAAGGCGCGCTGGACCATGTAGATGCGCTGGTCCTGCCGGGCGGAAGGCAAAAGGGCATGTGGGCCGCTGCGATTCCGCTCATCGAGCGGTTCAAGTCGCTTGGCCATCCTGTTTACACCGCTTGCAAGGACGTCAGAAGCGGCGCGCAGCCATGACTACGGTTGCACCGTATGTACAATATGGTGTATAATATTGCCCAATCAAGATTCACGGCAGCGTGTACGCACAGCACTATGCGCCATTTCAAACGAATAAGTAAAAGAGGTAAATGATGAAAAGAACACTGCTTTCACTTTCTGCCATTGCTGCGCTTTTCGCACAGGCAGCGACGGTGGAACTGACGGTCGATAGCGATACGACGCTTTCGGCGGCATTGACGGCGGCAGGCGCGACGCTCAACGACGGCGATACGCTCGTCAAGAAAGGTCTGGGCAAGCTGACGTCGGATCAGGTCTTCGACGATGGATTCAAGCTTACGGTAACGGTCTCGGAGGGCGTTTTGGAAATAACGGCTCCAGGACAGCTCGGGTTTACGAATCAAATCACCGTAGAGAACGGTGCGACGCTGCTCGTATACATACCAGAGACAGGCGACCCCGTCATGCTCAAGAGCCGGACGATCAAGTTGTCCGGCACAGGTGCAGAGGGCTACAAGGGCGCAATCGTCCTCGCCGGGAAGAAGAGCTATCAGGTGTTTAACTACATTACCTTCAACCTTCAGTCAGACGCGGCGATTGCGGCAACGGCAACGGGACAATGGGGGCCATTCAGCAACACGACGTTCAACATGAACAACCATGTCCTGACGCTTGTCGGCGATGTCGCGAGCGGGACGCCGGAGTTCAGATTCCGCTTCGGGGCCAAGATCAACAAAGCGGCGGGATTCGAGCTAAAGAATATCTTGCTCACATCGACGGCTAATAACTATGGGGCTCATACCTGTGATCCGACCGTGCCGTATCTGAAGATGGACGCAAAATCAAAGTTTACGTCTGGAACGGCGGACGGCATGTTCCTTGGATGCTTCTCTACCTATATCGCGGATTATGGCGCCACCATCGAGATACCAAACTGGGCGCTGGGTGTTTCAGGAGTTGGCGGATCGCCGACAGTCGGGACGGGCGCTTCTGCGGTTCTGCAGGTCAACAAGACCTACACCGCCCATGCCGACGATTTGCTGGTCGGACATTGCTTCAACAGCTCCGCCGCTGGCTTGAAGTTCGGCAACACGTCTTCGTCGTCGGTCGTCTTCGAGGTCGATGACTGGTCGAAGCTCGTCGGCGGATCGACGGCGGTTTATACGGCGGCGAGCGCCGCGACCGGAAAGGGGATTGCCTACGCTGGAACGCTCTCCATAACCAACACGAACGCATACGCATCGCACTGGTCGTTGGACAAGACGAGCGACACGGACAAGTTGCTTCTGAAATGGTCCGCCAACAAACCGGAGGGTGTCGTGTCCGTTACCGACTGGGGCATCGAGCCCGGCGAGGCAAATCAGACCGGGAACGCCGCAAAGTTCAACGCGGGCGTCGCGAATCTCGCGGATGGCTCGACGCTCTGGTTCCCGGTCGGCGACTGGTATTTTGACGCGCCCGTCACGATGCCGGACGAGAGTAAGGTCACGATCGAGCTCGAAGCGGGACTCGCCAAGCTTCACTATTCCAACGGCGGTGTGAGCGTGACGACAGATCCCGCCGTTGACCCCACCAATGTCGTCATCCGCGTCGAGTATGGCGCGACGGCCACGGTCGATGACGCGATTGCCGCAGCGTCGTTTGACACCTGGCCAACGGGGGCGAGCCTCGAAAAACGCGGCAGCGGCACGCTTGTCGCGTCCGACACCATCCGCGATCTCGTCGGCTCCTTCCACATCTACGAGGGCGTGATGCAGGCGTCGAAGAACGGCGACCTCGGCAAGGATTCGGACTCTGCCAACCGCATCTACGTCCACAGCGGCGCATCGCTCATGCTTGCGCCTGAAACAGACAGCACTATCATCGTCAACAAACGCACGATACACCTTGAGGGTTCGGGCTACAACGGGCTCGCAATTCCCGGAGCGCTGGCTTTCGATACCTTGTGGAGCTGGCAGGTCCTCTATGACTGCGCAATTGCCCTTGAAGACGACACCGTGATTTCCTCGAGAGGAACCGCCAGTCAGCATGGCTTGTTCTCGTAATGGGTTACTCGGTTGCGCGGCGTCGTGTCGGGGCTGGCGCTCAGTCTCGTCGCTGCGAACATCGCGACGCCTTTCGCGCGTAGACAACGGACCTTGTTCAGCCTGCCGTGCCTCGGTTATTACCGCTGGCTGCGGGCGGTATCTCTCCTACGGCTGCGAGTTCTCCGCTCCTCATTCGCGCCACCCCGCCTCTCCGCCGCCAGCAAGGCACGCCATTGCGCCGATCGGCAGTGCGCCGCAACATGGGCGGGAGAGACGACTTGACGTCAGCGGGCAATCTGAGGAGACCCAGCCGTTGTCGCCGCATTGCCACAGGTGTGGCGGATGACGCCTGTCGTTGCCCCTGTCCGTCAACCGATGTGAGAGGTACGTCCGCCCCGTTCTTCTGGGGCCAAGACATCACTCGGTTCAGAAAAAACAAAAAAAGTTCGCCTTCCCCCCTTGCGCACTTGTATAATATATGTTATAATAGACGGCATGAAGGCAAGTAAGGCAGACAATGGGGCGCCGAGTGCGCCATTCGCAGAGGTCGTCGCGGGGCTGATGCCCGTGGCGAGGGGTTCGCTCGCGCTCGTGCGCAAGGCGTGCGGGAAGCCCGGGTGCAGGGCCTGCAAGTCAGGCAAGAGGCATCCTGCGTGGCTGTTCGTGTACCGCGAGGGCGGGAAGCAGCGCAGCCGCCACGTGCCGTCGCCCCTTGCGCCGCTGATGAGGCGGGCGGTGGAGAACGGGAGGAGGCTGGAGCGGGCGATGTGTGCGGAGGGGCTGCGCTATCTGGACTCGCTCTCGAAAGACGCACTGTAGCGACATGCCGCCCGCGAAGTGCCCGTTCCTGCACCGGTGCAACAAGTACACCGACCTGACGCTCAGGATCGACCGCCTGGAAGAGGCCGTCGCCGCGAAGGACCGGAGGATCAGGGCGCTGGAGGAGGAGAACGCCAGGCTCAAGGACGCGCAGTGCGGCGGGGCGTCCGAGGCCGCCTCGGCCGCGCTTCCATTCAAGAGCGGCACGCCATCCTCGAAGATCCCTGTGAAGCCAAACTCGTCCGAGGAGGACAGGAAGCGCGTCGGGGGGCAGCCGAAGGGCCATCCCGGACACGGCAGGAAGGCCGTGCCGGACGAAGAGGCCGACGAGGTGGTGGAGCTGCCGAGGCCGACGTCGTGCCCGGTCCACGGCATCGCGCTCGCGAGCTGGACGACGCGCACGAGGACGGTCGTGCACATGGCCCCTGCGAGGCGCATCGTCAGGAACTACACGATCTACAGGGCGTGGTGCCCCGCCTGCGGGAAGTACCACGAGTCCGAGACGTCGGGCGTCATGCCCTACTTCGCGTTCACCAACGACCTAGTCTCCCAGGTGCTGGTCGACCACTTCGGGAACGGCATCCCGCTCGGGACTCTCGCAAGGCGCGCCGGGGTGAAGAAGGCCGCGCTCAAGAAGATGGCCCACAAGGTCGCGGAACTGCTTGAAGGCGGTGTGCCGAGGCTCGTCGAGGAGTTCCGGGCCGCGCTGGACAAGCACGCGGACGAGACGCCGTGGTCGTGCGACGGGAAGAACGGCTACGCCTGGGGGTTCTTCACGGCGGACGTCTCCGTGTACAGGCTCCGCGGCACGAGGGCGTCGACGGTCCCGGCGGAGATATTCGGGGACGGGGCCCATGCGGGCGTCCTCGGAGTGGACCGCTACAGCGCCTACAACTGCTCGTGGCGGGGGAAGACGCAGTACTGCCTCGAGCACTTCAAGCGGAACGTCCGCGACCTGCTGGAGGCCGAGCCGAAGAACACGGAATACCAGAGGCACATCCCGCGCTTCCTCGAACTGCTGGCCTACGCGATGACGCTCCGCAACAGGAAGCGCGGCAGGGAGTACGACGACGAGTCGGTCGCAATCCGCGACGAACTGCTCGCAATCGCGAAAAGCCCGGTAGAGGACGGCAGGCTCAAGGGGTACTTCGACCTCATGCTCCAGAAGCGCGAGCGCTTCTTCCAGTGGGTCCGCCATCCCGAGATAGAGGCGGAGAACAACCTCGCCGAGAGGCGCCTGAGACCTCTCGTCATCGCCAGGAAGGTGTGCTTCGGCTCGCAGTCGGAGAAAGGCCTGATGACCCGCGAGACGCTGATGACCATCATAGACACGCTCTCGCTGAGGTGCGACGACCCGGTCGCGAAGCTGTCGCAGGTCCTCGACGCCATAGGGCGCGACAGGAATGCGGACGTCTCCGAGCTGCTGTGGGGTCCGAAGAACGCGGCCTCGGAGGCCGCCGCCGCATAGCCCCAGGCGGGAGTGTAAGCTGTGCCGAGGACGTAATTTTCCACGCCGCCCTGCCGTTGTTGCGGCGCTTCGCCTGATGTCGGTGGGCCTGGATGGCAAAGGCTGAGGGCGGCGGGTGTCGCACGAGAGGACGGAGCGGATCGTCGGCCGCCTCTGTGGTTTCGCTTGCTGAGACGCATTCCGCAGAGGGGTCGGGCTTGTCACGCCATGTTGACTTACGCGCGGCGGCCGCGACGACTCCGCGTAGGACGGCTCGGGCGACAGCCCGCCGCACGAAGCCGCTACGCAACCGAGTAACCCATTACCTTGTTCTCCTACGCGACACTGGACATGAAGTCGCACACGCTGACCCTGACGTGCGGTACCGACAAGCAGGCGAACTACCGATTCCGTCTTGGTCGTTCAATCCAGAATGCGGGAACGATCATCCTCGACCGCGCGAAGCTCTCGACGACAGACAACGACATTTCGATTTTGCCTGCGAACACGCTGAAGGTCGTCCTTAAGCGCGGCGGAGCGCTTGCTCCCTATCGCGCAAGCTTCTTCAATGGCATTGCTTCGATTGAATGCATCGCTGCATCTACCGGTACGTCTGGACGCATCAACGCCGACAACCCGAACATCACCGTCACGCTGAAGGACGTGTCGGGTCCGCTGACCATC
>SUWC01000018.1 GCA_015061665.1 Lentisphaerota bacterium
AAACGCAAGGAGGTGCGGCGTCTCGCCGCGCCCTACCGTTTAAACAACAATGAAAGGCGAAATCTATGAAACTGAAAATAGACTGGAAAGCACTTGCGGTGCAGATATGGAACGCGCTCAAGCCCGTGATAATCGGGGCCGTCGGCGGAGGCATCGTCTCGTTCTCTGCGAGCGGATGCTCGTCGCTGACTCCCAGCGACAAGACGCAGACGATGGGCGTCTACGCCTTCGGCATCCCCGGCATCGCGGTCATATCGCAGACCACGCAAGCGGCGGACAACAAGGGCGAAGACTCCAACGTCCCCGTCCAGGTCAACCCCGTCGGCGTCAAGCCGTAGGCACCACAGGCGCTACGGGGTGGCGGGCCGGGGCTCCTCAAACGCTACGGGGGCGAGCCCGACCCGCTCGCCCGACCCAGAAAAAGTGGGGAACCTCCAAGCCACAGATGGCAAAAAGAAGAGGCGCGGGGATGGAGCCGAGGAGTGGATTCGAACCACCGTGTCCTTACGGATCCTGATTACAAATCAGGCGCAATCGACCGCTATGCGACCCCGGCTAGAAAACATTAGATATTTTACCATTTCCCACCGTCAAAAGTCAATTGCCCAAATTTTGCTTTGCAAGCGTCGCAGATTCCTCCGAGGCGCTAGGAATGGTCGTTTGCCCTACGGCCAACGCATCAAAAATTCCTTCTCCCCGCTGACGCGGTGTAGAACGAATTTTTGATGCGTTGGAAGTGTTTCAGCAGCCAACAACCAGCGATCAGCGCCCAATCCGGGCGGTCGTGGCGCGCATCTTGGACTTTCAGGAGGTGTCCAAGTCGCATTCATCGGGCGCGCCCGTCCTTTTTGTGAACGCGCGGGCATCGAGCCCGAGCGGGTTCGATGCAGTCGCCTTGAAGTCTTCTTCCCGCCCTATGCCGCCGCCATCAGCTTTAGCAGCTTGTCGTCGTCCCATGCGAGTTCCTTTCGTTTCACGCTGATTCCTCCGAAGACCGAAGACCGCATGCAGGGAAAAGCCATCGGAGCGTAGGCTCGATGCCTACGCACAAAAGATGATCGGGCGCGGCCGATTTGTTGCCCCTAGTATGTCCTAGGGTCGCACTAGACGCGCCACGACCATTCGGATTGGACACTGCGCTGCTCGCCCCGAGCATAGCTCGGGGGTTGCGCCCTATAAACGGGCGCCCCCGCTAGGGGCGGATACGGCTGCTGGTTGCTGAGGCACTTCCAACGCATTAAAAAAAGATCCAGGGGCCCCGAAGGGGAAGGATCGGCTTTTAATGCGTTGGCCGTACGTTTGCCCCGCTTGAGCGGACATCGCCGCTAACTGGCAATGAAATAATGAAGCGGCAGCCGCTTGGATGCGACGCCTCAAGCGCGGCAGAACCACCGTGCATCTCGGCTATGCGCTTTACAATGGCAAGCCCAAGGCCGCTGCCTCCAGTCCCCTCCCTCGAAGAATCAACCCTGTAGAACCGCTCGAACACGCGCGACGCGTGCTCGGACGGTATGCCGCGCCCGTGGTCCTCGACGGACACCTCGACGCGCCTTCCCTTCCGCTCGGCCGCAATCCTCACTGTCCGCGAACCGGAATGACGAAGCGCATTGACGACAAGATTGGAAACCGCACGCTCCAGGAGGCCCCTGTCGCCTTCAACGGACAGCTCGTCGCCGCATTCCCACGAAACCTCGACGCCCTTCTCGCTCGCCCCCACCTCGAAGCGCTCGGCCGTCTCCTTGACGAGCCCGCGCAAATCGACGCGCTCCACGCCATGCGGGGCGTCGCTGCGCTCCAGCTTCGCAAGGTCAATAATCCCGCGCGCCAGCGCGTCCAGCCGCTTCGACTCCCCGCGCATCATCGCGACAAGCCGCCGACGGACATCAGGCGGCGCATCGTCGTCCAACAAGTCCGCCGCGCCAATGATCCCTGTAAGCGGAGTCTTCAGCTCGTGCGAGAAGTCCGCGATGAACTCGCTTCTGAACTTCTCCAGGCGGGCGAGTTCGCGGATGCGCACGCGCTGCCGGTACGAGAAGAAGAACACGAGCATCACCCCCGCGCCGCCCGCAAAAGCCGCAAGCGCGAACGAAAGCCTGGCGCGGCGGAACGGCGCAAGGACGCGCGAGCGCGGAATACCGATCCGAACCGTGTGTCCGCCAAGCGGCGCCGAGGCGTAGATTTCGTCGGGATGCATGCCAGGCCTGCTGGACGAATCGAAGACCAGGCCGCCCCGCAGGCTGAACACGGTCATCCTGAGACCTTCCTCCTCGCACTTCGAGCCAATGGAATGTATCGCCTGGAAATCACCCGTGTCCAGCGGCTCCCTGAGCGACGAGGCAACCATTGACGCGCGCTCTTCAAGGTCGCGCTCCGCCCAGCCGACGACTGCACGGCGGAATGACGACGCCTCGCGGACGAATACGGCGACAAGAAGCACGAACGCCAGAGCGGAGATCGCTGGTGCGGCAAAGTCGCGGAGAAAGGACGATCTGGCAACGCGTCTCATGGCTTTATCCTGTACCCCACTCCCCGCACCGTCTCGATGTGCGACGCCCAGTCGCCAAGCTTGCGCCTTAGCCCTGCTATCTGGACGTCAACGGTCCGCTCCGTCACAACCTCCGCGTCGTCGCGCTGAACTGCATCCAGTATGCGCTGGCGCGAAAGGACGCGTCCCCTGTTCGCCGCCAGAAGCGCAAGCATCATGAACTCGCCGCGCGCAAGCCGCAGTTCCGTCCCGTCAAGGGAGGCCGACATCGCGCCCTCGTCTATGCGTAGGCCGTCGAAATCCTCTGCGGACGATACGGACGCTCCGCGCCTCAGGACCGCGCGCACGCGGGCGAGAAGCACCATCCTGTCGAACGGCTTCGTCACATAGTCGTCTGCGCCGCAGTCGAGTCCGCGGACAATGTCCTCAGGCTCGGTCTTCGCGGTCAGCATTATGACGCGGGCCTGCGCCGTCGCGGAATCCTCTCGGATCCTGCGGCAGATCGTGAAGCCGTCCACTCCAGGCAGCATCACGTCAAGAAGCACCAGGTCAGGCGGACGCGCCTTGATTTCGGAAAGAGCCTCGTCGCCGCGCGCGCATTCGCGAACGTGGCGAAAACCCGCACCCGCAAGCGCCATGCCGAGAATCGTCCGTATCGTGGGATCGTCCTCGACAACAACGAGCTGCGCCAGTTCTTCAATAGTCGTTACCATGCCAATATTATACCATCTTACGCGGACGTTGCGCAGACATGCGCTTCGCCTGCGTATATCCTAACCCCCGCGACGGAAAGCGAACCGTCCGGCATGACCCCGTCGCATATTCCCTCGACCGGCTCCGGGTCGGAGTCTGTCTGGATTATGCGCACAAAGCGTCCGCGAAGCGCGTCATGCCGAGCAATCTCCGGCTGGAGCGCGGCAAATCCGCCGCGAAACCACTGCTCGTAAAGATCGGAAAGCTCGGCGAGGACACGATCGAGCGTCCCCGCCACGGACTGCTCGCGCCCCGTGACAAGGCGAAGCGAAGTCGCGCGGTCCGCGATCTCGGGAGGAAAGGACGTCTGGTTCACGTTGATCCCGATTCCGCATATCACATTGTCGCCCACGCGCTCGCATAGGATTCCGGCTATCTTCCGTCCGCCAACCAGAACGTCGTTAGGCCACTTTATCGCACCTCCGGCGACTCGTCGCACTGCGAGCCCTGCGACGAGCGGAAGCGTCGCCGCTTCTTCAGGCGGCATTCCGGCTACGGAAAGAACGACGGAAAACGTAAGGCTGTCGCCTGGACGCGAGAGCCAGCGGTGTCCGATCCGCCCGCGCCCAGCCGTCTGCTCCGTCGCCGTGAAGACGTCGCCGTGCGAACCCGCCCGCGCGTCGTTGTTCGTGCTTTCAGTGACTTCCTTGCGGTGTACGGCGAATTTCATCTGCGCAGGAGCTTTTTCATGTTGGACAGCAGGAAGAAGAGGAACAGCATCGCAGCCAGCACAAAGAAACCCGGCGCATCGCCTTGAACGGCGGTCGACTCGTCGAAGTCGTACGACTTGTCGCCGTGCAGCGCTTCCTTTTCCTTGAGCGAAAGAGCCTTCTCCTGAGCGGATGTCTCGACGACGATGTACGACGTCTGCGTGGTGAGAGCGACATTTCTGCGCGCGGCGTCCAGAAGCTCGCGACGGACGTCAAGGGCCGGCTTAAGGAACGCCCTGTTCTCGAGCTCCCATGCCTTCGCGCCCTCGGACCATTTCTCTCCGACGACCTTCGCCCCCTTGAGCCGAGCGAAGACAACCGCCCCGCCTCCGCCGCGCCTGAACGGGACAGCCGCCTTGCGCCCGTCTTCGGTCTCGAGCATGAACCATCCGTCGACATGATCGTCGGTCAACTTTGCGACGCCAGGCATTTCGCGATTAAGAACGGTCCTTTCGCGCCTGTTCAAGAATGCCGCCGGCAGCCGAGGCTCATTCGTCACCGCGTCGCCTTCTTTCTTTTCCAGGACGAGCGGACGAATTGTCCCGTTCGCCGAAACGGACGCGGCGGATTCCCGCATGTAGCGGCGGAGCTTGCGCATGAGCCCTTCCTCATCGATGGAAACGCGGCAAGGCTCGCCCTCCTCTTTCAGCTGGACCGCATCCGACGCCCGAGCGTCCATCCAAGCCTGCGGCACTACGCTGACAGCCGCGTCCCGCGCGGCGAAAATATCGTTGGCTGACGCCTTGGCGCAAAGCGGATTTGCTATTTCCCTGCCGTCGAGCTTCATGACCCATGTCGACGAATGCGCATCTGGAAGCCTAACCGTCAACTCGACCTCACGTCCATTCCTGTCGACGGGGAACACCTTCAGCTTTCCTGCGGTCGGCGTGTCGAGAGTGACAATGGAAGGATCCCTGCGCTGCTCCGTTATCTTGTTGTAGACCCACTCGGCGGCCTTGCGCTCCGACGCTCGCGCCGTCTTCCACTCGCCGTCCGACATCTTGAGGCGCATTCCCTCGATCCACGCTCCTGCGGGAAGCTCCATGTCCGCAATGAATTCGTAGTCCTGGCTAGGCGCGGTTGGCTTCACCAGTACCGCAAAGCGCGCTTCGTCGCCGTTGCCGATCGACGTCGCCTCGGCTGAATAGGTGTTGATGCTCGGCGGACGTCCAACCCAGAACGACCGTCCCCTGTTACTAGACTGGCGCGCGGAGTTCATGCCGAAGATAGACCCAAAGTCGTTCCTGTGCCTTTTACGCCAGTCGCGATCGTCATTCACCGCCTTGCCAAGAATGCGCATGTTCAGTTCGTTGCGCAGCTTGTCCGCCATATACATCCCGCCGTAGACGCGCCACGTGCGCCAGCCGGAAAGAAACGGAGTCTCGGATCCGAACGTGTAATCGTTCACTCCGTTCATGATCTTCTCCGCGCGCTTCTGCGACACCGGCATGGGCGCGGGCGGGAGGTCGAAGTCCTCCTTCGTATGCCAGTCGACGAGCGCGTTCAGCTCCATGCGCTCGACCTCGACCATCACTGCGAACGTCACCGGCATAACAAGAAGTCCCGCAATCGCTACGGACGCCACCGCAAGTCGCGTATGCCTCTTGCGCAACGCGGTGTATGCGCGCGCCACTTCGCGCGACCAGAACGCGAAAAGGAGAGTCGGCGCGAGAATGAGGAAGCCCGTTCCGACGGCAAGAATCGCAAGGATCGACAGCGGCAGGAACGGCAGGAAGAGTAGGAAAAAGTAAAGGACAAACGGCGCGACAAGGAGCTTGAGGAACCAGAAGACGAGTCCAAGCGCATCGTCGCGCGGCGGTAGCATCAGGACAAAGCCAGTAGTTATGGCGAGTCCCCATGCCCACGGATTTGCGAAATCAGCGGGGAACGGAATCTTAGTGTTGAGGGCGAGTCCAGCCACGGGAAGGAAGATGCCTAAAAGCGCGGCACTCGCAAAACGGCGGAAATTCTCGGGGAACCAGTCGGCGGACGCCCTGTATATCTTGTGGAAGATGCGGATGAGTCCGACGAAGAACACAACGCAGCCGGCAAAGGCTATGACGACTGTAGCCATCGACACTATGTTCCTGATCAATATATCGCGTTCGCTGGCGTAGCTGAACGGCATGTATACGTTTAGACAGAAACATAAATACGCGGCCAGCGGCGGTCCCACAAGGCAAAGAAGCGAAGTCGTGACGTCGCTTGTCCTTGTCATTCTCCAGTCTGCAGTGGCGATGCGCGCAACGCCTGCGAAAATCACGGGGATGGTTCCGCCAAAGAGGCATAGAAGCGGAGTCGCGCCCAACATCCATCCGTCGACGGCTTTCGCCATGTCGGTCAGGACCGGCAATCCAAACCAAAGGAAAAGTCCAGCATATACTCCGAGCAACACCATAGGCCATGCGGGGATACGCTTCGGACGCAGCATCAGCATTCCTGCGGAGCAGATGGGAACGACAGCGGACGCCGCAAGCACGGCGATTGCCTTCGCGGGGAGGTCCTCCTTCAGCTCGCCGCACGTAAGCCAGTACATATAGGCGCAGGCTCCAATCGCAAGGAGCGGAAGGAGCACATTCGAAACGAGGAACACGACAGGCTTCGCAAACGGCGAAACGTATTCCGCAGAGGACGTGCCTTCAGGCATGGGATCGCTATTCATAGACGACTTCCTTTCGAAGAGACGAGAAGAACCAAAGAATTCCGAATACCGGCATAAACACCGAAATCCCGATGGCCATGTGTATGGACGGAATCTGCGCCGCCGAGAAGATCTCGTCGATCGGGACAAGCATCACGAGCCGCGTCGCGTTCGCGAAGACTGCCGCGCACCATGCAATCGCAAGCGCCGCTGGAATGCGCAGCCAAAGCCGCCTTATCCTCATCCTGAACGCCAGCAGCGCGAAGGCAAGCGAAAAGAAATCTGTCGCCGAGCAAGCGCGCGTGACCACGATCGTAACTCCGCGCGCCACGAAGGAAAGCGGGGAGTCGATCAGCGGCACGCTCCAATATAGCGCGGCAGCCTTTGCGGAGGGAAACATAAACAGGTGCTTCACTCCGGACTCCGGCACAAGGTCGATGGCAAACTTGACGGCAAACGCCAGCAGCATCATCCAAAGCCAGCCGTAAAAAGCGTTTCGTCGCTCCGCACTCACTTATGGCCTCCTTTCTCAGCCTGCTTCCTCGGCTTCCGCGGCAGTTTTGCCGCGCTCCTCCATGATTTCGTCAAGCCCGTCGTCGTCGCCTTCGAAAAGGAGCTCGTCGGGACGGTCCGGCTCGACTTCGTAGTACCGCATCGCGGCCGTCGCGACGCGCTTGAAGATGGGTGCGGACGAGTTGCCGCCCTGATGGAACTTCGCCTTGTGCTCGAAGTCAAGCGTGACGAGGATCACGACGCGCGCGGGAACGGGCTCCGCGTCGTTCTCGTTGCGCTTTACGACGCCCGAGGGGACGATGCCGCAGAACGTCGCCCTGTAGAGCGAATCGGAGTAGCGTCCGTCAACGACCTTCTGCGCCGTGCCCGTCTTGCCGGCGACAGAATAGCCCTTGATCGCGGCGCGGCGCGCCGTTCCGCTTTTGGACGCGACGCCAAGCATCATCTCGCGAACCGTCCTTGATGTTTCCGCAGAGATCGGGCGCGCGACGGCCTCAGGCTCGAAGGACTTTAGAAGCGTTCCGTCGGGGCGCGCGATTCGCTCCAGCAGGTGAGGCTTCATGCGAACGCCGTCGTTCGCAATCGCCTGGTACGCCGACGCAATCTGGATCGCCGTGACGGCGACGCCCTGTCCAATCGGCGCGCGCGACCACTTCACCTTGTCCCACCTCTGCCATGGAGGGAGAAGACCAGGCTCCTCGCCTGGCGACTCGACGCCGGTCTTGCGCCCAAACCCAAACTCCTTCATGTAGCCGTAGAGCCTCTCGGGACCGATGTCCACACCTAGCTTCCCGATGACGATGTTTGACGAATGGACAATCGCGTCGCGGACCGTCATCGTCGGCTCCCAGACGTGGGTTCCGTCTCCCGGGAGCCTATAGTACCTGTCGTCGTTTCTGTTGGTGTTGTAGAGCGTGTCGGCAGTCACGATCCCCGAGTCGATGCCTGCGCACGCCGTGATGACCTTCATTACGCTGCCAGGCTCGTAGACGATGTTCGTGGCGCGGTTGACCTTCGCCGCGTCGGAGGTCCGCCCGAAGACAAGCGGATTGAAGTCGGGGAGGGACGCCAGCGCGAGGACCGCGCCCGTCTTCACGTCGAGGACAATGCACCAGCCCGAGCCGGCGCCGAACTCCTCGACGCCAGCCGCAAGCGCTGTCTCCACCTCGTACTGGAGGTTGTGGTCTATCGTGAGGTGAAGGTCTGCGCCAGGGATCGGCGCGACCGTCTCGATGCGCTTGTCGTACAGCTCCGCGCCGCGCGCATCCCGGCAGCCGTGTATGCGGCCCGGTATGCCGGTGAGCTCGCGGTTGTACCGAAGCTCGAGTCCTGCCGAGCCGACGCCTTCCTTGTTGACCGCGCCGATGACGTGCGAAAGGCGGCGCGCGTGGAAATACTGGCGCACTTGCCTGTCCTCTATGACAACGCCCGAGACAAGGCGCCTATCCGCAAGTATCCTGTGCACCTCGGGATCCGAGGACTGTCCGAGGTACTGGTAGCGCCGCCCCGACTTCTCGCTCATGGAGAGGACGCGGTGGTAGTCGAGCCCGAGCGCGGTCGATATCTGACGGCAGATGGCCTGGCGCGTGCGAGGGATACGTTCGCCCTTCGGGCGCACGACGGTGTTTGTCAGGGATACTGGATCCAGGTGGTATTCCCAAAGCGGGACTGATCGGACTAGCGGGCAGGCCTTGCCGGTCGCGTCGTAGATTGCGCCTCGGCAAGCGGGCAGCTCGCGGTCGAACTCGTAGTTCGGCACGGCCACGTCGGCCTCAAAGTGAGCCCGTATCAGCTTTTGCGAGCAGTAGCAACCGAACAGCCCCAGCCCGATGACGGGGAGCCAGAAGCGCCATGTCTCGTTGATACGGAACATCTGGCATCAACGCCTTGAAGTACGTCTGGCGATTCCGGCCGTGGCGACTGCTGGAGTGCGCTGGGCGGCCTTGGCAACCGATATCTGGTTTGGATAGGGCCTGCCGTCGGGCTGCATCCGGATCGTCTGGCTCGCCTTGGCGAAGAACATCGGCAGATTGTGGTCGGCAAGCGCCTTTTCGAGTCGCTCGGGGGTCTGCATTGCCTCCCACCTTGCGCTCTCGCGCGTAAACTCGTCCTGAAGCTTCGCAAGCTCCTTTTCCTTGAGGCCGATCGACCTGCTGAGCTGCGAGCAGCTGGACTTCACGAGCAGATTGACGACGACGGTGGCGAACAGCGCGATGATGATGGCCGCGAGATACGCGAAGTGCTGAGCCATCACAGACATCTTGGTAGAAACTCTGCGATTCTTTCTCATTACGCAGCCACCTCCCTTTCTATTTCGATTGCGCGCAGTTTCGCGCTTCTCGACCTTGGATTTTCAGAAATCTCCCTTTCGCCTGCCGTTATCGCGCGCTTCGACACGGCGAGCGCGCGCGGAAGTTCGCCCACCCACTTCTCCCCGCCCTGGATAAGCGACTCCATCTTCCCCACATGGGCGGCGAAGAAACGCTTGACCACGCGGTCGGTCAGCGACTCGAAAGTAATCACTGCGAAGCGTCCGCCAGGCGCCAGAAGGCCCATTCCTCCTTCAAGCGCGCGCTGTAGCTGCCCCATTTCGTCGTTGACCTCCATGCGCAGCGCCTGGAACACGCGCGTCGCCGGATGATGCCCGCCATGACGTCCGACCAGACGCTCGATGAAATCGGCGAGGTCCTTCGTAGTGGAAAACGACTTGTGCGCACGTTCACGGACGATTCCGTTCGCGATTCGCGACGCCTGCTGCTCCTCGCCGTATTCGCGGAAGATCCGCCTGAGCTCGTCGGCCGACGACTCGTTCACGACGTCCGCGGCACTTTTGCCGCGCGATGGGTCCATGCGCATGTCTAGAGGACCATCCCGCAGGAAGCTGAAGCCGCGCTCCGCGTCGTCCAGCTGCGGACTGGAGACGCCGAGGTCAAGGAGGATTCCGTCCACCTTCTCCCACCCGTGAGCATTGGCGAGCGCCTTGAGGTCGGCATGCTCGCCCTTGACGGCAACGATTCCATCCAATCCCATCGCCGCGACCTCGGCGAGCGCCTGGTCGTCGCGGTCGATGCCGAGCACCGTCCCCCCGCGTTCGACCACGGCCCTGGCATGCCCCGCCCTTCCGAGCGTGCCGTCGACATAGCGTCCGCCCGGCTTCACCGCCAGGGCAGCCATCGTCTCCTCCAGGAGGACCGGTATGTGACGTTCGTTTGCCATCTTCAGTTTTCCAGCACGTCGAGCGCGGCGTTGAACTCCGCCATGTCGATTTCGCCCGAAGGCTTGAGACGCTGAGGATCCCAGAGTTTGATCATGCGGAACGAGCCCACCATCACGACAGTCGTCGTCAGGTTCGCAAACCGAAGGAGCTTGTCGCAGATGCGGATTCGTCCCTGAACGTCAAGGGGGAGCATTTCGCTCATGCGGCCGAGGGTCATGGCAGCCTGGTTCAGCGCGGGGTTGAAGAGAGCCTTCTCCTGCAGCTTCGCACGTATGGCGTCCATCTCCTCAGGGGGCAGGAGGTTCAGGCACTGCCCGCCCCTGTCCGGCATGACGTAGACATACGCAGGGTTCCCCATCGCAGCACGCCATCCGCTCGGGATGGTCAGGCGCTTCTTGGGGTCCAAGGAATGCTCCACCTCGCCCGCAAGCGAGGCCGATACAGCCTTGGTCGACACCGCGACAGTCTGGTTGGTCTCCTTTGACATTTTCTGACACTATTATACACTTTATGACACCAGCAATCAATAGCAGGACGCCAAGAATACGAAAAAAAGCAAGAGAAAAGTTAAAAAAAAGTCAAAATCAGGACAAAATGAGGGGCGGCAGCGGGTGTTTCGACCCTCTGCCGCCCTTCGCGCGCCTCCACGGAACGCCCCGCGAGGCTTTTATGTCAGACCGTTAGTCCATCTTGCCGGTCGAGAAATATCTCTCGATTTCCTCCAGCGTCCTGCCCTTCGTCTCGGGCATGAAGAACGCCGCGGTTATGAAGTATACGACCGTGCAGAGCGCGAGCGTGAAGAAGACCCACGCATATCCGACGGCGTTGACCCACGGATAGAAGACGCTGGCAATGGTCGTGGAGACGCCCTGGTTGATGAGGAGCGCGATTGCCATGCCGTTGGCGCGGATGCGCGCGGGCATCAGCTCCGAAAGCGCGAGCCACACGCAGACGCCGGGACCCGAGGCGAAGAAGCCGATAAAGATCATGAACGAGATCGCCGTCGCCCAGCCGGTGATCTGGGACGCAGCGCAGATGTTGTGCTCGATGCAGAAGAAGCTCGCGCCGACGCCTGTAAGCCCGACAATGATGCCGAGAGTGCCCATCTTGAGAAGGAACGTGCGGCCCTTGCGGTCCACGAGCGAGACGGCGAGGATGGTCATCACGAGGTTGACGATCTTGATTGCGGTATCGGCGTAGTTCGCGACGATGCCGGGGAGGCCGGACTTGTTGAAGATGTCGACCGAGTAGTTGAGGACCGAGTTGATGCCGGTCGCCTGAGTGCAGGCAAGGACGATGACCGCGAGGCAGAACGGATAGACGTACTTGCGGCTGAAGAGGCTGTCCTTCGCAACAGGCGCGGCGGAATCCTCCTTTTTCTCGACGATCCCCGCCTTCTTGTCGGCAACCTTCTTGAGCCAGGTCGGAGACTCCTTGAGCCCGAAGATTCCGAAGAGGAATATTACGCCGGGGATGGCCGAAAGCCAGAACACCGTCTTCCAGGCTGCGACTTTCGTAGCGGCGGATATCGTCTCGGAGTCGGCCGGGCCGAAGAACTTCGTGACACCTACGCCCACGAGAGCCATGAAGACGAGTCCAGTCGTCAGGAAGAGCTGGAAGAGCCCCGTCCCCTTTCCGCGCGATTCGGGCGGAAGGCACTCCGCGAGGTACATCGGGATCACGACGCCGAGAAGACCGGCGGACGCGCCCTGCACGAAGCGTCCCGCGACCATCACTCCGTAGTTGCCGTCTGAGAAAACGATCATCGGAATGGATGCGAGGAACACGATCGAGCCGATGAGAATCGCCTTTTTGCGTCCAAGCCACTCTGCAAAGACGCCTGCGGGCAGGGATCCGATCACGGAGCCGAAGAGCACCGCGCCGACGACAGTCGAGAGCTTTGCCTCGGAAAAGTAGGACAGCGCCTTTATGTATGGCAACGCCGACGCTATCGCCCCGACGTCGATTCCGTACAGGAGGCCGCCAAGCCCCGCCATAGCCATCAGATAGATGATGTATCCTTTTTGCGTCATTTTACGCTCCTCTCCTGTTGTTTCCCTTTTGTTTGGTTTGCCTTTCGGTTGTATTGCCTTTTTACAGCAAATTGCCGCCGCCCGCCCGACGCCACCTGATCAGCGCCTCGAGAGTCACGATGTCCTCCGGCGTCGTGATCTTGACGTTGCCGCGATTGCCGGGCACTAGGTGGACGTCTATGCCCAGCGTGAAGCAGATCGTCGCCTGGTCGACCATATCCGTGTAGCCTTCAGGCCGCGCGCGTATGCGCTCGTGCGCGGCCAGTATTCCGCCCAACCTGAAGCTCTGCGGCGCCTGGGCCGTGTAGGAGTCGCTGCGCCTCGGAATCGATTCAATGCGCGCGCCGTCGGACGAAAGGACAATCGTCTCGTAGCAGGGCGTGTACGTTATCGCGTTGCCGAACTGCCTCGCCGCGTCTATGTTCGCCTGTATGACTTCGGGCGTGACGTACGGACGCACCCCGTCATGGAGAAGGACGATCGAGTCGGACGCCTCGCGCTGCGCGACGAACCTTAGCGCGCTGTATATGGAGTCCTGCGCCGTCTTGCCGCCAGGAGCAACGCCTCGCAGCTTCGTCACGCCGTACTCCTGCGCAAAGCCCTCCGCACGGTCCATCCAGTCGGCATTCACCGCCATGTATATTCCGTCGACGGATGGATGGGACTGAAACAGGTCGAGGACATGCGCCAGTACCGGCTTGCCGTCCAGGTTCAGGAACTGCTTGGGTATCGCGGCGCCCATGCGAACCCCGCTGCCCCCGGCAAAAACTATCGCTATGTTCTGTGAATCACTCATCTATGTAACAATTATATCATAAAATTATAAGTCGCGCGTAACGGGCAAGGCAAAGCGACTGGCTATGGACGAAGTATCCCAAGCTCGTAGGCCCGGTTCACGGCTGCCGTCGCGTTGCGCACGTCGAGCTTCATCTGGATCGTCTTGGAATGGGTCTTGATCGTTTCGGCCGACACGCCCAGGATTATTCCAACCTCCTCGCGCGTCTTGCCTAGCGCAAGGTACTTGAGAACCGACATCTCGCGCGCAGTCAGCATGTTCGGCACCTCCGGCAGCGGCTCCTCCTGGAACGGACCATCCGCCGCCGCCTGCTCGACCGCCTCGACAAGACGCCTGTGATCGACGTTCTTCGGCAGATACCCCTTGGCGCCGAGCTGCTTCGCCCGCTGGAGCTCGACTTCAAGCGGCATCCCCGCAAGCAAAAGCGCCTTGACGTCCGGCACAAAGCGCTTGAGCCTCTCCAGCGTGGCGAATCCGTCCATCCCCGGCATCCGGATGTCCATTATGACAACATCCGGCAGCTTCTTGCGGAACAGCGCCTCAGCCTCCTCACCAGACCCCGCCATCCCGACGACCCGAAAGCCGCGGTAGCTTTCCAACATCGCCTCCAAACCGCCTCGCACGACAGGATGATCGTCGACAATCATGACGTTTATCATACCTTCACCTCCACGATTATACAGGTTCCGTGATCGATTTCGCTCAGCACCTTGAAGCGTCCGCCCAATGAGCGAGCGCGCTCCTCCATTCCCGAAAGGCCCAGCCCGACCGGATGGTTCACCAGGTCGAATCCGCTGCCGTCGTCGATGATGCGCAGCGTAAGCCTCTCTCCGTCAAAGTCTACATGGACCTTTACGTGCTGGGCCTTGCCATGCCTGAGCGCATTGCCGACGGCCTCCTGCAGTATCATGAGCAGCGCGCCGGCAATCGTGCGCGCGAGATGAGGCTCGTGCCCCGAACTGACGATCTCGACCTTCCCCGCCCAGTGCGCCATGCGCCCTGCCGCGTAGCGGAAAAGGTCCACCAGCGCACTGGGCCCCTCGGACTCCTCCTTGAGCCCCCATAGGACAGCCCTCAGCTGGCTCTGGGTGTGGACGAGGTCGTTGCGTGCCTTTTCAAGCTGCGCCTGCGCGCGGCCGATGTCGTTATCCGCCATCCAGTTAAGCGCTGCCGTGATGCGGAAGAGCGACCCGGAGAGTAGCTGCTGGAAGTCGTCGTGGAGGTCGTGCGAAAGACGAAGCCGCTCGCGGCGTTCGCCTTCGGCTACGGCCCGCTCCCTCAGCGCAGTCTCGATGACCTTGACCTGGCGCGCCACCGTCCGTCGCAGGACACTTACCCAGATCAGGAGAAGAAGCAAAATGAACGCCGCCAGGCCAAGCGCCAGCCAGACGCGAAGCGGAGTCCAGAACGGGGAGACCGAAAGCACCGTCAGGTCGCGGACCGACATCATCATCAGCGTCGGCTGGGAAATGCCGCAAAAAGCGCCGCGGTTCTTGCTGTCCGACAACGTGACGTAGGAGTAGCCGCCCTTTACGCGGACCGTCGCGCCGATCTTGAGGTCCTTCGGAAGCGGCTCGTCCGGCGGCATGCTGAACGTGACGCTCGCGCTCTTCGCCCCGTCCGAGACAATCATCTGGACAGCTGTCAGTCGTCTGTTGATGTCCAGCACCTTGCCCGAAAACGCAAGCAGCCGCGCAAAGCGGTCAGGAACCTGGGTGCCGTAGACAGGGTGCTCGTGGAGCTGCGAAACCGTCACCTCTTCATACGCAGGCACGGCATGCTCGTCATGCCCCGTTACCGCAAGCGTGCACCAGTCGATGCGGTTGTTGACGGTCTGCCTCAGCACCTCGCCCGAGACATCGACGATGTCGCCGACATGCGGCATTGTCTCCGACGGCGACAAGCCCACCCTCCACCATTCCCCGGAATCGGTGTGGATGAAACAGTAGTTCGCGCCCTCCTCCGCAAACGTGACGACGCCTGAGATCGTCCGCTTCCCGTGGACGACCGTGACTTCAAACGCCTGAACCGTCGCAGCGGCCAGAGCGAGGATCAATGACACGATAGTTCGCATTACTCTTATATTGTATCATTTCTACCGCCATTCTACAAAGCCGCCAATCGGAACGCAAGATACGCAAGACGCGCTACCACCCGCCGATTACCGCAGTATTATACCGAAGCCTGCGTCTGGACCATAGTCGCCGTTCAGGTCGGCGAACTCTCCGAAACCAGAGAAAACGATCTCCGAGACCGTGCTCGACACTGGGAACGCGGTGTTTCCGTCCGCGTCGGACAGTTCGCCCCATCCCGAGCCGCCGAGAACCGAGTAGGATATGGTCGGACGCGCGGTCCTGAAGTTCAGCACAAGCCTGAGCCTGTAGTTGACCTCCTCGGCAGGGGCTACTCCCGCATTCGAGACCTCGCGCCATTGGCTCCCGTCGTACATGCAGAAGACATAGCTCCTGTCCGGCTTCCTCGCAATCGTGAACGCGGCGAGCCCAGCAGGCTCTAGGTCCGCGAAGTCGACTGCATCGGGGAAGCATGCCGTCATCTCTATAACTGACGTCCGACGCGACTTCTGCGCCTCCGATGGAGCGAACACAAGCTCGTCGCCCTTCTTCAGATCGCCCCTGACGTCGACATACCCGTACCCAAGACGGCTCGCAACGGTCCCAGTCGCTCCGCCCAACGCGGAAAACGAGCCACGGAACGCAGAGGAGTCCACTGTCGTCACGTCGGTGCCGCGCGCAATGTTCTGAACCGACGCGTCGAACCACTTTGCCGCGCGGCCTGTCTCCGGCGTGAAGGCTGCTCCGCCCGACTCGCCCGAGGCGGAGGCGGTGAGCGTCACCGCGCCCGTCCCGGAAAAGTCGAAGTTTCCGACTACGACACGGTCCCCAAGCTCCGGACGATTCGCGGCGACCCAGCTCCTGCGGTCGCGCACAAGCGTGATTGTGTCCTTCGCGTCGACAACCGTTCCTCCCGGGAGCGTTCCGGAAACGCCGCCGGAAAGCGTCCATCCGCTGAGGTCGAGCGCGTCGATCCCGCTGTTGTAAAGTATTAGCTCGTCATCCGTCTTGCCGACCAGCTGCAGGTCTGCGCCGAACGCGGCGGCAGGAAGCTGAGCATCGGGAATGCCGGCCGAAAGCTCCGCTGAGTATCCGATCCCCTTCGCGGTGTTGTGGATCGAATGAGTCTCGTAGAGGTGACGACGGCGAGGGACGATGTAGTTGACCCAAAGATCCTCCACCCCCTGGTCGTGCGTGATCTTCCCCGTCCAGCAAAACGTCCCCGTCTTAGTCCAGAACGTACCAGGGCCTGCGGGATTGCTCTCGTGCGCGCGCCACTTCTCGTAGTCTAGGATCGCGCACCCGTACGTGGCGTTCGTTATCGCTACGACGTACTGCCACGCCTTCGTCTCCTCCTTCGGGGTTCCGGGAGCGCCGAGCCATTCGTCCATGAGCGAGCGCAGGCGGCGCAGGTAGATGCGGCGGAACTTCGTGGACTGCAAAATCGCCTCAAACGCATAGTTGGGACGATCCTCCGCGCTTCCGTCGGACTTGTGGCTGAGTATCCGCATCCCGCCGAAGAACGGATGCGCCTTGTGGCTGTCGATCTCTGCGTACGGATTTGCCATAACGGTGCCAGGCGTTATCTTCGTGCCGTTCCACTGTCCGTAGTATATGTGGCCCCAGCTCTGGTTCATGTCGTAGGCAAGCGGCTTCCAAGTGCCGGTGCCGTTAAGGTCTCCGTAGGTCGAGAGGTTCGCCCAGGTGTCGTCGCACTCCATGGTTATGCGCGTGGCGGCCATGTAGTTTATCCACGCAGGGAGGTCGAAGCTCTCCACCACGGCGCGGCTGACCGCCGCCTGGTCGTCCACTCCCTTGACGAGCGAAGAGCCGAAGCCGGAGGTCCACGCCACGAGCGGCGCATACGCCTTGGCCGTCGTCTCCTCGCCGTCGTCCGGCGTCTTCTTCTCGCATGTCACCGTGCTTCCAGCGAGCCTGTCGCCGCTGCGGGTCGGCGCAAGCGTTCCCGAGTTCTTGTAGCCGTAGCCGTACTCGTCGAACTCGTACCAGTCCTCTATCATCTCGTCCGAGAACCGGTTGGAGTGGAACGCGAGCTGGTAGAACGCGCCGTTGAGGTTAACTCGGACGGGATAGTGGAACGGAGCGTATCCGCCCGATTCGCGGATGAGGTGGAACGCAAGCGACTGGCGCACGTACGCGGGGTCGCAGTATTCGGCCACAAGGCTCGTCTTGCGCGTCTCTATCGAGCGGAACTTCTCGTTCTGCTCAAGCTCGTTTACGCACTTCATCGGCTGGCACTTCGAGAAGCGGAATCCATGCGACTTCTTGCGGAAGCCGCCGGACGTATTGCCGCGGAGGTCGATGCGGACATTGTCGTAGTAGACGCCCGTCTGCGAATCGTAGATCGAGCAGCGCGCGTTGTAGGGGACGAGGGTCAGGTTCTGCTTGTCCGCGTCGACATCCATCTGCGCGAGGTTGCCTTCGCCCTCGACGAACATGTGCCACGTCTGGAGCTTCGCGTCGTCAAGTGCCCCTGGTTCGGTAATCGTGCCGTACCACGCATAGCCGTCGTCGGGATTGCGGAAGCTTGGAGATGTCCAAACGTTGCCGTCGGCGTCAGTGATCTTCGCGCGCCAGCGGATGAGGCGCCCCGGCTCGGACGGAATCGCCGACGCGGGGATCTCCGCAGACCAGACATCGCCTTTCGCCTTGTCGCGCGCTCCCTTCGTCATTGGAACGCTGTTCGTAACGCCGAAATCGCAGCAGTATTCAAGCGCAACCGAGGTGATGGCGTCGCCTGACATCGCCGAGCCCGAAAACGGATTCACCGCCATAGAGACCGAGTATGGAACGCCGCTCGTGGCCACCGCAGTCTGGGCGAGGTCGGAAAAATCGTGCTTAACGCCGTAGAGCGGCCCGACGTTGGGTCCGTACGGAACCGACTCGCCGCCAAAGACAATGTTCCAGGCATATCGCGTATCTACCGACCAGTCGCGCTCGAACGTCGCGCCGTCTTTTATGTCCACTGGAATCGCCACTGCGTCGACTAGATTTGTCGTATCCGTCTTGTGGTAAAGCGCGAGATACGGGAACTTCTTCGGATTGACCTTGTTGGGATAGACCATGCGTCCATCAAGGACCTCGACGTTGCCGGAGCCACCGAGGTCCTTGCAGTTCGCATACTCCTCGCTCGTCCAGACGCGCAGAGTCTCGCCAGGCGCAAGGGAGAGCTTCGCAAGGTTCTTCTTCTTTGCGCCAGGCTCAAGCTTCTTGCCGCGGTTGACACGCACAAGTTCGTACTCGCTCAGCTGCGCAGCCTCGTCGCCTTTGTTGACGAGCTCAACCCAGCCGGACTCCCTGCCCGTCTCGTCCAGAACCCCCGGCCTCGGACAGACTGCGTTGATGCGGACATCGGCAGACGCACAGACAGCGGCAAGACCGAGCAGCGCAACGATTCCGAACTTGTGCATGGGCAGCGCTCCTTTCTATCGGAGTGAGATGACAAAGCCCTTCTTGTGGAACTCCGCCACAAGCTGATACGTCGGGCTTCCCTCTTCCGTCTCGGCGGGGATTTCCCTCACGACCAGCTTCCACTTGCCGCGCTCGTTGTCGGCATTTTCCAATGTCGGCAGCGGACCGGAAATCGGATTGGCAACCGTAAGCGCGACATATTCGGCGGAAAGATCGGTGAGCGCGGTCTCTGAGGTGAAGCGGAACTTTACGCCATCATTCAACGTCAGGTTGTTCACCTTTCCGTTGCCGTTCCCGCCTATTGTCGCGCCGGAAAGGCAGGTGAGATTGTAGTCGTCGTTGTTGTTCATTATCCATGTGACGCCGGACTCAATCGTGATGTTGCCTGTCAAGACGTTCGCGTCGCTTGACACCAAAAACGTCCCGCCTTTGACAGTGCCGTTGTTTTTATTAAACTCGTAGTTTATGCCGTGCATTTCAATTGTGCCGGTAAGGTTTTCAAACGTGCAACCATCAAACTTAATGGATCGCGCATTCGAACCTTTCTGATAGATTGTGAGTTTCCCGCTACCGGAGATGTCCCCGTTGATTTTGACATGAGCTCCCATATTGCCACGTGACTTCTGGTTCCACCAGATGCTGGAAGTACCATCTGCCAATACCACGTCTCTCAGATTCTCCTCTGCGGCATCATTGCCGAAGCGCTCGATTGTGCCGCCGGCCATCTTCAGTGTCGCACCGCCGAAAATCGCCCCGCCGTTAAGGTAGTTGGCATCGTCGAATTGCGAGCCTTCGCCAAGGACAACCGTGCCTGCGAAGTTTTTAAACAATTCAGGATTGTTAAGAGTAAGCTTGGCGTTCTTTATCTCGACCTCGCCAGTGCCGTCAATCTTGTAGGACGGTGTCCAGTCCTTCTCACGGACAAGCTTTCCGTTGACGGTGCTGTCCATGTGAAGTGAAGTGAGCAGATTGACCGTTCCATCCGCAAACAGCGCCTTGCTGACATCGACATCGCCCTCAAGCGTGCGTTCGAGCGCGACATCCAGATTCAGCGGGCCTTCCGCGTCGCCTGCGAAGCCGACCACGCCCTTGACCGAAAGTTCGGCAGGAGCGAACGTGCCGTGGCCCTTGATGAGCGCGTATGAGTTCTCGCCCGTCACCTCGACATCGACGCCAAGCGGCGCGACTTCGGAATTGACGAGGACCGTCTGGACGGTATTGTCCTCGGTAATAACGAACGCCGCGCGATCCTTTTCAGTGAACGCCCTGACAGTTCCGCTCGTCTCGCCCTTCCATGTGTCGGCGGCGGTCCACTCTCCGCCGTCGGTGTTAATGACCAATCTTTCAAGACCAGACACAGTAACCTTGAGAACATTGTTTTCGACCGTATAGGCAAGAGTCGCGACACCCGGCAGGCCGACAATGTCAACGTTGTCGGACGTAATGGTCGTGTCGACAAGTCCGCCGGAAAGCGTGACAAGATCATAGCTGCCGTTCACGCTTATTCCGCCGGAGACATCAACGACAAGCGTTCCATCCGCGTCGATCTTTAGCGGCTTCTCCACCGTGCCGCCCATCGCGACGACCATGACGCCGTTGGAGGCGATCTCGAAGGAATCGATCTGCTCGAAAGTGGACGAAGCGAAGGAAATCACGCCGGTGCGGTCAGCGCCGGTGAACACAGCCTTTATCGGCTGCTCCTCTGCGGCAGGCGTCAGATTCGCAGAAAACGTCGCGGAGTATCCGCCAGATGCAAGTCCGATGCCGTTCGCGCCGACAGTCATGGGAACGTCGGCAAGCCAGTCCGCCTTGTCCGTAACAGGTGCGAAGGAGCCGCCGTTTACCGTCAGGGTCTGCGTCACGCCATCCCTGGTAGACATCGTGATGGTATCGGTGTGGAATGTTCCGCCGTTAAGCTGCATAGCAGCAGATGTTCCCGTGTCGTTGTTGAAGCAGAGATCCTGCCCAGCTGGAACGTATATGTCGCCGCCAGTCATGTTCAGCGTGCCCGAGCCGCGCCATGCGATGTGAAACCTCTTGCCGCAGTTCACCGTGCCGCCCTGCATGTTGAAAGTACCGACGGCATTTGCGTTGCCGCCGACAACGATATCCTGGTCGCTGTCCGTTGCAAGCGTGCCGCCCGTCATTGTAAATGTCGCATTGCAACCGCTGCTTGTGTGGCTGAAATGCGAGCCGATCCAGAGCTTCCTCGGGGTGAAGGTGCCGCCCGAAAGAGTCATATCTGCGGTCGAGCCAGTGCCACTCGCAAGGACGAATTCGTTGTCCGTGTCGAAAGTGCCGTCACTCATCGTAATCGTTGCGGAGGAGTTGGAGCCGACTGCAGCGCGTGAAAAACCGACGACTTTGATTGTTCCGCCCGAGATGTCCATCGTCGTTGTCGCAGTTCCGCTTTTGCCTTCGGCGAGCATGAGCTGTCCGCCGACTCTGAACGAGCCGCCGCTTATGTTCATTTCGGAAGTTCCCTGGTTCTCGCTGCATGTCGCGTTCGCCGCCGTGTCGACGGAGCCGCTCATCAAGTTGAACACGCCTTTGCACCCAGAATGGTTGCCCTGGCCCACGATAAACGTGTTGCTGTTCTGCCGGAACGTTCCTCCGTTTACGGTCATTGTCGCAGTGCGGCTATATCCACCGTAGCCGATGCATGTATAGGACTGGTTGGTGAACACGCCGCCATTGAGCGTAAAATACGAATCTACGGCGCCATTGCCGATCCACAGTTCGCTGGGGAAATAATACACGCCGCCTTCAATCGTAAGGCCGCCATGATTGCCCGTACCGACGTTGATTGCCTTTCCCCACTTGCTGCTTGTGAATGTCGTTGAAAGGCCCGCATCGGAATCCGCGCCCTCCTCCACGCGCCAGACAATGTCAGGCTTTTCCGCGTTCTCGATCCATATTCCGTCAGAAAGCGAAACGTGGTTCGTGAAAGTCACGATAATCGGGGTTGGTTCGTCTGGCAATTGGGCAACTTGTCCGCCGCCGAAAACCCAGTTGCCGGAGCCATTGCCTGCCCCCCAGTTGGCGGTGTCGGTCCAGTCAGTGGTTGCCCCTCCGCCCGTCCAGTGCCTGTCGGCCCAGGCCGGGGATACGGCTCCAAGCGCAACGATTGCAGCCGATAGCGACAATGTTTTCAACGATTGGTGTTTCCTGCACATTTCGAACAATCCTTTCGATGTTAAATACGGTACTATTTTAGCAAACCAGAGGCGGTCATACCACCCCACAATTGGGGGATATAGTCGTTAGTCGATAGTTGGCTATCGATAAATGGTTTGGAGACGCGGCTTCCAGCCGCGTTGTGATTGTAAGTGGGCTGTATTAGGGGAATGGGGAAGAGGGTAATTTCACAATTCCGCTATTCCACAATTCCAGAATCCCAGAATTCCACAATCCTACCCGCTCTTCACAGGGCAGCACGGGAGGTGAGTGGCAGTCAGCTCCCGAGGTGGGCATAGGGTAGCTCGCTTGGTGGGAGGTGGGCAGCTCGCGAGGTGGGTAGTGGGCAGCTCACGAGGTAGATGCGGGAGGCAAAAATGTTTCAACAGCTCCGCAGCTATCTGCGAGGCAGGTGAAAACGCCGTCCGAAGCGCGTCAAATAAGGCGATTAAAGGCTAGTCGTTAGTCGCTGGTCGTTAGTCGGTAGTCGCTAAAAGTGACTGAGCTGTTGCTATCAAGGGGGTCCGTCGCTCCGCGACGGACATTCACAGCGCTCGCGCAGAATCAAACAAATCGGGAGCGCGCGAGGGAAGCGAATGGGAGTGACTTGGAAGTCGACTGCGACACGACCTTTCTAGGTCCGTCGCGGAGCGACGGACCCCCTGCAAGTTTAGCCGTTCATCCGACTGCTCAACGCCCTCGGCCGTCACTGCGCACACTTTGAGATGGGTGCAGGGCCAGCGGCAGCTGGAATGTGCTTCGTCTCAAGGACCTTGCGTGCGCGGAAGCCGCCCCAGACGAACGGGCGCCACGGCTTTATCCCCTTCACGACCTTAACGACGCGGTCCGACGAATCGAGAAACGCCGCGTCGATCGGAAACGACATGAAGAACGTGTGGATGCAGTTGCACTTCTCGATGAGCATCCCCTCGCCTGGTCCCAGGTCGCGCGTTCCGATGAGACCGCGCATCCGCTCGAGCATCGTCCGCGCGACCTTCGCCCTCACGCCGTTGACGACCACCTCGTTCACGGGAAGTTCCTGTAGAAGACCTTCTGGAGGAAAAGTCCGCGCGAAGGAGCCGTCTCGACTCGCGCGGTGCGCGGCGTTTTCGCCGCGAGCAGCTCCGCTACGGCCTCGGGCTTCTCGTTGCCCTTTCCGACGGCTATGAGGAACCCGACCATCGAGCGCACCTGCTTGTAGAGAAAGCCGTCGCCCCGCACGATGAAGACGATGCGGGGACCGGCCTTCGTGATCTCGAACGAAAAGATGTTGCGGACCGTCGTCTCAAGGACCCGGTTCGGATTCGCGGCGAACGAGACGAAGTCGTGCTTGCCGACGAAATAAGAAGCCGCCCTGCGCATGGCCTCGACGTCAAGCGGACGGTGGCAGAACGTCCAGTAGAGCGCAAGGTGCGGCGGCATGATGTCCGCCTGGTATAGCTGATAGCGGTACTCCTTGCCAAGCGCGGAAAGGCGCGCGTCGAAGTCCTCGGACGCATACGCCGCGCGCAGTATGCGCACAGAGTCCGGCATGCGCGAATTGGCCGCCTTCACGAGGTTCTTCGGGGGAATCGGCTTCGTCAGGCGGAAGTGCGCGACGAAGCCCTTGGCGTGGACTCCTGCGTCAGTGCGCGAGCTTCCGTATACGCGGACAGGTCCGCCCTCGAGAAAGGCAAGAGCCTCCTCGACGACCTGCTGGATGCCGAGGGCGTTTTCCTGGAACTGCCAGCCCGAGAAGTTCGTTCCGTCGTAGGCGATTTCGACCTTGTACTTGCGCCCCTTGTCCTGCTGCGTCATTTCCTGAAAAGCTTCTTCATGTCCGCGATGCGCGACTTGTCCGCCACCAGCACCGAATCGGGGGTTGTTATCACGACGAGGTTCTTCACGCCGAGGAGCGATATCCTGGCGGCGCGCGCGACGCAGATGTTGGACTGCGACTCGACCACGGTGCAGGGGCCCTCGCGCACGTTCCCCCTGGAATCATGCGGGAAGTACTTGTCGAACGCGGCGAAGCTGCCTACGTCGTCCCACCCGAAGTCGCCGGGCACGACCTCTACGCCAGAACCAGGCACCGTCGTTCGCGAGAACGGCTCCATGACCGCGAAGTCGAACGATATCTTCGGCAGCGCCTCGTAGATCCTGTCAAGGCGCGAAGGCGACACGCGCTCGCCGAAGTTCGCCTCGCTCAGCTCAGTGAGCGCGGGGGCGTAGTTCACAATGGCGGAGCGGAACACCCCCGCGCGCGCGATGAACATGCCCGCGTTCCAGAGGAAGCCCTTGCTGAGGTACTCCTTCGCCTTGTCGGAACTCGGCTTCTCGACGAACCGCTTCGTCGCGGGATCGACATAGCCGAAGCCCGTAGACGGATATGTCGGCTTGATGCCGAGCGTGACGATTCGGTGACCGGCGGCTGCGTCGATCGCCTTGCGCAGGGCGACGCGGAATCCCGCCGGGTCTGCCACCATCTGGTCGCTCGCGAAGAAGCCAAGGACCCCGTTGCCCGCTAGCGCGACGCCGAGCGCGACTGCGGCGCCCGTGTCGCGTCGCATCGGCTCTCCGACGATGTTCTCCGGCGGAACCTCGGGCAGCTCGCGCCGCGTCGCGGCCACAAGCGCGCGCGACGTGATTATGTACACGTTGCGCGGCCTGACGACGCCATTCAGACGCGTCACGCTCTGCCGCAGAAGGCTTTCGCCTCCGAAAACGCGCAGGAACTGCTTCGGCTTCTCCGCCGTGGACAGCGGCCAGAACCGCTCGCCGGAACCCCCGGCGAGGATGATGGCCTTGAACTCTTCTGTCTTCGTCTTCAAGTGAAACAGCCCTTTCAGTTGCAGCTTTGGATAATCGATGTCAGAGACGGACCATGCCGCTAGACGCCGCTGCGGAACATGCCGAAGGGCGAGAGCGTCTTGCCGTCCGCAATGTCGGAGAACGCCGGCGTCCCGGCCGCGACCGTCGCCTTGGCGCCGATTTTGACGCCGGGGAGCGTCGAGCTGTTGGTGCCCATCGTCGCGCCTTCGCCGACGACGGTGAAGCCGGAAAGCGACACGCCCGGCGAAATCGTGGCAAAGGAGCTGACCGTCGAGTTGTGTCCGACTCCCGCGCGGGCGTTGACCACGGCGAAGTCGCAGATCTTGGCGTCAGTGGAGACAAGCGCGAGAGGCCCGATGAACACACCCTCGCCCACGGTGGCCGAATGCGCTACGACCGCAGCAGGGTCGACGAGGGACGGAAACTCGCGGTCGCCCAGACGCGCGTGGACAGTCATGCGTATCGCGCTGTCGCCAAGCGCCGCGAAAACGGCGGCGTCTGGATAGAGCGCCAGGCTTTCGGCGATAGTGCCGAGAACAGGATGGCCCGAGATCGTCTTGGGCAGCTTTTCCGCCGCATCGTCGGCAAAGCCGATGACGCGCCAGAGCGGGGATGTAGACGCTGCGTTGATGCGGTCAATCGTCCATGCGACTTCGCGGCCAAAGCCGCCGGCGCCCACGATGATGATATCAGTCATTTCAGTTGTCTCCTTCCGTTTTTTCCGCCTTTGCGCAGCCGGACGACGAACCCGAAGGCGTCGCGCTGCGCGGACGAGCCTTCAGGAAGATGCGAAGCGGCGCCCCTTCGAGCCCGAACTTGGCCCTGATCGCCTTCTCCATGTAGCTGAGGTAGGCGGGGGTGACGAGCTTGGGGTCGTTGACGAAGAGCCGGATGGTCTGCGGATTCGTCGAAACCTGGAGTCCGTAGTATATCTTGAGCCGCTTCCCGCGGATCATGGGCGAGAGCGTCTTTTTCGCCGCGATCTCTATGACGCGGTTGAGCATTCCCGTCGGGATGCGCATGGACGCGCTTGCCGCGGCAGCGTCGATCGTGTCGACCGTGCGCTTGATGTTGTAGCCGGACTTGTTGGAGCAGAACACGATCGCCGCGAAGTTGAGGAACGGCATCATGGCGCGGACCGCCCCGATGGCGTCCTTCTCCTTGATGCCCTGCTCCTGCGCGACGTCCCACTTGTTCATCATGACGACGCACGAGCGCTTGGCGTCGAGGATCTTTCCGGCAATGCGCTTGTCCTGCATCGTCGGGCCCAGCGTCGGGTCCATGACGAGGATCACGACGTCCGCCTCGTTGATCGCGTCCTCCGTGCGGAAGAGCGAGAAGTTGTCGACGGACGTCTTGGACATCTGCGTGTGGGACTTGAGGCCCGCGGTGTCGACGAGCATGTAGCGCCGCGCCTCGGGTCCGCTTCCGATCTGGAACGGCACCTCGATGGCGTCGCGCGTCGTGCCCGGGATGTCGGAGACTATGACGCGGGGCGCGTTGAGGAGCTTGTTGACGTAGGACGACTTGCCGACGTTTGGACGCCCGACGATCGCCACGCGGAGCGGACGCTTGGCCGATTCGTCCGGCTCGGCTGGCGCAAGACGCGCGACGACCTCGGAAAGAAGCGCCTCGATTCCGCGCCCGTGCTCGGCGGAGACGGGGAAGACAGGCAGCCCGAAGCGCTCGAACTCGGCCGCGCGCCAGTCGTCGTCCGGAGTGTCGCACTTGTTCGCGGCTATCACGCAGGGGCAGCCCGATTCGCGCACGCGCTTGATGACCTCAGCGTCAAGCGGAAGTATGCCCTCCCTCGCGTCAACAACGATCACGCAGACGGACGAGTCGCCGACGGCAAGCTCTGCCTGCATGCGCGTTTCGTCGTCGAGGGGATCCTTCGTCACGCGGCGGTCGAACGCTATGCCGCCCGTATCCACAAGCATAAAGCGGCGGCCCATCACGTCCACCTCGCGCGTAACGCGGTCGCGCGTGACACCCGGCTGGTCAAACACGATCGCAACGCGCTTTCGCGCTATGCGGTTGAAAAGCGCGCTCTTCCCCGTGTTCGGACGCCCGGCTAGCGATACTACATTCATTGTTTCTTTCTTTCCTTTCTTCCTCTCTTCTTCCCATGCGTCAGCACGCGGGCCTGCAGTCTTCAGGCAGGATCGACACTTCGATCGCCTGGTTCAGTATCTCGATGTTGAGGACGATGGACGAGTTGCGCCCTTCCCGCTTGACATAGCCCTCGATCCCGCGGAACGGACCGTACTCGATGCGCACAAGGTCGCCGACCTTGTACGGATTGACCTGGCGTATCTCGCGGTCGCGGCGCGTGGCATGGACAATCTGCCTGAGCTGGTGGATCATCTTCCTCGGCTCGCGCACGGGAATCGCATGGACCACCATGTTCGTCTCGTACGCCCTTCTCCTCTCGTCTGCGTTCAGACGCGTGAAGATATACCCCGGGAACATCGGCATCTGTATGCGCACCTTCCGGCGCTGGACCTTTTTGATCTTGACGTAGGTGACGCAATAGGCAAAAAAACGATAAGCCGTCAGCAGGGCGGCGAGCTTTTTGTCCGTCCTGGGCTTTACATGCAAAACATACCAGCTTCTTTTCATTCTATGTATATATTATATCAAATCTCGCGACATTACGCTTGCGCAATTGGAAAAGCGCTGCGCGTCAGATTCGACGAAGCATCTGCGAGACGCGGGCTAGCGTGACAGGCTTGAGGAGGAGCCCCGTAAACATGGACTCCACCTCGGGCTTGCGCGCCTCGACGTCGGCCGTCACGGCATACACCGGCAGGTTCTTCAGCTCCGGAACCGCCCTTATGCGGCGAACAAGCTCCACTCCGCCCATCTCGGGCATCCAGAGGTCAGTGAGCACCAGGTCGAAACACCCCGCCTGAAGCTGCGCGAGCGCTTCCGCGCCGCTCTCGCACTCGACGACCTCCGACTTCCCGACGCGCGCTATTATGGCCGAAAGGACCGACCTGTTCACCGGCGAGTCGTCGACGAGAAGTATCCTGAGGCTGCGCATCCGCGGCAAATCTGCCGCGCTGTCCACGTCCGCCGCGTGAAGCATGGACCCGCGGTCGGCCTCTGCGACGTCCTTTAGCGTCACGATGAATGCGCTGCCCTTGCCGTACACGCTCCTGACCGTGATGGAGCCGCCCATCCGCTTCGCGAGCCCGCTGCAGATGGCAAGCCCAAGCCCCGTTCCGCCCGCGACCGTATTGCTGGCCTGCGCGAATGGAAGCATTATGCGCTCAAGCTCGCCGGACTTCATCCCGATGCCGGAGTCGACGACTCGGATCGTGAGCGTGCCCGACGAATAGCCGACGCGAACTCGGACCGAGCCCTTTTTCGTAAACTTGACGGCGTTGCCCACGAGATTGAACAGTATCTGGCGCAGGCGCTGTGGGTCGACAGTCAGCACAGGCATCCTGCCGACGGTCTTCGCCATCACCTTTATGCCGCGCTTGTCGGCCTCGTGACCGAATGTCGCTACGACATCCTCCGCAAGTTCGCCGCACCTCGTCGGCTTTGGGACGATCGCCATTGCACCGGCATCGAGCTTCGATATGTCAAGGACGTCGTTGATAAGCTCAAGGAGAGTCCGTCCGCTCGTGACGATCGCGTCAAGTGCCTTTTCGCGTTCCTTCTGATCGCTTATGCCGAGCTTGAGCAGCTCCGCGTAGCCGATTATCGCGTTCAGCGGAGTGCGGATGTCGTGCGAGACGTTGGAAAAGAAAAGCTTCGCCTGCGCAAGCGACTCGGCTTCGCTGGTGCACCTGGTGGGACTCGAACCCACACGCCTCTCGGCAATGGAACCTAAATCCATCGTGTCTGCCATTTCACCACAGGTGCGCCCAAAATGTCAATCCCTACTTGCCGCCGTACTTCTCCCTGTGGGACAGGAACGTCCTGACCTTGTTCGCAAACGCGCTCTGCTCGGGGAACGTTCCGCCGGAGACGAGCTTCTGGAAGGACTCAAGAGCCTCCCTCTGCTTGCGGTCGAGATTAGTCGGCACTTCAAAGATTATGCGGGCCGCCAGGTCGCCCGACCCGTTTCCATGCGGCGAGGGCACGCCCTTGCCGCGAAGGTTGAACACCTTTCCGTTCGGAGTCCCAGCGGGGATTTTCAGGACTGCCACGCCGTAGGGCGTCGGAACCTCGACGGTTCCGCCAAGGGCGGCCGTTATCGGGGAGACCGGAATGTCCACGCCGAGATCGAGTCCGTCACGGTCGAATATCTCGCTTTCGCGGACGGCGATCAGGATGTCGAGGTCGCCGTTCGGGCCGCCGCGAAGTCCGCCGCCGCCCTTTCCGCTGAGGCGCACGCGCGAACCGTTGTCCACGCCAGGGCGTATCTTCACGCTGACGTGGCGCGGGGTCTGGACGCGTCCGGCGCCGTGGCACTTGCGGCACGGCTTCTCGATGACGGAGCCTTCTCCGCCGCATGTGGGGCACTGCTGGCGCATCTGGATGAAACTAGCGCCGCGGACGACGAATCCGCGTCCTCCGCAGGTGCGGCAGGTGGTCCTCCTGGAGCCGACGGCTGCACCAGTTCCGTGGCACTCGTCGCACTGCTCGGGGATCGTGATGTCAAAGGCGCGCTCGCATCCGAAAAGCGCCTCGTCGAAATCAAGGGTCACGCGATAGACAAGATCCTCGCCTGGCTGGGGCCCGTTCGGATCGCTCTGGCGCTGACGTCCACCGCCTCCGAAGAAGTCCCCGAAGCCTCCGAAACCGCCGCCTCCGTGTCCGCCGAATATGTCGCCGAACATGGAGAAGATGTCGTCCATGTTCATCCCGCCGGCGCCGAATCCGCCGGCGCCGCCCTGCTCGAACGCCTGATGGCCTAACTGGTCGTAGCGCTGGCGCTTCTCGGGGTCGTGGAGGACGTCGTAGGCCTCCGCGGCCTCCTTGAACTTCTCCTCGGCCGCCTTGTCGCCGGGATTGCGGTCGGGATGGTACTTCATCGCGAGCTTGCGGTAGGCCGACTTTATCTCGTCGGCCGTCGCCGTCTTGCTCACGCCGAGCACCTCGTAGTAGTCTCTCTTGTCTGCCATAACAGTTTACGCTGGCTTGCCCGAGGAAACGACGACCTGCGCCGCCCTGAGAACCTTGTCCTTCAGCATCCAGCCCTTCTTAGACTCGATGGACACCTTGCCCTCCGGGATGTCATCGGAAGGAAGGGTCGCTATCGCCTCCATCTTCTCCGTGTCAAGCTCCTTGCCCACGGAGTCGAACGGCTCCGCGCCGTGCTCCTTGAGGGACTTGAGCAGCGTGTCGTAGACGAGCTGAACGCCCTTGACGAACGCATCCTCCTTGTCCTTGGCGCTGGAAAGCGCGAGGGACAGGTTGTCTACTGCGGGAAGCACGTCCTTGAGGATGTCCATCTCCGCATAGCGGTAAGTATCCTCTCGGTCGCGGGCAGCGCGCTTCTTGTAGTTGTCGAAGTCGGCGAGCGTAAGCGCGTAAAGCGACTTCCAGTCGGGCTCCGATGGCTTGGCCGGCTTTTCGGGCTCGGCTTGCTTCTCGGGCTCTGCCGCCTTCTCGGGCTCGGCTTGCTTTTCAGACTCGGAGGCCTCGCCCTCTTCGACTGGCGGGACGGGCGTTTCGCCCGCCTCGCCCGCCTTCGCCTCTTCGGCTGCCTCGGCCTTGGCTTCGGCTTCCTTTTTGACTTCTTCTTCAGCCATATTCTTCTTAAACCACCAGCGCACTTTTAATTAAGCCTTGATCAGACCGGCCTTCGCGAGCATCTTCGCCTCGACGGACTGGATTTCGGCAAAGCCCTGTGAGCTGTGCGGGTTCAGACCGTTGGAAGCCTCCATGGAGCTGTCGGCCTCGTTGTAGATCGTGGCCTTGAGTCCCTTGAGAGACTCGAAGAAGATGTTGCCCTTGTAGAGCCCGAGCGTGACCTCGGCGGTCGCCTTGTCGGCCCAGACCTGGATGGCCGCGCGGGCCGCCTGGGTCGCGGGGTCGAACCAGCGTCCGTCGTAGATCTGGTCTGCGACGAGCTTGGAGAGCTGCTGGAAGAGGAGCGTCGAGCGGCGGTCCATGATGCCTTCGTAGATGTACTTCAGGCCCCAGGAGAGAACCTCCATGCCGGGGGCCTCGTAGACGCCGCGGCTCTTCGTGCCGATGATGCGGTTTTCAAGCGCGTGCTTCATTCCGATGCCGTTGCGCCCGCCG
The DNA here is from genome assembly GCA_015061665.1 of Lentisphaerota bacterium. GTDB lineage: Bacteria > Verrucomicrobiota > Kiritimatiellia > RFP12 > UBA1067 > UBA1067. Next base: position 30,848 of record SUWC01000018.1, read on the forward strand.
ATCTTGTTGACCTCGAGCATCACTTCATAGGGCGTCATCTTCTTGCCGTTGATGGCGACGCAGCGGCCCTTCTCGAACTTGAGGGTGATCTTCTCGACCTTGTTGGGCGCCTTATCGGGCCAGACGCCCATCGTGGGCTTGACGATGCGCATCGAGGTCTCCATGGACTCTAGATCCTCAGCCTCGTGGGAGAGTCCGGCGAGGTTGGCGTCGGTGGAGTATTTCTTCTTCGTGCCGACGAACGCCGTGATCCCGCGCTCGGCGAGGAAGGCGACCATCTGGGTGCGGCCGGGGAACTTCTTGAGGAGGTCGGAGTCGCGCCAGGGTGCGTAGACGCCGAACTTCGGGTCCATCACGTTCGTGTAGCGCTCGAAGCGCATCTGGTCGTTGCCGCGTCCCGTCGCGCCGTGGACGAGTGCGACGCAGCCGGCCTTCTTCATGACGGGAAGGAGCTTCTGGACGGTGACCGCGCGCGCGATGCCCGTGGAGTTCCAGTATCCGCCGTCGTACATGGCCTGGCACTTGACCGTCTCGAAGCAGATGTCGGCCATTTCCCTCGTAACGTCGACGATCGTCGTCTCGACGCCGGTGGGCGCCATCTTCTTCTTGATGTCGTTGATGTCGACTTCGTCGGGCTGACCGACGTTCGCGCTGAACGCCTTGACCTTCACGCCCGCGTCCTTGAGCACGCAGCAAATGGTCTTCGAATCGAGTCCGCCGGATACGCAGACGCCGACGGTCTTGCCCTTGAGTTCTTCGAGTTTCATCTTATGTGCCTTTCGTTGATAAATTGAGCGTATATTATACCACAAATCCGACGAAATGGGGAAGCATCGCAAAATTTGCACTGACGACGAAATACCGTGTGCGCGTCGAACTCCCATTCTTGAAGACGACCTTGAACGTGCCGGCCTTCGTTGGCTTGCCGCTGAGCGTCGCCTTCGTCGCATTCCATTTCATTCCAGGCACGGACCCGCTCGTTATCCACCCCTTGTTCGCGGAGATGGTCAGCGTCTTGGACTCGCCAACGGTGAAGCCACGGTAAGTGGTGCGCGTCCATTTAGCATACAGCTTTGCGGTGCCGTTCAACGTCGTGGTTAGGTTCTTCACCGTGGCTTTGTTCTTGTAGGCCACGGAGCCTGTGGAAGTCTTCGCCCAGCCGGCGAAGGCAAAGTCCTCGCGCGTGAAGGCGTTTGCCGGGAGCGCCTTTGAGACGCCGTACTTGGCCGATATCGTCGCCATCTCGCCTTCGCCCCCGTTGGGGTAGAATGCGATCTTGTACGGCATGTAGTACTTGTACGCCTTTACCTTGTTCTTGATGTAGCTCGCCGCCTTCTTTCCTCCAGTGGCCCCGGACTTGCGCCCGTCAAGCGTGTCGCCCATCGTGGCGACGTCCACTTTCCCCTTGGGCCAGTATATCCTGACGAACGGGAATGTCATCGTCTTCCCCTTGCGGCTCCATTCGCACGGCGACGAGCCCGCGTAATGCTCCTTGTCTGAAGAGCAGCCGAACCAGAACACCATCCCGCTCGTCTTCTGGAAGTTCTTGAAGTTGGTGGAGTTGCACGCGCTCGCGAACCGCATGCAGTGCGCACACGAATCGCCATTGGACCATACCGCGACAAAAGGCACGCCCTTTGACGTCGCATAGTTCCTGGCCTTCGTGAAGTTGCGCTGCCACTTCCCGAGCGTCACGTTGTCCGTTGACTTCGCGCGCCTCTTGAGAAGCGTACTGGTCTGGCCTGCGAAGCATACAGCCGCCGCAAGCGTCGCAATGGCAAATACTGCAATTCTCCTCATCGTGGCTACTCCTTTAGTTTAGCGTTTCAGTTCCGCGCCTGCAGATCCACTACTCCGTGGTCTGGGCACATGTTTTCGCCGAGAAGAGCGGACTTCGGGTCGCTCGCCTCGTAACCTTGTATCCATCCATTTGAGAATCCGAAATCGGCCGCGGCCTCCGTCACGCTCTCGTACTCCTCTTCGGTGACAGGGCGGTCGAGGGGTGGATGCTTCAGCGCCATATAGGCGGGCGTGTACTGCGCCATTATCGAAACGGGCACCTCGTTCGAGACCTCGGTCGCAAGCCACGCCAAATTCTCGACCGCCTCATCCGCCCTCCCGGGCAGGACGAGAATGCGGACAATCAGCTTTGCGTTGCTCCACGCCCACTTGACCGCTTCGCGCGACGCGGCGACGTAGCCAGGGGCGGACGACAGCTCGACCGCCGAGGCGTCCGTGGAATAGCGCATGTCGAAGAGCGCCCAGTCGCATAACTCGCGGTATTCCTCAAGCGTCTCGACGCGCTCGTATCCAGACGAATTCCAGACGAACGGAAGTCGCACCCCCTCTTTGGCGAGCGTATGCGCCGCCTCGCGCACAAATGGAAGATACGGAGTCGGCGAGACGAGGTTCCAGTTCTCGACGCGGTCCTTCAACGCCAGGTCGCGCATGATGGACGCAAGGTCCGCAACGGATTTGTCTTCGCCTGCGCCCTTCCAGCTCCATGGGGAGTTCTGGCAGTAGATGCATCGCATCGTGCAGCGCGAGAAGAAGATGCAGCCAGAGCCGCGCTCGCCGGTTATCGGCGGCTCCTCGCCGAAGTGCGGCCCCCACCTGAAAAGACGCGGCGAAGAAAGCGCACCGCAGTACCCCGCCGTAGAACTGTCACGGCGGCGAGCTCTGCAGCGCCTTGGACACAACTCGCACGGTGCGTCCGCGCACGATATATGTGCGGAATCCATCTTTGACAATATTATTATAGCAAAAATACCGAATGCGCACATAACAAGGCGCAGACTTTGGGGACAGCCCACAGGGTCATGCTTGGCTACCACGCTGCGTCGCGGAGCGGAGCACGGCAGCAAGGAACGGTTTGACGCGGTTTGGCCACGTAGTGCAGAGTTTTGCCGGACTTTCCTTTGGGCTCGAAACGCACAACGCGTCCATTGGCGTGCCGCCAAACCACAGCCCGCTGTCGACGATCTCGATGTTGCTTTCCGGCGGACAGCGGAACTTCTTCTTGACGCCCAGGCCGCCTATGCCTGCAAACGTCTCGCCTTCGCCGTATTCGATTGTCATCGTCCGCTTGCCGAAAAGCGAAAAAACCGCCAGGCAAAACAGGACCACGGCCACGAGCGCGCAAATCAGCAGAACAGTCAAAGTCAAAGGCATCTTACCGTATAAGGCCGCCGCAAGTCCGGATAATAGCGCAACAAGCGCGACGAGGGGAATCCACGATCGCTTGCGATAGGTAACGACTGTCCTCTTTCTGGAATCTCGAGTGGCCGATATGCCTTCGGGCGGTCTTGCGAGAAGAGCGCGGTCTCGACTTGCCACGGACGCCTTTGACGCCGCCGTGGCAGTGCGTTCTGGAACATCGGTTTTGTCGAAGATGAACGCGACGGCTTCTTTTGTCACTCGCAGGAGGCTGTCAATGCGCTCCTCGTCGTCGGACGAGTATATTACCCGCGGCACTTCCTTGTCATAAGGCACGCGCACGATTACGCGGAAAATCGTCACTTGGCTCCTTCCCCTTGAGCGTATGACATAGTCTTTGTCCACCACTCCGCATGCAGGCAGAGAGAATCCCCTGGTGACGCCGAAGGTCCCGATGCCCACGAAGCGAGAGCCCTCAGACCGCTTGAAAAATATTGTCGTATGTCCGAACAGCGAAAGGACAAGGCCTCCGACAAGAAAAAGCTCCACTACGGAAGCAGCGCAGAAAATGATTACAGCATGAAATGTGAGCGGCGACTTCAGGTTGTCTGCAGCGAGCTTGAGAATAAAGCAGAACACCACAATCGCCGCCAGTGCGGCGAAATATCCGTTGGCGTTCCAGTTCCCGAACGTGACACGAACTGTGCGCTCTCCATCTATTGTCTTCTTTTCAACTTCCATTGCGAAATATTATACCAAAACAGAGACGAGAGAGTGGAGAAGGACGTCGGCGCAATGTTACCCAAAAGTGGGATGGAAACGCGGCCGCGTTTTTGGTATTCTGTTAGCATGAAAACTATAGCAACATCATTGGCCGCCTGCATGGCCATCTGCGCCTTCGGGGCGGAGAACATCGTAACCGTGGACCCAGCTACTGTCGTGAGCGAGGCGTCGCCCGACCTCTGGGGCATCTTCTTCGAGGACATCGACCTCTCGCTGGACGGGGGAGTCTACGCGGAAATGGTCCGCAACCGCTCGTTCGAGGATTTCGAAGGACGCAAGAACGAACTGACGCTTGAATTCTGGAATCCCGTCGGCAACGCCGAATACTTCCTCTCCGAAAAAAAGAATGCACACGCCAACGACAGGCACTGCGTCACCGTAAGAGGCAAAAGAGGCGCTGGCATAGCCAACGAAGGCTACTTCGGCATGGGCGTCAGAAAAGGCGCCGAGTACAACTTCACGATGGCCGTAAGGGGCGATTTCGCAACGGCGGAAGTATCGCTTGAGGCCTACGGAAAGCCGACTATAGCAAAGGCGACCATAGACGGCGTATCCGGCGACGAGTGGAAGACCGTCACCGCAAAGCTCGTGGCGAACGACAGCGACCCCCAGTGCCGCCTCGTCATACGGCTCGCCCCGGCTCCCATTGGAGGACGCAAGATCCACGAAGCCCAGATCGACCATGTCAGCCTCTTCCCTGCGGACGCCGTTGCTGGCCTGTTCAGGCGCGACCTCGTCGAAAAGCTCGCCGCGCTCAAGCCGTCCTTCCTCCGCTTCCCCGGCGGATGCTGGGTCGAAGGCGACACTATGAAGGAGGCTTACCGCTGGAAGAAGACGATAGGCGACATGTGGGAGCGCCGCACGCAGTGGAACATCTGGAAGTACTGGTCGACAAACGGCGTCGGCTTCCACGAATACCTACTTCTCTGCGAGGCGCTAGGCGCAAAGCCGCTGTTCTGCATCAACGTCGGCATGTCGCACAAGGAAACTGTCCCTATGGACAAGATGGGCGAGTTTGTCCAGGATGCGCTTGACTGCATCGAATACGCGAACGGTCCCGTTGACTCGAAGTGGGGCTCGGTCCGCGCGGCCGCAGGACATCCGGAGCCCTTTGGACTCAAATACCTCGAGATCGGCAACGAAAACGGCGGCAAGGCCTACGAAGAGCGCTACGCGCTTATGGCGAAGGCCGTCCGCGAGAAGCATCCCGAAATCCAGCTCGTCTTCGACAACTGGAAGGAGACGAAGCGCGTCGACGACCCGAAGGACCTTCGCGACGACCACTTCTACGACACGCCCGACGCGATGATGGGCGAACTTGCGCATGAGTACGACTCCGCAAAGGGCGACTTCAGCATCTTCGTCGGAGAGTACGCCGTCGTAGCCGACACCCACCGCTACGGCAGCCTCAGGGCGGCGATCGGCGAAGCGGCGTTCATGCTCGGACTCGAGCGCAACCAGTCGCAGGTCAAGCTCGCGGCCTACGCGCCGCTTTTCGCCAACGCGCAGCACACGGTGTGGACCCCGAACATGATCTATCCGACGACGGACGGATGCTTCGTCAACCCCAGCTGGAACGTCCAAAAGCTCTTCAGCGAAAACAGGGGCAAGGACGTCCTTAAGGTTTCCGTGTCGACTGACACTTTCGAGACAAGGACCGGCAAGCCGTGGAACAAGGGCAAGTTCAACCACACGATCGAATGCGTGCAGGCCAGCGCGATGCGCGCGGCGGACGGCTCGCTCATCCTCAAGCTCGTCAACTGCACGGAAACCCCGCAGGATGTCCAGATCAACGGAATCGCTGGCGAAGCGACGCGGACAGTATTCACGGGGCCCAGCCGCGACGCGCACAACTCCCCTGCCGAGCCGGACGCGCTCAAGGAGGAGTCCGCGCCGTTCACCCTCTCGGGACGCGACACGCTGCCCCCTCTCTCGCTCGTCATATACGTACGGCCAACACATTAAAAGCCGATCCTTCCCCTTCGGGGCCCCTGGATCGTTTTTTAATGCGTTGGAAGTGTCTCAGCAACCAGCAGCCAGTAGCGCAGTGTCCAATCCGGATGGTCGTGGCGCGTCTAGTGCGACCCTAGGACATACTAGGGGCAACAAATCGGCCGCGCCCGATCATCTTTTGTGCGTAGGCATCGAGCCTACGCTCCGATGGCTTTTCCCTGTATGTGGGCTATCGAACCCGCGCGGGGTCGGGGGCCCCGCGCAACAACAAAACAGTCGGGCGCCTCCGATTGGAACCCCTGAAGGTTCAATCAGGCAAATAAAAGGCGCCACGACCACTCGGATTGGCTGCTGATCGCTGGCTGCTGGCTGCTGAAACACTGCTGACGCAGATAAAATCGATTCAGACCGCGTCAGCGGGCGGAATCGACTTTTTCTGCGTCAGCCCTGGGCTAGGCCAGGGCTGACGCACGCAGAATCCAAACTTTTGATATAATAGTATGGATGCGAGAAAACTACATAGCGGCAAAGGAACTGATTGACAAAGCTAAGAGAATCCTCGTCTCCGGGCATCTGAGCCCCGACGGGGATTCTCTTGGTTGCATGATTGCGCTTGCACGCATGCTTTGCGCGGCAGGGAAGTCGGCCTTCGCGACGGCGGACGTAAACGCCCTTGGAAAGCTCACCTTCCTCGAAGGAACCAAAGACATCATTCCCGTCAGGAAGCTGCGCGGCAAGTCCTTCGACCTCTTCATCGCGGTTGACTGCGGCGGATTCGACCGCATGCCGCCCGAAGTGCGTCCGGTCGCAGAAAAGCTACCCACGATCTGCATAGACCACCACGTAACCAACGACGGCACCTTCGGAAACGTCCAGATCGTCGACCCTGCGGCGTCGTCCGCCGGCGAAATCGTATGGCGCATAGCCAAGTGGATGGAATGGCCCATCGACCGCCCCATTGCGGAGGCGCTCTGGGTTGCGATGGTGACGGATTCCGGACGCTTCGCATACGACTCGACGAAGCCAAGCACCCTCAGGGCCGCAAGCGACCTCCTGAAGCACGACGTCAGAACGTCCTACATCAACGACCTCATCTACGGGACGTTCAACCGCAAGTCAATCGAGCTTAAGCGAATCGCATGGCGTTCGCTCCACATCTGGAAGAACCGCAAGGTGGCCGAGGTCACGCTTACGCGCGACGACTTCAGGTCCGTGCGCGGGACGAAGGCCGACGCGGAGGACATAATCGAAATCCCGCGCTCGGTCGCGAAGAACGAAATCGCCCTTTTCTTCTACCAGATCCCCGACAGGACGAAGGAGACGCGCTGCTCGATCCGCACGAGGGGAGAATGGGACGCCACCGCGCTGGCCGCGAAGTTCGGCGGAGGCGGACATCTCCGCGCGGCCGGATGCACGATCAAGGCGCCGCTCGGGGTTGCAAAGCGCAAGATGCGAAGCGCTGTGCGCGACATGCTTTCCCAGCCTCGCAGGACGGAGGTCAAGTGATGCGGAAGGTGCTTCTTCTGACGGACGGCAAGGCAGGTCACGAAAACCAGTCGAAGGCGCTCGCACGAGGCCTCGGCTGCGATTTCGAGACTGCGAGGATATCCTTCTCGTCCCCGCTTGCAAAAGCGGCAAGCTATCTCCTCGACCGCATCGGCGTCCATTCCCTCGGACTCTACGCAAAGCCCATGGAGGGACCCGACCCCAGGCAGCTTGCGTCGAGGCGCGGCGAATTTGCCGCGGTCGTCGCGACTGGAAGCGGGTGCTTCTACGCCGCCAAGGGAATCGCGGAGCGCCTGGGCGTGAAATGCGCGGTCGTTCTGTTTCCGCGCGGCTACAGGCTCTCGGACTTCGGCTGCATCCTGGCGCCGTCGTTCGACCGTCCGCCGAAAAGGCCGAACATAGTCGAACTGCCCGCAAACCTCGTGCCGAACGACGCCGACTTCTACGCCAAGGGCGTTGAGGCGTTCCGCGAACACTACCTCGGGTCAACCGGCCGCGCGCTTGCGGAAGGCGTCCGCGCCGAAGCCGTTGTGATCGGCGGACCCAACAAGTGCTCGACCATGACGCCGGAATGGATGAAAGGCGAACTGGACAGGATTTTCGCGGACAGGAAAGGCGAGCTGTGGGTGACGACTTCTAGACGCACCCCGGCTGACGTGGAAAAGGTCGTCGACTCCTATCCGTGGGACTACAGGCTCATATATTCGCGCGACAAGTTCAATCCGATCCCCGCTTTCGTGTCGCTCGCCTCGCGCATCCACGTAACGGCGGAGTCTACGGGCATGCTTTCCGAGGCGTGCACATGCGGCAAGGCCGAAGTCGCGGTCTTGGACAACCTCAAGCCGGGCGGACACAAGTTCCGCCGCTTTGTCGACGGGCTTGCGTCGGGCGGCTACACGGGCGGAAACAGGAAGATCGACCTTTCGCTGCAGATCGCCCGCGCCCGCGAGCTGCTCGGGCTGTAACTTTACGCCTCTTTTTGGTATAATACACTGCATGAGTTCCCGCAAGAGCAAACGCATAATGAGAGCCCTGCGCCGTCCCTTCGAGTGGATCGGCATCGGGCTTGGGCTTGCCGTTCTCTCAAGCCTGCCGCGCCGCGGAATGCTGGAGCTCTGCGACTTCATATCGATGGTTATGTACTGGTTCGATTCGCGCGGACGGCGCCTTGCGGTCAAGAACCTGCGGATAATACGCGGAGCGCCCCTCGAAGGCGAAATGACTTCGACCGAGGAAAAGATCATCCGCCGCAGCTACAGGAACATGGCGCGGACCGTCGGGCACGCGTTCTGGACATGCCGCAACGCTGGGAAGCGCGCAGCGGAGGCCGGGGAGCTTTCCGACGAGTGCAGGCGCTTTCTGGACGCGAACAACCCGGCAGTCACCGTGTCGGGGCACATCGGCTGCTGGGAAATCCTGTCGCAGCTCGCCTTTCTCCAGGGGCACAGGATGATGTCCGTCGCGAAGGACATCGGAACGAGCGCAATGACGAAGCTCCTCATGAAGGCGAGGATGTCCATCGGGCAGGAGATCATCCATGCCGACGGCGCGTTCCGTCCGCTCATGGCGGGCCTGAAGGCAGGCAAGTCGCTCGGGCTGCTGGTAGACCAGGCCGTGCGCCCGTCGGACGGGGGAATATGGGTGCGCTTCTTCGGGCAGCCCCTTCCGGTCTCTGCCGCGCCGGCATTTTTCGCCGCCAAGGGGAAGGCGCCCATCGCGGTCGCCTGGTCGCGACCGCTGAAGGACGGGCGCTACCGCTGCGAGATGATCGCGACATACCGTCCAGAAGAAGCCCGCAACGTATGGGCGATGACGCAGCGCTGCATCGCCGACCTCGAAGGCGTGATCCGCCGCCATCCGAGCTGCTGGGCGCTCAACTACAATGCATTTCGCAAGGTTCCAACGGAGAAGGAGCTCCTGGAGCTTGAGGAGCGCGAGGCAAAGGCCCGCGCGGCAAAAGGACAAATGAGGAACGACAAATGACAAACTGCAAAGGGCCCGCATTCTCGTGGCTTACGCCGCCTGTTGTTTTCTTCGCGCTTCTCGGCGCGCTTCTGACTACGTGGGCCATCATGGAGCCTGCCGCACTCGTCCATTTCTTCGACCAGGGTGGCTACTCGCCGTTCGAGCTCGCGACGATCCCCGTCTTCGCGGCAATAATCCCATTCGTCTGGTGGAAGTGTCCGTTCGCCGGCTCGCGCACGCGCAGGACGGTCCTCTGCCTGATGGTCAGCGTCGTCGTAGTGATGGCGATACTCAAGGAACTCGACCTGCACCTCCAGGTGCTACGCTCGATGTACCCCGACATACTCGACGAGTCTGGAAGCATTCGCCACGGGCTGTTCTTCAAGCCGGACGGCAGGCCGCTGACGGGCACGCCGTTCAAGATGCGCGTGCTGACGAACGGCGCGATCCCGCTTATGATGAAGGCTTGGATCGTCTTCTACTTCGGGGCGTTCTTCGGAACGTTCGCGGCAGGCTTCGCCTACTTTGGCATACCGTGGATCCGCGGAGTCCTCAAGCTCGAGGCGCCCGCGTGGTCGTGGGGGTGCTTCGGCGGTTCGGGCGTTGTCGTGCAGATCTCGGACAGGCTTCCCGCTTGGCTCGACCACGCGTTCGGACTCGACAAGCACGCAGCCGAGGGCATAACCAAGGCTACGTCGCTCTGCACGTGCCTTGAGGAAGGCGGCGAGATGATGATCGCCATCTTCGCCCTTCTCACGATCTATCTCGGATACCGCGCCGTACGCGCCGCAGAAGAGGCCCCGTCGGCGCGATGATGACGGCGCTCCAGACTTTCGCGACGACCGTTGCGGCCCTTATCGCAATCGTCATCGCGACGAAGCGCCCCGACTGGCGCGGCGGAGTCCTCGCCGTTGCGTTCCTCATCCTCGCCGCCGCCGCAGATGCCTGCGAATGGTTCTGGGAGGAGTTCATCCCAGAATGGTTCGACGAACCGGAGCTAATCCCCATCACGCTTGCAGTCGTCGCCGCCGCGACCGTAGCGCTGGTCTACAGGCGGACGACTCTGCCGGGCTTCCAGGCAATCGTGCGGAACAGGCGCTTCCCGCTTCTCGTGTGGGGATTCCTCTGCGTGTCGATCATGCCGAACCTCGCGCAGAACAAGCATCTCTGGTCTTACGCCGTCACAGAGCAGGAAAGCACTCACGCGGTCCGCGAAACGGCGTCCGACATCGTCGCGCTGATGGGCGCCGCCCTTCTCGTCAACTGGGCGATTCTCTTCGCCAAGGACAAGCGCAGGCGGTCTGGTCGCGTCCCGTCGCCGCACGAGCACCTGCTGTGGGAGAACGAGCTGACGCCGATAGGACGCGGCTCGCGCCGCCAGGCGTACAAGATCGGCGACACGGGGTTCTGCGCGAAGTTCTACCTGCCGCCCGAGGAATGCACGCCCGAAAAGATGAAGAAGTCGATACGAAGCGAAATTAGCCGCCGCCGCTTTTCGCGCCTGTCCAATTCGTCCAGCCAGGAGGTGTACATATTCGGAAAGTTCAGGCACTACATGCCGGAGGACATCCGCTCGCGACTCCCGCCCGTGTGCGAGCGCGTATATCATCCGCAGTGGGGATGGGGTGTGCTCGAGACATACTACACCAACCCGGACGGAACGGCGATAATCCCCTATAGGCGCGAAATGGAGCGTCGGAAGGACAAGTCCGGCAAGATGGAGATATACCGCCAGGCGCGCGACATCCTCAGCGAGATGATCGCCGTCTCCGCGCTCTTCCACGAGCCAGGGAACTTCCACGTTCTCAACGGCGCGGACGGCTCGATCACGCTGAAGCTGATCGACTTCGAGCCCGATCCGAAGACGCTGATACCCCTTGAGGCAATGTTCCCGTTCGTGCGACGCGCAAAGCTTAGGCGCAAGGCGAGGCGGTTCCTCGCGGAACTTCGCGAGAAACACGGACTTGACATCCCCGTCGAGACGGAGATTGGATGAAATGAAGAAACCGAAATTTGACGTCGCCGGCCTGAAGTCGTTCCTTGAGGAGCGGCTGGGAGGTCCGCTCTCCGAGTTCGAAATGATAACGGACTGCTCGCGCGCGCAGAACTTCCGCGGCAGAACCGCCGCTGGGGAGCGGCTCGCGGTCAAATGCGTCCCTCCCGAAAAGACCGAAATCAAGTACTTCGAGCATTTCATGAAGCACCTCGAGGAGCTCAGGGGCACAAACGCGATACAGATCGCGCACGGGCCGTGGAAGTACGGCGATTGCACCGTCGTGACGCTTAGATGGGCCGGCGGAAAGCGCGTCTTCCCCGACAGGCTCACGCCAGAGATGCAGGACGAACTCATCAAGGAATACGGCAGGTTCTCCGACGCCATGCAGCGCACTACGATGACGCTGCCCGAGCGGGACAACCTGGCAGTGCGCGCACGAGTGCTGGAGCGTCTGCGCGGATTCGGATGCGGCGGGCTCAGGCGCTTCGTCGAACGCGAGCTGACGCCCGAGGTGATGTCCTACGACAAGTCGAAGCTGCGCGTCATACACGGCGACTTCCACCACGGGAACTTCCACTTCGAGGATGGGAAGATAACTGGCTTCATGGACCTAGAGGACTTCCGCTGGGGGTATCCCGCGGACGACTGGATCCGCTACGTCGTATGCGCGGCCGAGCATCTGCACTGGTACGACTTTGCAGGACGCAGAAAGCTCCTCGCGCTCTACAGAAGGCTTCTTCCGCTCGCACCGGCCGACGAGTGGCTTGAGGCCATCGCGGGGCTCCTTATCCGGAAATTCGACAGGAGGTTCGCGGCTAGGCGCAGGGAGCCCAAGATATGGCTCGCCCTCAACATGCGCTTCAGGATAGGGCTCTACCGCGAAATGATGTCAATCGCCAAATCCAAGGGGTCGAAGGAATGAAGATCAAAGTGGTTTTCAAGGGCTCGAAGCCAGGCGCAAAGTGCTTCGAGTACGCCCCGGGCTACGTGTTCACGGGCGACGCGTCGTGCAGCGACTACGACTGGCTTGTGGTCTTCGACGAGATTCCAGACAAGACGACCGGCACGTTCCACGACGGATACGAGACTCTGGCGTGTCCGCGCGAACAGACGATTCTCGCGACTTGGGAGCCCGTCAGCATCAAGTGCTATTCGCGCGCCTACGCAGCGCAGTTCGGGCATCTGCTTTCGAACAGGCCGTGGTCGGCCGAGCGCCATCCGCACTACCATCTCGGGCGGGGATACTACCGCTGGCTGAACGACCGCACATACGCCGAGAACCGCGACTTCGTCATCCCCGAGAAGACGCTGACCATCTCCGCCGTCTGTTCCGCCAAGGCGATGAAATGGACCAAGCACTACGCGCGCATACAGATACTGAAGAAGCTCGTCGCGGAAGTGCCTGGCGCGGACTGGTTCGGCCACGACGTCCGCAGCTTCGGAAAGAAGTACGAGGTGCTTGATCCGTACAAATACCACGTCGCGCTTGAGAACCACATAGACAACCACTACTGGACCGAGAAGATCGCCGACGCATTCCTCTGCGAGTGCCTGCCCTTCTACGCCGGCGCGCCCGATCTCGCGGACGACTTTCCCGCCGAATCGTTCATCCCGATTCCCATCGACGACCCGGACGAGGCGATACGGATCATCAAGGAATCGATCTCGAACGACGAATTCTCGAAGCGGCGCGAGGCCATACGTGAGTCAAAGCGCCTTATACTCGAAAAGTACAACTTCTGGCAGCAGGTGATCGACGTTATCGAATCGGCAAAGGGCCAGGCCCTGGCCGCAGTGGATCCTGCCCGCCCGGTCAAGATCTGGTCGCGCAAGAAAGTCCGCGCCCGCAATCCGTTCGCAGCGCTTGAAGCAGGGCTGTTCCACCTGAGGCAATACCTGCATCAACTTTGAAAGCAATGGGGCAAAAGGGCTAGATACGACCAAACACATTAAAAGCCGATCCTTCCCCTTCGGGGCCCCTGGATCGTTTTTTAATGCGTTGGAAGTGTCTCAGCAACCAGCAGCCAGCAGCGCAGTGTCCAATCCGGATGGTCGTGGCGCGTCTAGTGCGACC
>SUWC01000130.1 GCA_015061665.1 Lentisphaerota bacterium
CAGGATCGCCCCTACAAGGATCGTGACGAGGTACGCCACGGCGGCCTTGCGTCCGACAAGCGCGGAGACGGTCGTGAGCGACATCGCGTTCATCGCCGGCCCGACCATGAGGAACACGAACGCCGCGCCGGGCGAGACGCCTTTCGCGATAAGCGATGCGGCAATCGGGATCGATGCCGTGGAGCAGACGTACATCGGGAACCCGACAAGTGCCATGACGGGCATCGCGATCCAGTCGTTACCGTGGAACGCATTCGCAAAGAAGTTGTCCGGCACCAGCACCGTCACAATCGCGGAGATTGCAAGTCCGATGGCGAGCGGCTTCGCGACCGATCCGAGAAGCCGCCTGTACGCCTGCCAGAATATCGCCTTGATTCCGCGCGATCCGGCTGGCGCATCCTCCGCCGCAACCGTCTCCGCGTCTTCGCCGCCGACTGCGGACACCACGACGCCACCGACGATTCCCGTGAGCGCGGCGGCGACAGGCCGCGCAACGGCGAACACCGGTCCCATCAGGGCGTAGGTCGCGAGAATTGAGTCAATCCCTGTCTGCGGTGTCGAAACGAGAAGGGCAGCAGTCGGCCCCTTGCCGGCACCGTGCTTTCTGAGTCCCGCAGCAATCGGCAACACGCCGCACGAGCAGACCGGGAGCGGCACGCCGATTGCGACGGCTCGAAGGATGCCGCCCAGCCCCGAACTCCCGCCCATCATGCGGTTCACCCAGCTTCGCGGAATCCACACGGCGATGATTCCCGCCATGAGGAATCCGAATACGAGCCACGGCGCCATCATGGCGAACACGTGTGCGAACGCAATCAATATGTCTTTCATTGTGGTAGTTGGTAGATGGTAGTTGGTAGATGGAAGATGGCTTGCCTATGCCATCTTCGAGAAGCTTTCAAGCGCCTCGGCGAACGATTCGATCGTCTCGTCGGCGTTACCTTTTTCGATGCCCTCGCGTACGCAATGGCGGAGATGTCCGTCAAGGACGATGAACGACAGGCGGTGGAGTGCCCCGTTCGCCGCGTTAAGCTGCGTGAGGATGTCCTCGCACGGGACATCCTCCGCAAGCATCTTCTGGACGCCTGTCAGCTGTCCGATGATCTTCTTCAGTCGCAGCTGAAGAGCCGTCACGTCTTCAATGCATTTTCTCATTGTCTGCTTTCCCTTGTGGAATTGGCGCATATTATACCATACCCCCGTATGGTATGCAAGTCGTGTGGCAAGAATTATGTTTTTCCTGCGGGCTTGTCCCTGCGACCGCGCCGTCCTTCAAGGGAGTGAAGCTTCTCATTGCCGCCGACTGCACGGCCTATGCATACGCTGCTTTCCACCACGAATTCATGCGTGGCAAGGTGACGATTGTCGGATGCCCCAATGCTGGTAGGCACTTTCAATGGATGGTGGACTCTCGATATCGCAGCCGAAGAAGAACTGCGACGCCTACCACGATATCGATAACGACTGTTAGAGCGCGGCGATTTCGTCGTCGGTGAGGCCGGTCGCCGCCGCAATCTGCTCGTTGGTAAGATTCATGGCCTTAAGGTTGCGGGCGGTCTGCCGCAACTTTTCAACCTCCGCGTCGAGTTTCGCCTTGAGGGCTGGAATCTTTTCCGCCTCTCTTTCGGCATTTGCCCGTCGAGTTTCGCGGCAGAGCCAGTCTTGAAAACCATCGTACTTCGCCCTCTCTTCGGGAGTGAGGGCGGATGCCTCAACCATTTTAAGTGCTTTGCGCACTTCTGGGTTTGCCATCAGTTCCGGCGGGGCATCTGGGATGGTTCCGTCAATCTCCGTGAGGAAGCGAAGCCACAGAACTGCCATCTTGCGCTCCGGCCAGCTTTGCGGTTTGAACTTTTTCAGTTCGACAAACACAAGCTGAAGTCCGTCTATCGTCTCGCCCTTGATTTCGCGATGCTCCAATTGGTAATGGTGATACCACTGCGGCACGTCCAAATCAAGGTTCTCGTTTAGGAGGTTCAGCGAATAGACCGTCTTTAGGTTGCGATAGTCGCCGCCTGTGGGAAGTTCGCGTGAGTAAGCCTTGGCGGCGTTGAAAAGCGCGCGCTGATTGTAGTCGGGCGACCAGATCATCTGCATTTCGACGATGAATTGCCGCCCGTTCTGATCCTTGCAGCGGACGTCCACGATGCTGTCCTTGTGGAGTGGGTCGTCTGGCACAAGCTCCGGCGTGAGATATTCTATGGAGACGATCTTACCATCTTCGGGCAAGGGCAACAACGCATTCAGCAGGCTTGTAATCAAGTCCGGATGTTCGCCGAAGATTTTCTTGAAGGTCAAATCGGCCTTGGGATCGACATACTTCCGCTCATTCATAAGACATCCCTCCTAGCAGAAGGAAGCGACAAGAAGGCGCACGCTCAAAGGCCGCGCCTGCCGCCTTTGCGTCCTCGCATTGGATGCGATTTGTCATGCTCTTCATCGTCATTTTGTCCTTGCTCTTCATTTCAGGGCATAATAAATCTAAAGAAAACAATGAAAAGTTTAACAAAAATCGCGGCAAGAGTCAATCGGGCCGCAGCGAATGAAAATCGCCGGAACGTTGTTGCGCCAACATATTTTCGCAAACGGAAATGGTATAATACGTGCCATCGACAAACAAGAAACAGGAGTCAAAATGGCGACACAGGAAAGACAGGAATACGCCGCGCAGCTGAAGCGCGAGATGAACTGCTGCCAGGCGGTCGTGTGCGCATTCACCGATACGCTGGACATGTCGGAGGACAAGCTCATGCAGCTTGCCGCCGGATTCGGCGCCGGCATGGGGACGATGGAGGGAACCTGCGGGGCGCTTGTGGGGGCGATCATGGTCGCGGGACTCCGCACCGGCGGGAACGGCACCATGGCGTTGTCGCGCAAGATGCTGCCGCGCTTCAAGGAACTTTGCGGTGGGGCAACAATCTGCCACGACCTCAAGGGCGTCGAGACCGGCAAGGTCTTGTGCAGCTGCGAGAACTGCGTCCGCAACGCCGTCCTCGCGGCGGAAGAGGCAATAGGCCCCATGCCATGACGCGGAGGATGATTGCATGAAGAAAATCGCTTTTTTCGACACCAAGCCGTATGACAAGGAGTCATTCGAGCGGCAGAACAACGGACGGTACGACATCCGCTACTTCGAGACGCGGCTGAAGGCGGCGGCGTTGCCGCTCGCCGACGGATGCGACGCGGCGTGCGCGTTCGTGAACGCCGAAATCGACCGTGCCGTGGTCGAAGGGCTGGTGAAGCGCGGCATCAAGGTTCTCGCAATGCGGTGCGCAGGGTACAACAACGTCGATTTCAAGGCCGCGTACGAGGCCGGACTTACGGTCGTGCGTGTGCCCGCCTATTCGCCCTACGCCGTCGCCGAACACGCTGCCGCGCTCTTGATGACGCTGACGCGCCACATCCACCGCGCCGCCGTTCGCACAAGAGACTTCAACTTCTCGCTTGTCGGACTGACGGGATTCGACCTTCACGGCAAGACGGCGGGCGTAATCGGCACGGGCAAGATCGGACGGATCTTCGCCGACATCTGCAAGGGATTCGGGATGAAGGTTCTCGCCTACGACGCATTCCCGAATCCGGCGACGGGGCTTGAATATGTCATGCTCAACAGGCTTCTCGCCGAGTCGGATATCGTGTCGCTGCATTGTCCGCTTCTCCCCGACACAAAGCACCTCATCAACGCCGACACGCTCGCCAAGGCAAAACGCGGCTTCACGCTCATCAACACCTCACGCGGCGGACTTGTCGATTCGGAGGCGTTGCTCTCGGCATTGCGCGATGGCACGGTCGGCGCAGCCGGGCTGGACGTGTACGAAGAGGAAAGCGAATGGTTCTACGAGGACCGCTCGGACGTGACGCGGCAGAACAAGACGCTGTCGCTTCTCGTGTCGCTCCCCAACGTGATCGTCACCTCGCACCAGGCGTTCCTGACGCACGAGGCGCTTGCCAACATCGCCACGACAACGCTCAAGAACCTTGACGACTACTTCGTCGGCGCACCGCTCGAAAACGAAATCTGCTACCGCTGCCTCGGTTCAGGCGGAGCCAATAAGTCCGACTGCCCACACCGCGCCAATGGCCGCTGTCATAGCGTCACCTGACAGTTCATATCCGTTTTATGACTTTTGCCGGTACTCCGGCGACGACCGTCCTCGGTGGGGCATCCTTTGTGACAACCGCTCCAGCGCCGACAATCGCACCATCCCAATGGTTACGCCGGGGCAGATTGTCACCCTTGCGCCCAGCCATACCTTGTTGCCGATGATGACTGGCTTTGCGAACATCCCGCCGCGCTTGTCGGGATCGGGATCGTGGTTGAGCGTCGCAATGATCGTCTGCGGGCCTATCAGCACATCGTCGCCGATGGTGATGCCGCCCTGATCCTGGAACTGGCAACCGGCGTTGATGAACACGCGCTTGCCGATCTTCGTGTTCTTGCCACAATCCGTATGGAACGGCGGGAACATCGGGAAGAGCCGTTTATTGCCAATACCCATTTCCGGCACGTCGCAGAGCGGTTTTGTTCGGCTTTCGATCCATACATCCGGCGCATCCATCAGGTAGCCGTTGATGTGCGTGGCGGGGATAGCGCGGTCGCCGTCGAAAATGGTTTTTACAGTCGCCGAGGACGGCGAGCCTCCCGCGTGGAATCCCACAATCACGCAATGTACATGCGCCTTGTCGAACGCCTCATTGTCCCAGCGGAAGGTATGATGCGCGAAGTCGATCTCAAGCCCTTGCGCAAACAGCGGCTTCCATAGGTTCGCCACAGCGCCGCCCTGACAGATTGAATTGGTCGAGACGAAGGCGCAACGCAAGGGAGGGCGGCTGGCCCCAGCCGCCGAATCGGCGCGTGAGGACACGCGCCCTCCCATGAAATCCATCGCTTTCTTGTACCAGCAGCAGACATAATCCAAATCGCCAACGCCTTGCCAGTCTTTGCCGAAAAGTTCCAGAACATCGGTTTTCTGTTCCTTGCCCATCCACCTTGCACCGGAAAACGGCGGATTGCCTATCACATAAACTTTCCTCGTCTCCGCGCCTCCGCGTGAAATCAAATCCCCCCACTCCATTCGAAGTGCATTGCCCTCCACGATACCGTCATAGTCTTTCAAGGACAGATAATCAGGTTCGCGGTGCAGTATTTCCGCCGTCTCGCGGAGCATCTGCGCTTCGGCTATCCAGAGCGCGGTCTTGGCGACGGACACCGCGAAGTCGTTTATCTCGATTCCGTGGAACTGCGCGATTGAGACTTTGACGGACAAGCCGAGGTCGAACTCGCTTTGCCCTTTTTGCAGGGCGGCGATGATGCGGTTTTCAAGTCGGCGGAGGCAGATGTACGTCTCGGTGAGGAAATTGCCGCTGCCGCAGGCCGGATCGAGGAACGTCAGCGCGGCCATTTCCGCTTGCAGGGCAAGGAGCGTGCGCTTGTCGCCTTTTTGGATGGCGGCACCCACCCGCCGCGTCAAATCGTCGAGAAAGAGCGGGTCTATGACCTTGTGGATGTTTTCGACCGAGGTATAGACCATGCCGCCCGCGCGCCGCGTGACGGGGTTGAGGGTCGATTCGAAGAGAGCACCGAAGATGGTAGGCGTGATGTCGCGCCAGTCGAACTGCGACGCGCCGATGAGCAGTTTGCGTATTTCCTCGGTCAACGGCGGGATGTCGTTCGCGGCGGCGTTGCGGAAAAGTCCGCCGTTCGTGTAGGGGAATGCGCAAAGTTCGGGTTCAAGGTACGGGTCACGCTTGTCCGTGGGCGTGTCAAGCGTATGGAAAAGTCGTTGAAGGTCGATGCGCAAGCGCCTTGCGTCGCTTGCCTCGACAAGCCGCTTGAAGCAGTCCTTCGGGAAGATGTCGGCATCTTCGGCGTAGAGGCAGAACACGAGGCGAACGCACAGGCGGTTGAGGGCGGCGAGGTGGTCAGATTCTAACAAACGGATTTGTTCGCGGCTAACGCCGCTCACTTTTTCAGAATCGCGAACACCGTTAGGTGTGAGCAAATCCG
>SUWC01000019.1 GCA_015061665.1 Lentisphaerota bacterium
TCGTCATCTGGAATCGGAATATGCGCGTCGCATCCGCGTCCACCTTCTCGTATAGGAGCGAGGATACGGAAGGAAGCTCCTGCTCGACGGCCTTGACGATCGACGAAGTCTGCCCCACGGGATCCTTCTGGGGCATGAAGAGTATTACGCCCATGGCGGCGACGATGGATGCGATTGCGACAGTCCAGAGGATGTTCACCAAAGTCGAGCTCTTCTTGGGCTGCTCGCCGGAGGCCGCCTCCGAGCCGCCGCCTGCAAGGCCGAGGTCAATGCCACCGCCGACGACATGCTTCGCCTTGCCCTGCGTGGGCTTGGACGCAGTCGGAGGCGCGGACGGGTCGACGACCTTGATGTGAGAGCTTCCAGCCTCGATCTCGTCGCCGTGCCTGACGGTGAACGGGTCCGCCCCGAGCTGGCGCCCGTTCACGAAGGTGCCGTTCGCGCTCGCGAGGTCCGTCACCTTGATCGTGCCGTCGGCATCCTGCTCAAACATGCAGTGAGTGCGCGAGAGCTCTCCGTCGGCGCAGTGCAGGTCGTTCGAGCTGGAACGCCCGAAGCGCAGCCCAACCGGGGGAACCGTTACGCGCTGGCCCGCCAGGGGTCCGTCGACGAAATGCAGTTCAATTGGCTTTCCCATCAGAGAAGTCCTTTCATTGCTTGAGATAGCATTGGTCCGAGGAGTATTATGAACACCGCGGGGAAGATGCAGAACATCAAGGGGCCAAGCATCTTGGTCGGCGCCTCGTTCGCGAGCTTTTCGGCGCGGTCAAAGCGCCGTGAGCGGAGCTGCTCGGACTGAATTCGCAGTATCGCGCCGATGGAAACGCCCAGCTCGTCCGCCTGGATGAGCGCGTTGGCGACGCTGCGCAGGTCGGGCTGGTTGACGCGCTCGGACATTCTCTTCAGCGCCTCCCTGCGCGACGAGCCGACCTGGATTTCCTTTGTCATGCGCAGAAGCTCCTCGTTGAGCGGATCCATCTTGCGCGACGCGCAGTTGCGCTGAAGCGCGCTGATGAAGTCCATTCCCGCCTCCACGGAAAGAGTCAATATGTCAAGGACGAACGGGAGCGCGCGCATTATCGAGAAGTGCCTGCTCTTGAGGGCCCCCTTCAGCCACAGCATTGGCTGCAGATAGAATATCGCATAGCCGAACAGCGACAGAGTAAGCGCGTTCTCGGAGAACACGGAACCAGGCAGAAGCCCAGAAAGGAGAAAGATGAACGCGGCCCACAGAGTGCCGAAGACTGCTGGCACAAGAAGCTTCAGCTCGACAAACTCAAGGCCCGAGAGCAGCCCCTCGAAGCCAGCTGAGACAAGCATCACATGGGCCGTCTCGACCTGCTTCGCGAAGAACTCGCGCGAGACAAGCCGGTCAAGGTTGCCGACAAACGGCAGAAGAAGCTTGAACACGAACGGCAGCGAACGCTCCTGTCGGCGTCCGTCCGCCAACGTTACGTACGTCACCTCGCTTGCGACCGACGCCGCATACCAGGCAAGCGCCCCTGCGGCGAGCGCCCAGACAATAATCATCGACATCTGAAGTGTCTTGACTAGCATTTGCTGGCTCCTTCCGTCGTTTGCCTACTTTGAGATTCGCAGCTTCACGTCGCCTGCGTTCCGCCTCCGGCGCAGCCATCGACGGTAACCGCGCCGCCGTTAACGCCAGGTTCGCCCGCGAAGAGGATCATCCCCTCCGAGACGCCGACGGACATCTTGCGCGGTGCGAGGTTCGCGACAAACACGACTTCCTTGCCGACGAGCGTCGCGGGGTCGGGATAGGCCTGGCGGATTCCGGAGAAGATCGTGCGCTTTCCGAGCGAGCCCGCGTCAAGGACGAACTTCAGCAGCTTCGAGCTCTTGGGGACGATCTCGCAGCTCTCGACGACGCCGACCCTGAGGTCGAGCTTCTCGAAGTCGGGGAACGCTATCTCGGGCTTGAGCGGAACGGACGGGGGCTCTGGCACCCCCGCACCCCCGCCTGCGGAACTTTCTTTCCCCTTGTTCTTGCTCGCCCTCGACTCGTGCGCGACCTCGCCGGAGTCGGCTGGCTTCACAGTCGCCGCGGCGACCATGGCCTCGACCTGCTTGGCGTCGATGCGGCTCGCGAGGTACTCGTACTCGCCGAGAGCAACGCCCTCGACGGTCGTGTCGCGCGAAGCCCACGTCCACTCGGTCTCGCCGAAGAGCTTCATCGCCTTGTCGGCGTAGACGGGGAGGATGGGCTTCAGGTAGATGGCGAGGATGCGGAATGCGTTGAGCGCCGCGGTGAGCGTGACGCGCGTCGCCTCCTCGTCGGTCTTGACGGTCTTCCACGGCTCCTTGCGGTCGAAATACTCGTTCGCCGCGTCGGCCAAGCGGCATATTCCGACGACGACCTGGTTGAAGCGGCGGTTCTCGTAGTCCTGAGCGATCTGCTCGCCGCCGTCGCGCAGCTTCTGGAGGAGGGCGAGCTCCTCGTCGTGCCCTGCGAGCGTAGCGAGCTTGCCGCCGAGCTTCTTCTGCAGCATCTGCGCGGAGCGGGAGGCGATGTTCGTGATCTTGCCGACGAGGTCGGAGTTGACGCGCGTAACGAAGTCGGTCAGATTGAGGTCCATGTCGTCCGTCGTTCCGCCGAGCTTCGCCGCGTAGTAGTAGCGAAGGGCCTCCGGCGGAAGATGGTCGAGGTACGTGCGCGCGTTGACGAACGTGCCCTTCGACTTGGACATCTTCTCTCCGTTGACGGTGAGAAAGCCATGCACGAAGATCTTGTCTGGCTGCTCGAACCCCGCGACGTGCAGCATTCCGGGCCAGAACAGGCAGTGGAAGCGGATGATGTCCTTGCCGATGAAGTGGTAATGCTCCACCTTTGGCAGGGCTTCGGAGGAGCCAGAGGCTCCGTCCGCTGCGCCCCACCAGTCCTCGAACCTCTCGCCGTTCTTCTCGCACCAGTTGCGCAGCGAGGCGAGGTAGCCGATGGGCGCGTCGACCCAGACGTAGAAGAACTTGCCGGCATGGCCGGGGATCTCGAAGCCGAAGTAGGGCGCGTCGCGCGAGATGCACCATCCGCGCAGGGGCTCCTTGAACCACTCCAGTAGCTTGTTCGAGACGTCGCTCGTCGTGTGCCCCGGAATCCACTTCTCCAGGTAGTCGTGCTGCGGCTCGAGCTCGAAGTAGAGATGCTCCGAGTCCTTTACGACCGGCGTGGAGCCGCATGTCGTGCACTTGGGGCTGCCGAGCTCCTCGGCGCCGTACGTGGAGCCGCAGTGGTCGCAGCTGTCGCCGTACTGGTTCTCCGCGCCGCACTTCGGGCAGACGCCCTTCACGAAGCGGTCGGGGAGGAACATCCTGCAGTGCTCGCAGTAGAGCTGCGGAGAGGTCTTCTTCGTGATGCCGCCGGACTTCTCCATCGCGGCGAATATCCGCTCGGAGAACTCCTTGTTCTCGGGGGAGTTCGTGGTGTAGTAGTTGTCGAACGCGACCTGGAAGTCGGTGAAGTCCTTGAGGTGTATCGCATGCATGCGCGCAATGAGGTCCTCGGGCGAGACGCCCTCCTTGCGGGCGCGGAGCATCACCGGCGTGCCGTGGGTATCGTCAGCGCAAACATAAACGCACTCGTTTCCGCGAAGCTTCTGGAAACGCACCCAGAAATCCGTCTGGACATATTCGACCAAATGCCCAAGGTGAATGTCGCCGTTTGCGTACGGCAACGCGCTTGTAACTACTATTTTCCGTTTCTTGTCTGGCATGATTCTGCTTTGACTCCTTTCTAGTATTATACATTATTTTCACCTCGACTGTAAAGGTTGCCCGTACCTCTCCGCTACGCTACGCCGGGGGGCGGACGCGGCGCGTGGCGACGGCCGTAAACGGATCCTCCGGCCAGTAGTGCTTCGGATAGCGTCCGCGCATGTCCTTGCGCACAAGCTGGTACCCTTCGCGCCAGAAGCCCGCGATGTCCTTCGTGATCTGCACCGGACGCTGCGCAGGGGAAAGAAGCGTCATGACGATCGGGACCCTGCCGCCAGCCACCTTCGGCGTCTCCATAAGGCCGAAGCACTCCTGCAGCCTTACCTCAACGGTCGGCTCGTCGCCTTCGTAGTGTACAAGCATGTTGCTTCCGCTCGGAACCTCCATCCGCACCGGCGCCAGACGGTCCAGCTCGCGCCGGTCATGCCCAGCTTCTGCAATGACCGCCGATAGCACAAGCGACATGTCGAGCCTATCAAGGTCCTTCCACTTCGTCATGCCGGAGACAAACCCGCGCATCGCATCCATGACCTGCGCATCGTCCGCCGCAGGCCACCCGCCCTCGGGCACTGCACGCGAAAGAAACGCAATCCTCGAGCGCATCTGAAGCGACTCCTTGGTCCAGCACGGAAGGTTCTCAACGCCCTTGAGCCGCACTCCCTCCATCATGGCGTCCAGCGCAGCCTCGGACATCTCGCCGCCTTCCGCAGGAACGGACTTCTCCTCGAACGCGACAGCCCCGAGCCGTCGTCTTGCGACGCTTTTCACGCGGTCGGCACGGCGGTCCCATTCGCATACGCGCTCGCTGGACATCTCGTCCGCGAACAAATCCTCGACTTCGCCGCCGTCGATCGGACATCCAAGGAAAAGCCTCGCGTCCCCTATGCGATCGTCAAGCTCGCACCCGACGACAAACTGCGACTTGGCAAGCGGGTCTAGCCTGTCGACTGCCATTCCTTTGCCGCACACCATGGTGAAGGAACCGTTGCCCCTGCTCTTCGCAATCCTGTCTGGATACGCAAGCGCAAGCATCGCGCCTTCGGACGCGCATTCGCGTACACCCGCGACACGCGCAATGCGCACGCCCTCGAACCGCTTCGCAAGCCGCAGGATGCGCGACGAAGACGGACGGTTCGGCGTCTCGCGCACCTCGTCCAGTATCCTGCGTATGTCCGTTTCGCGCGACTTGCTCCCCTCCTCGATGATCGCGGCGAGGATGGACGCCGTTTCGCGCGACGCGGCGTTCACCCCGCAGCCCATCATCATGTTGGCGAGCCTCGGGTGCATCGGCAGATGCGACATCGCCTCGCCCTTCGGCGTGAGGCGTCCGTCGGCGTCAAGCGCGCCCAGAAGCTTCAGCAGCCCTACCGCCTGGTCCCACGCGCTCGCAGGCGGCGGAGTCATCCACGGAAGTCCGTCCCTTTTCAGCGCACCCCACGCGCAGCTGGAAAGGACAAGCGACGCAAGGTCCGCGTCAAGGATCTCAGGGTTCATGCGCTCAGGGCGCGCGGCATCCATCCCCGCCTCCCACAGCCTGTAGCAGACTCCTGCGCGGACGCGTCCCGCGCGTCCCCTGCGCTGCTCTGCGCGGTCGCGCGAAAGCGGAACCGTGACCAGTCCGCTCATGCCCGTCGCAGGCGAGAAGCGCGGTATGCGCATAAGGCCAGAGTCGACGACGCACTCGATGCCTGGGATCGTAACCGAGGTCTCAGCTATCGACGTTGAAAGGATGACCTTGCGCCGTCCGTCGGAGCGGAACACCCTATCCTGCTCCTCCTTCGGAAGCGAACCATAAAGCGGCAGGATGTCCGTGCGCGGCAAATCTGCCGCGGTCCGTCCAAGCGTCTCGCAAGCGCGCCTTATCTCACCTTCGCCCGGCAGGAAGCAGAGGATGTCGCCGCTCGTCTCTGAAAGCGCCTTCATCACGGCTGCGGTCGGGGAGACGTCGCCAAGATACCTGGTCTCGACCGGAAACATCCTGCCCTCCGCAAGGATCGTATCCGCATCGCCCAGATGGCGCGCCACCGACTCGGCGTCAAGGGTTGCGGACATAACGAGTATTCGGAGATCGTCCCTGAGCGCCCTTCTCACGTCAAGCGCAAGCGCGAAACTGAGGTCGCAGGCGAGCGAGCGCTCGTGGAATTCGTCGAAGATGATCAGTCCGACGTCGGATAGCTCGGGGTCGGACATAATCCGCTGCGCCAGGAGTCCCTCGGTGACGATCTCAAGCCGCGTTCGCTGCGAGACGCGCCGTTCGAGACGCACCTGGTAGCCTACGGTTTCGCCGACGTTCTCGCCGAGCTTGGACGCGATGAACTCCGCGCACGAGCGAGCGGCGATGCGGCGCGGCTCGAGCATGACGATCTTGCGTCCTTTCAGCCACGGCTCGCCGAGGAGCGCGGGCGGAATGCACGTGGTCTTGCCGCTTCCAGGCGGCGCGGCGAATATGACGCTCCTGTTGCGCGCGAGCGAAGCCCTGACGTCGGATATCTTCTCTTCCGCTGGAAATCTCTGGCTCATCTTTGTCTCACTCTATTGTCAGGACCTCGTCAGTCGAAAGGAGCAGAAGCTTCGTCGCGATGCGTCCGCGCGGAATCCCCGCGAGCGACGAAACAGCGCGCGCATACGAGCGGAGCTGTCCTGTGTATGTCCGCGCCATGCGCGCGTGGAAGTCCTCCGGCGTCTCGCCGCGCATCACCCTGTTCGTCTTGTAGTCGTAGACCACGGCGGAAAGCGAGCCGTCTTCGCCGCGCGTGAAGACGGCGCGGTCGATCTGCCCCGATTCCCATTCGCCGCCCTCCATGACCTCGTATTTCCGCTCGCGCCAAAGCTCGACGAATCCGTATGGACGCACCAGCTCTCGCTCGACGGCGCCGGACGCCTTGTCCGCGTCGATCCACTCTATCGCCTCGTACTGCGCGTGGACGTCCGTTCCGCGCTTCATCGCGGCCTCGCGCCCCGCGTCGCGCACAAACAGGTCGCCCGCCGACATTCCGTCGTGGAAGCTGCTGGACGGCAGGCGCCTGCGCACCGCCTTGCGCGGGCCGCGCGCGAAACCCTCCGCGCCTTCTGGCTGAGCGGACGCGGAACCTTTCTCGGCCTTTTCGGGCACGAAAGATTCATACCACCGCCTGTCCCCGATCTCCTCCGGCATGGAGCCGCGGACAAGGTCAGAGAACCTAAGCGACTCGCCCGACTTCGGCTGCGGATGAAGCACGAGCGTCATGGCGCGCTTGGCGCGCGTCAGCGCGACGTAGTATATGCACAGCTCCTCCTGCTCCTCGGCGTCCTTCGTCCTCTGCCATACTTCGCGGAGGACAGCGTCGTTCCTCGACACGACGGGGTCGAGCGCGGGGAGCGCCCAGCGCTCGGACACGAGGTTGCCGCTTCCGCTAGAGAGAAGTCCGCTCTTCTCGTAAAGCGGAACGATGACATAGTCGAAGCCAAGCCCCTTCGAGCGGTGGATCGTCAGGATCCTTATCTTGCCGGGCTCGGCGATGTTGCGCTTCGTCTGGTTCTGCAGAAACGCGAGGAAATCGCCGCGGCGCGTGGACGGCTGCATGGCAAGCTCGAATTCGGCGGCGGCGCGCAGCATGTCCGTAAAGCGCATCTCCGTGAACCTGCTCCACGCCTCGTCGGGGGCCGAGGGCAGCAGCGCGCGCAGTTCGCGGAACGTGCGCACGA
Source organism: Lentisphaerota bacterium (assembly GCA_015061665.1). Classification (GTDB taxonomy): domain Bacteria; phylum Verrucomicrobiota; class Kiritimatiellia; order RFP12; family UBA1067; genus UBA1067. The sequence goes on from SUWC01000019.1 coordinate 7,411, forward strand.
AGCCGCGTTCGGTGAACTCGCGCGCTAACTCGCACGAGACGGCCTCCGCCTCCGGCACTCCGTCGGGATACTTCGCGCGTGCTAGCGGAGTCGTCTTGAAGTGCCGGTACGACTGCTTGTCGCCGGGATGGTCGGAAAGCATCACGAGATCGAGGAACGGCATCAGCGCCGGCGTGTCGAGGATCGCGCTCTCGCCCTCCCACACCACGCCTTCAACACCGGCGTCCTTCAGCTTGGCGGCAAGCAACTCGCCCATGGCGTTCGAACGGACGAGAATCGCGGCGGAAATGCCGCGCCTGACGGGATCGACCGCCTCGATCGCGTTCCTGACGGGCTCGACGAAATCCTCGGGGAGGGAACCGCTGGCCTCGACGCGCTGGACGAAACCGCCGAGCGACACCTTCGCGGTCTCGTGCTTCGGACACTTCCACGCGGGGAATTCCACGGAGATTCGCCCGTCCCTGAAAATCGCATTTACGGCGTCGACCATCGGCTGTCCGTAGCGGTACGACTTGTCGAGGCTGTCGACCTTGTAGTCCCCGCTCTCCTTCTCGCGGCGGAATATCGAGACGTCGCCGTTGCGCCAGCCGTAGATCGCCTGCTTGCAGTCGCCGACGATGAAGATGCTCTTGTCGCCGCCGGACATCTTCGCCTCGCCGATGAGCTCGCCCAGCGCGCGCCACTGCTCGCGGCTCGTATCCTGAAACTCGTCAAGCGCCCAGCCCCTTATCGCCGAGTCGAGGCGGTACTCCAGCGCGCGGCGCGCGCCTTCGGGAAGCGACGCGATCAGGCGCGGTATGTCGGCGAACACAAGCCGTCCTGCGCGGCGAACCTTGGCGTCGTATTCGCGTTCGTATTCGGACATCAGCGAGCGCACGCCGAAGGCGTGGTCGAGCTTCTGCCGTATGGCGAAGCCGAACATCGCGAGAAAGGCGACGCGTATCGTCTTCGCATCCTCGCCGCCGAACGTCAGCGCCTTGCGGCTGAACGTGATGTCTATCGTCGCGCCGTCGAAAAGCGATTCGCACTCAAGGAACTTCTTCATGAGCCCCTTCGAGCCGGAGAAGCTTCCGCCGAAGTTCCGCACCTCGTCGACGAAGTCGGGCCACTTCGCGTGGCTGCAAAGCGGCGCAAGCGAGTCCGCCGCGCAGGCGAGGGTCTTCCGCGTCGCGTTGACGAAGGCGGGGACTGGATCCCAGATCGCGGAGGGGTCGCCGAGCCCCTGCGGACCAGGGAGCGCAAGATATATCTCGTGCCAGTCGTGGATGAACTGCCTGTACCTGTCGATGAACCTGCGGACGTTGCGTCCGCCCATCGCGTATGCGAATGCGTCGGAGAACGCCTTTTTCGCAGCAGGGTCGGTCCTGCGCAGGATCGAGAAGGAGACTCGCGATATCTCAGACTCCTCGTCGTACTTTCCCATGATCTTCAGGTCGCCTACGAGCCCGAGCTCAAGCGGAAAGCTGCGCACTATGCGGAAGAGGTATCCGTCCAGCGTGCCGATCTGCGAGAGGTGCTGCGTCGCTATCGTCTCGCGCAGGAGCCTGACGTCCTCGGGGTTTTTCGCGGCGCTCTCTGCAAGCAGCGAGACGAAACGCTCGAAGATCTCGCCTGACGCGAGGCGCGAGAACGTCAGCGCGACGATTTCGTGCGGCTTCACGCCAAGCCTCAGGAGTTCTATCAGACGTGTCGCAAGCGCCTGCGTCTTGCCCGTTCCTGCGCTTGCCTCTATGAGCATGTTCTCAATCATTCGTTCTACCTCATCCAGACGCCCATGTCGCGCTCTATGCGCGCCGGGTTGATCTTGTCCCCTGGAATCACCTTGTTCCGTATCGTGTAGTAAGTGTCAGGCGAATTCCAGCGTCCGCCCGCAAGGCGCGAGGCGGTGTTGAAAGGCGATATGTTTCCGCGCAGCCTGTAGCCGCGCGCCCGAAGGTCCGCGATCGACGTCGGCGGAGACTTCCTCTGCGGCCTTGGCGCGGCGGCCGCGGGCTGCGGCTTCTTCGGAGCCGGCTTCGCCTGCGCCACGGCCTGCGGCTTCGGCGGGGGCTTCGGAACGGCCACGGCCTTCGGCTTTGGCGCGCCCGTTATCCAGTCGATGATGCCGCGTCCGCTGGACGGCTGCTGCACGGAGGCCTTCGCGTAGACGGCCGCCATCGTGTCCACGTTGCCGTAGAGCACGCGCTCAAGATACTGGTCTCCCACGACAAGCCGCTTGGCGCGGACATCTGGGTCGGATGCGGCGCGAGACCTGAGGTCGAGTATCTTGCGGACGCTCGGCATAGCGAAGAGCATGCCGCACTGCTTGCGCCCGCGGTGCTTGCGCTTGTGCCACTTGTTGGGCGCGCCGTACGCGACGTTGGAGTGGCAGACGACGCGGTCGTCCGAAAGCCGGTACATCGACTTGAGCTCCTTGACGAGGTCGCGGATCGCGAGGAGCTGCACGAGCGGCATTGACTGGTCGTGGTAGCCGACGCACTCGATCCCGATGGAAAACTTGTCCACGTCTTCACGTCCGTTCCACATCGAGCGCCCCGCATGGAACGCCTCGCGATCGCGGTCGACGATCCTGTACACCGAGCCGTCCTCAGTTACGCAGTAGTGCGCCTCGCCGCGCTCGGAAAGCTTGGAAAGCGAGCCCTTCGCCGCCGCTTCGGTCGTGTGCAGTACGATCAGCTCGGTCGAAGCGCGAATCGGGCGCTCGGGGTTTCGGGGACTGCGGTATTTGTTGGACGCATCGATCGCTCCGGCGCTCAGGGCGCCGAAAATCGGCATGAAAAGAACCAAACTGCGCAGCAGCCGCTTTCCCGCTATGGCCAATGTCGCAGCATAGTCCATTCTCGCCTCCTATGCCATCCTGCTGAATTCCCTGAGCCAGCGCAACTCGCGCGACCGCATCCGCGCGTAGCCTTCCGGCTCGTGGTCGTCTTCGCCCGAAAGATGGTCCATGCCGTGGGCGATGTAGAGCAGAAGCTCGCTTGCAGGCGACCATCCCGCTCGCTTCGGAGCAGCGCGCAATGCCATGTCCACGTTCACGTATAGCTCGCCGTAGACGCCTGGCGGCTCCGGCGGAATCGCCTCGTAGCGCTGCGTTATTACGTCCGTCGCGCCTTCGACGCCCATTATGCCGACGTGCGCCTCGCTGGACCCTGCGTCGTCCTGCAGGATGACGGTGACCTCGTGGAACGGCACGCCGACGCGTTCCGAGGAGCGCGTGGCGAAGAAGCGAGCCGCCGAGGCCACGCGGGACTTGGCTATCCCGAGCGCCTTCGGCGACTTACCTTCTATGTGGACGGACGGCGTCAAACCTTCTCCATTGCCTGCGCGAGGTCTTCGATGATGTCGTCGGGATCCTCCAGGCCGATCGACAGGCGGATCAGGTCCGGCGGGATTCCGGCCGCCTTGAGCTGCTCGTCAGTCAGCTGGCGGTGGGTGTGGGAAGCAGGGTGAAGGACGCACGTCCAGGCGTCGGCTACATGGGTGACGATGCCGACGAGCTTCAGGGAGTCCATGAAGCGGATGGACGCCTCGCGCCCGCCCTTGATGCCGAAGGTCATGACGCCGCAGGGCGAAGGGCCGTCGAACTGCTTCTTGACGCGGGCATTGTACGGCGAGTCCTCCAGCCCGGCGAAGTTGACCCACGCGACCTTCTCCTGCGTCTTGAGCCACTTTGCGACCTTGAGTGCGCTTTCGGCGTGGCGGCGGATGCGGACGTGGAGCGACTCGAGACCGAGGTTCAGCAGGAAGGCGTTGAACGGGGAGGGAATCGAACCGAAGTCGCGCATCAGCTGGGCTGTGCACTTGACGACATAGGCCATCTTGCCGAACTGCTTCGTGTAGGAGAGCCCATGGTAGGAGGGATCGGGATCCACGAGGCAGCCGAACTTGTCGGCATGCGCCTCCCAGTCGAAGTTGCCGCTGTCGACGATGCAGCCGCCGACCTGCGAGGAGTGTCCGTCCATGTACTTGGTCGTCGCGTGAGTCACGATGTCCGCGCCGAACTTGAAGGGACGGCAGAGCACCGGGGTGGGGAAGGTGTTGTCGACGATGAGCGGCACTCCGTTTGCGTGCGCGATGCGCGCGAACTTCTCGATGTCGAGGACGCAGCCGGACGGGTTGGATACGGTCTCGCCGAAGACGCACTTCGTGTTGGGGCGGAATGCCTTCTGTATCTCGGCCTCGTCGGCGTCGGGGTCGACGAAAGTGAATTCGATGCCGAGCTTCTTGAGCGAGACGGCGAAGAGGTTGAACGTTCCGCCGTAGATCTGGGCGGAGGAAACGACGTGGTCGCCGGCCGAGCAGAGGTTGAGGACCGAGAACGTAGACGCCGCCTGTCCGGAGCTGGTGAGGATCGCCGCCACGCCGCCTTCAAGGGCCGCGATCTTCTTTGCGACCTGGTCGTTGGTCGGGTTGGCGAGACGGGTGTAGAAGTAGCCGCTGGCCTTGAGGTCGAAGAGGTCGGCCATGTGCTGGGTCGTATCGTACTTGAAAGTCGTCGAGGAATAAATCGGCACCTGACGGGGCTCTCCGCACTTCGGGGACCAGCCGCCCTGCACGCACAGTGTATCTATCTTCATGTTGCTATTTTCTCCATTATTGACCAGTTCGCGCCTTAAACAGGGGTTTAGTGTCATAAGCGCAAACTATTTGTGTATATTATAGCAAAAATCGCCGCAACGCGTTGCTCATCAGGCGCGGGGATGGTACTTGCGGTGGACCTCGCCCAGATGCAGGTCGTCGACGTGGGTGTATATCTGCGTGGTGCCGATGTCGGCGTGGCCAAGTAGCTCCTGTATGGCCCGTATGTCCGCACCGTGCCGAAGCATGTGCGACGCAAATGAATGACGCATGACATGCGGCGAAATGCGGTCCGCCGCAATGCCCACCGCCGCCGCCCTTTCGCGTATCACCTTGAATACGCCCTGACGGGTGAACGGACGTCCCAGCCGCGTCAGAAAGACGTGGGTCTCGTATCCGTTGCCGCGCGCAAACGCGCCGCGGCCAGAGGCGAAATACGCATTCAGCGCATTCCCCGCGCCGTGCCCAATCGGGACGACGCGCTCCTTCGACCCCTTGCCGATGACGCGCAGAAGTTCGCCGTCGCCTATTATGTCGTCCATCTGCAGGTCGCACAGCTCGCTGACGCGCAGCCCGGCTCCGTACAAGACCTCAAGCATCGCGCGGTCGCGCAGCTCGCGCGGCTCCGTCCCCGAAACGGCGTCGATCATCTCGCCGACCTCCTCCTCGGAAAGGACGCGCGGCAGGACGAGTTCGCGCTTCGGAGTGTCGAGCAGATCGGTAGGGTCGGACGAAACGCGCCGTCGCTCCCTGAGGAACCGAAAGAACATCCTGATCGCGGCCGTGCGCCGCATGCGCGTCGACGACGCCATGCCGGCACCTCGCTCCTCGCCGAGGAAGTCGGCTATGTGGCTCCGCTCGACGCTCCTGGCGTCGTCGATTCCACGCGACTTGAGGAACTGCGCAAAGCGGCGCAGATCCCTGTAGTACGCCTGGCAGGTGTTCTCGGACATCGCGCGCTCGAACTGGAGCGCGCCCGTAAAGTCCGATATTTCGTCCTCGATCATCAGTTCTGCAGGATGAAGTCGTCGATCAGCGCAGCCATGTGGGGCTTCGCCGTCTCGCCTGCGGCGACGACCTCCTCGTGGTTCAGCGCGCGGCGCGAAATGCCGGCCGCAAGGTTGGAGACAAGCGACACGCCTGCGACCTTCATGCCGCAGGCCTTTGCAAAGACAGCCTCGGGAACGGTGGACATGCCGACGACATCCGCCCCCTGCGCCTTGTAGGACTGAACTTCCGCAGGCGTCTCGTAGCACGGACCCGACGTGTACGCATACACGCCGTCCATGACGCGCAGTCCGCGCCTGTTGGCTATGCCGTGCAGCAGCTCGGAGAGGTGGCGGTTGTAGACTTCCGACATGTCGGGGAATCGCTCGCCCCATTCGGGACGGTGCGCGCCGATGAGCGGGTTGACGCCCACCATGTTGATGTGGTCGCGAAGAATCACGAAATCGCCAGGCCGGAGCGCCGGGTTTATTCCGCCCGAGGCGTTCGTGAGGAGAACCGTTCCGCAGCCCATGCGTCGCAGTATCTCGATCGGCATCACGACGGGCTCCCATCCGACTCCCTCGTAGTAGTGGCGACGTCCGCACCAGGCGCAGACGACGCGCCCGTAGCGGCTGAAGAGGACAAACTCGCCGGAATGGCCCTTCACCGTCGACGCGCCGAGCCCGGGTATGTCGCTGTAGGGAATGCGGACAAGAACCTCGTCCGCCGTAAGCGCCTCGCCCCAGCCGCTGCCGAGCAGTATGCCGAGATCCGGCACCTTCTCGAAGCACAGGTCAGGCAGATAGCCCGCAGCCTTGTCGAAATACGCTTTGTCCATTTTGTTCGCTCCTTTCCTCTGTTCACGGAAAACTACTTGCCGATCTTCATCCAGCGCGGCAGCTTCACCATTCGCGCCTCGCGGCTCTGGTTCGTCGCAAGCGACTGGCTGGTGCCGATGGACGGCGACTCAAGGTTCGCAAGCTTCGCCATCATCATCTGGTGGCCGACCGCCTGCTGCTGCTGGAGGTCCTCGTTCCTCTGGCGCTCGGACATAAGCTCCTGCTCGCGCTTCTTGAGGGTCTCCTTGGTAAGCTGAAGCTCGGCGCGGAGCTGCGTGATGTCCTTGAGCCCCTCCGCAGCGCGCGCCTCTGCGACCTGCTTGAGGCGCAGGGCGTCCGTAAGCTCGGATATCTTCCGCGCGTCCTCGCGCGTCCTGCGCTCCGCCTGGCTGCGGTAGTCCTCGTACTCGCGGCGGAGCTGTGCCGTGCGCGGATCCTCGGGACGGTCCACAAGCGCCTTGCGCGTCATCTCCTCGATGTTCGCGCCTGCACGACGGAGGAGGTCGTGGCGGCGGTTGAGGAGGCGCTCGCTGCGCTCCTGGTAGCGGCGGCGGTAGTCCTCCATCTCCTTCTTCTCGACGTCGAGTTCCTCCGCAAGCTCGGCGGCCTCCTTCGTCATGATCGTGTATATCGCCGCCTGGATGCTCGCGACTTCGCTTGCGGTCTGCGGCAGGCGGCGCAGCTCGTCCTCAAGGGCCTTGATCTGATCGCGGAGCTTGCTCTCGCGTCGCCCCGACTCCTTTGCCGCTTCCTCGGCCGCTGCGCGCATGCGCGCCTCGCGGTCCGCCGCCTCCTTCGAGTTGTGGTCGATTCGCGCCTGAAGCTCGCTCGTATGGCGGCGCTCCTCCTCAGTCGCGGCGTCGATTCGCGCCTGGAGCTCGCTCGTGTAGCGGCGTTCCTCCTCCAGCAGCTTCTCTAGCTCCTTTATGCGATGGTCGTCGACTACGATCTTCTCGACTTCCTTCTCGACGATCTTCTCGACTGGCACTTCCTTTACGACGACCTTCTCGACGATGCGCTCCACAGGCACCTCGACGAGCTTTTCGACGATCTTCTCGACCGGCACCTCGACGATCTTCTCAACCTCGACGGGAACCTCGATCTTGACGATACGCTCTACGACCTTCGGGGGCTCCTCTTCAACGGGATCAGCCTCCGCAGGCACGGGGACAGACCCCTCGGCCACGCTGCCCTCCGCAGCTTCCGCAGGGGCTGGCGCAGGGTCGGGCGCTGGGGCTGGCGCAGGGTCAGGCGCAGGAGCCGTCACTTCTGGCGTCGCCTCGGCTTCCGCTCCGAAGGGAGGACGCGTCTCGATTACCTTTGCTGTAAGTGGAAGCTTGCCGCTCGCGATGAGCGCGTCCGCGGCCTCTTTGTTGAACGGCCCCCTCGGGTTTCCGTCGCCGAGATCGATGGAAAAGCGCATGTCGAGAAAATCAACATCCTCGACACGCCGCCAGTTTTCCTTGTTCTCGCCGACGAACTGCCCAGGCTGGATGCGTCCAAGCTTCGCCCACTCGATCAGGCGATCGCGCGTTTCCGGCCCGAATGTCTCTTCGCCGGCCTTAAGCCACCAATTTGCTTCGCTCATTTCGTTTTCCTTCTGAATAAATCAATTCCTGACCTGCTGCGCTTAGCGGCAAGTATCTCGCGCCGCGCGGCAGCCTCCAGCGCGGCCATGCTGCTGCGGTCCGCCCCCTTAAACATCCCGCGGAAGGCGTCCGCCGACTTCGCCATCTCCACACGCGCCGCTGGCGCCGCGTCGCCATAGGCGTCGCGCGACGGCCTGACCTCGACGGGAACCTCGACGATCTTCTCGACGACGCGATCAACCGGCACCTCGACGATCTTCTCGACAACGCGCTCTACAGGCACCTCCACGCGCACTTCCTTGACAACGGTCTTCTCGACCGGCACCTCGACGCGCTTTTCCACTACCTTCACTACTTCCTTCTCGACAATCTTCTCGACAGGGACTTCGACGCGCTTTTCCACTACCTTGACGACTTCCTTTTCTACGATCTTCTCTACGGGCACCTCGACGCGCTTCTCGACTATGCGCTCGACGGGAACTTCGACCCGGACTTCCTTCACCACCACTTTTTCAACGGGAACCTCGATGCGCACTTCCTTGACGACGGTCTTCTCGACCGGCACCTCGACGCGCTTCTCGACAACCTTCACGACTTCCTTCTCGACGATCTTCTCGACAGGCTTCTCCACGACCTTCTCTACGATCTTCTCGACGACCTTCGGCGCAGGCTCGGCGGCATCGCCGTCCCAAAGCCTGTAGACGCGCGCCCCAGGCGGAAGCGAGCCCTTCGCGCGCAGCCCGTTGACGACGTCGATGTGAAACGGGCCGAACCACTTCCTCGGCTCGGTCTCGACCAGCCACTTCATATCAAGTTCCACGAGCGAGGGCGCGGGCATCCAATCGCGCCCGTCGCGCGAAACGTATCCCGCAGGCGTCACGCGCCCTTCCCTCGCCCAGACGGACAGCGATGCAAGGTCCGTCGGACCATACACGCTGCCGTCAACGTTCCTGAAATACCAGTCTTCCTTGCTGCTCATCTATGTCCTTCTCTTTTGTCCATCGGCGGCAGCCCCATCTTCTCCCTGAGCGCCGCAACCATCTCCTCGGGTGTCGTCCTGCCGTCCACCGCCTGCTCCATCGGGCACCGCCCCGCCATGCCCCTGTCAAGGATCTGCGGGACGACCTCTTCCGCGGAAGCCTCGATTCCGGACGCCTTGAGAAGCGCCATCGCGTCCTCGCTCATGATAAGCGCATGGACGCGTCTCGCCTTTCCGACGACGCATACCGACGCCGCCGCAAGGCCGACGACCTTGTCGACGACAACCGCTCGCGCAAGGGCGCGCTTCTCGAAAAGCGACATGATCGGCAGAACGCCCTTGCCGGTTTCCTGCGCCGCGATGACGCCGTCTCGCGCAGCGACTACGGACGCGCCGTCCCTCACGAGCCGCGTCATCTCGGAGAGCAGGTCGTCCACATTGAACGGACGCACGACGCGCTGGCGGTCGAAGCCCTTGACGATGATCGCAGGCATCGGGCGCGACGGGCAGACGCTCTCGCAGACGCCGCAGCCGATGCATTTTTCCTTGTCGACCACAGGGAAGCCGTTGACGATCTCGATCGCCTTTACGGGACACTTGCGCGAACACGCCTTGCACTGGACGCCTTCGGTGTTGCGCAGGCAGAGGTCCTTGCGCCAGATGGCATGGCCCATGTGGATGTCCTTGCGCGGGACGTCGGCGAGGCGCACGATTGCGCCCGCAGGGCACGCCTGCGCGCACTTCTGCGGACACGACACGAGGCATCCGCCGCGCTGGAACGACATCTCCGGCTGGCCGAATGTCTTGAGCTTCGTAGAGGCGACCAGGCATTCCCCAGGGCACTTCGCGATGCAGAGCCCGCATCCCACGCAGAGCGTGTTGAAGAGCTCCCTGTCCCTCGCCCCCGGCGGCAGAATCGCCGCAGGACGGTCAGGCACGCCTGGAAGCGAAACAAGCGCATACCCGCCGTCCGTCGTCTTTTCGACTGCCGAAACGGCCGCGACAACTCCCATGCCCTGAAGGACCTCGCGACGCGTCACGCCTTCGGACGGCGCCTGCTCGGGCTTGTTCTCCGAAGCGGCCGCCTTCTTCGGGAAGCACGCCTTGCAGTTCGCGCACCCGGGGCCGACCTTGTGGCAGCAGACGCTGCGCCAGCTGAGGAGGTTGAAAAGCGTTCCCGCAGGGCACACCCAGTTGCACCAGAAGCGGCCCTTGGTCGCCGCAGCGAGCAGGATGATCGCCGCAAACAGCACAACGCCAGGCACGAACATGGTCAGCGCCTTGCCGTAGATGGAATACGGAAGGAGCATCCACGCCGCGCCTCCGAAGCCCAGCAGCACAAGCGCCGCGAAAGCGCCGAGGATGAGCCAGCGGACGGCGAACTGCAGCCCCGACTGCGGCAGGCGCGTGCAGACGCGGCGTACCGCAGTCTTCGGATGGAAAATGCGGTTCACGACGCTCTGGAGGATGCCGAGCGGACACATCGTCTCGCAGAACAGGCGCCCGAAGAGGGGCGTGAGCAGCAGAACCGCGAGGAACGTCCACGAAAGCGCGGGCTGCGCCTTGCACGCTATGGCGGTCGGCAGCCCGAAGAACGCGCCCGTAACGGCGACGAGCATAACGGCGGCTAGTATGCGCTTAAGCCAAATCTTCATTTCATCACCTCCGCTATTACGCTCTCGACCCATTCGTCGATCTGCGCGAGTTCGTCGGGTATCTTTATCGACTGCGGGCAGTGCGAGACGCAGAGTCCGCATCCGATGCAGTGGTTCGCCCTGCGAAGCCTGTCGGGGACGGCCTTCGCGTACATCTTGAGGATTTCCCTAGGCGAGGGCTTGACCTTCGCCGTCAGAACCTGGTTGCGGAACGTCAGGATCGCGGGGATGTCGAGTCCGTAAGGACACGGCATGCAGTACTTGCAGTCGTTGCAGGGAATGGTGCTGAGCTTCAGCAGCGCCAGCGCCGCGCGTTCCAGCGCCTCCAGCTCGCGCTCGTCGCACGGCTTGAAGTTGTTGAATGTCTCAAGGTTCTCCTCGATGTGCTCGGTGCGCGTCATGCCGGATAGGATGGTCATGACGTTCGGATAGGTGCCGCAGAATCGGAATGACCACTTTGCAAGCGACGCCTCTGGGTCAAGCGGCGTCAGCGTCTGCGCAAGCGCGTAGTTGTAGCGCGCAAGGCGTCCGCCCAACAGCGGCTCCATGATGACGACGGGGATGTTGCGCTCCGTCAGCGTCTTGTAGAGGTACTCCGCGTCGAGGTTGCGGTCGTTCGTCTCCTTTGCGTGGCGCCAGTCGACGTAGTTCATCTGTATCTGGCAGAAGTCCCACTTGTACTTGTCGTGGTGCTCCATGCACCACTCGAACGCCCTGGGGTCGCCGTGGAAAGAGAACCCGAGGTTGCGTATCCTGCGCGACTCGCGAAGCTCCGCGCACCAGTCAGCCGCGCCGTTCTCAATGTAGCGCTGCGAGAACGTCTTGAACCCGCCGTTGCCGATCGCGTGGAGAAGGTAGTTGTCGATGTAGTCCGTCTTGAGGAACCTGAGGGAGTTCTCGAACATCTTCCGGCACTCGGCGAGCGGATACTGCTGCGGCGCGAAGTTGGAGAGCTTCGTCGCGATCACGTAGTCCTCCCGCCCGTACCCAGACTCAGCGAGCGCGATGCCGAGGCATCCCTCCGACTCGCCGCGGCAGTACGCGGGCGACGTGTCGAAATAGGTGCAGCCGCCGTCCAGCAGCATCTTGACCTGGCGGTTGAGCAGCGGCTGGTCGATGCCGGACTTCGAGTAGCCCTCCTTGTTCCAGCCGTTGGCGTGTCCGCCGTCTGTCGTTGGCATGCGCATAGCGCCGTATCCCAGCAAGGATACCTTTTTGCCGTCCGATTTTCGCCTGTATTCCATAGTCGATTGGTATTATGTCGTTTTCGGCTGGAACGTCCGGAACGCAAAGCGTCCAACCCAGCCTTATGACACTATTATACCAATTTTACCCTGATATTTCTATGCCATCGAATCGACGTGGCAACGGACGAAGTGACGGCTGTCGCCGAGCTGTCCGTAAAGCAGGTGCTCGCCTATGGACGCCACGCGCCGCTCAAGGCACCCCTGGCACATCTTGGCGTTCTCGTCAAGGCACGGCTTGCCGTCGTACAGCGTGTAGGACCTGCGCCACTTCGTGTCCGTCACGTTCGGCATTATGACGTTCGCCCCCGCTAGGATGCCGCGCTCGCGTCCGTCGTGCGCCAGCGCCTGGAGCGCCGTGGAAGCCGCGATGTTGACGTCGTGGAGGTAGAGCCGCGTGACAGCGATCATCTTCAGCCCCAGCAGAAGCCTCTCCTCGTCCGCCATCCGCGGCGCTTTTGCCGCGAGCGGCGTGTCAGGGTGCGGAATGTAGGGCCCCATGCCTATCATGTCCGCGTCGACTTCCGCGTAGAACGCGATGTCGCGCGCAAGATCGGCCATCGTCTGCCCAGGCAGCGCGCACATGACGCCCGTCCCGAGCTGGTAGCCGCAGCGCTTTATCGCCCGCAGGCATTCGACTCGACGGGCCCAGCTGCACTCGGCGGGGTGGAGAGTGGAGTAGAGGCGCGGACTCGACGTCTCGATGCGGAGCAGATAGCGCGTCGCCCCAGCTTCGCGCCAGCGCCTGTAGACGGACTCCTCCTGCTCGCCGAGCGAAAGCGTCACCCCCAGCCCGAGCGGCGCGATGCGGGCTAGGATGCGCTCGATGGACCTCGTGTGCGCCTCGGACTCTATTTCGCCCGACTGTATAACGAGCGAGCCGTAGCCGAAGCGACTGGCCTGCTCCGCGCAGCCTACGATCTCGTCCTCGTCGAGCATGTAGCGCGACGCCTTCGCGTTCGACTTCCTTATCCCGCAGTAGTAGCAGTCCTTGGCGCAGCAGTTGCCGGCCTCGACAAGCCCGCGCAGCGCGACGCCCCTGCCGCACTCGCGCAGCTTCACGGCGTATGCGGCGTCGAACAGCTCCTTCAGCAGCACGGGGTCCTCGACGGAAAGCAGAAGCTCCATCTCCTCGACGGACATCGTCCGCGGCGGATTTGCCGCGGCTCGCGCTATCAGGCCGGCGACGTCTCGTTCATCCAAGTCCATGGGCCCATCAGCGGTAGTCTTCGGGAACGACTATGCGCCCGGCGATCGCGCTTGCGGCGGCGACGGCTGGCGAGGCAAGGTATATCTCGCTCTCGACGTGGCCCATGCGCCCCACGAAGTTTCGGTTCGTCGTCGCGACGCACTTCTCGCCCTTCGCGAGGATGCCCATGTATCCGCCGAGGCACGGGCCGCACGTCGGCGTCGAAACGACGCAGCCAGCCTCCGCGAAGGTCTTCAGGAGCCCCTCCTCCATCGCCTGCAGCCAGATGCGCTGGGTCGCGGGGATTACGATGCAGCGGACGTCTCGGGCGACCTTTTTGCCGCGCATGACGGAGGCCGCGATTCTCAGGTCGGTTATGCGCCCGTTGGTGCAGGAGCCGATGACCACCTGGTCGATCTTGACGTCCCCCGCCTCGGCGGCAGGCTTCGTGTTCTCCGGCAGGTGCGGGTAGGCGACGGTCGGCTCGAGCTTCGAGAGGTCGATCTCGATGGTGCGCTCGTATATCGCGTCTGGATCCGCCTCGACCACGACAGGCTCCTTCGCCTTCCGTTCGCAGAGGTACCGGCGGGTGAGTCCGTCGACCGGGAATATGCCGTTCTTCGCGCCTGCCTCGATCGCCATGTTAGCGATCGTGAAGCGGTCGTCCATCGAAAGCGCCTCAACGCCATCGCCCGTGAACTCGAGCGACTGGTAGCGCGCGCCGTCAACGCCGATCATGCCGATGAGGTGCAGAATGACGTCCTTGCCTCCGACGTAGTGGCGCGGCGAGCCTTTCAGCACGACCTTGATGGCGGTCGGAACGCGGAACCACGTCTTTCCCGTCGCCATTCCGCACGCCATGTCCGTCGAGCCGATGCCCGTCGAGAACGCGCCGAGCGCGCCGTAGGTGCACGTGTGGCTGTCCGCGCCGATCACAAGGTCGCCCGCGGTAACGAGGCCCTTCTCGGGGAGAAGCGCGTGCTCGACGCCGCAGTCGTGACCGACCTCGAAGTAGTTCGTGATGTCCTGGCTGCGCGCGAAGGACCTCATCGCTGCGCACTGCGTCGCGGCCTTGATGTCCTTGTTCGGCGCGAAGTGGTCGGGGACAAGCGCTACCTTGTCCTTGTCGAACACGCTCTCGCGCCCGAACTTCGGAAACTCGCCGATCGCGACGGGCGTCGTGATGTCGTTGCCGAGAACAAGGTCGAGCTTCGCCATGACCAGTTCGCCCGCCCTGACTTCAGTGACTCCCGCGTGAGCCGCGAGAATCTTCTGGCTCATTGTCATTCCCATGTCGTTCAATCCCTTTGCTTGTCTGTTCTTCCTGTCAGCAGATCGTCCTCGAACGTATGCTGCGCCTTGCTTGCCGCGCCCGTGCCGAGGGACTTGCCCTTCGGGTCGCCCAGCATCTTGTTGACAGCGTCGAGCGTCGAGAGGATCGAGCCCTCGATGATGTCCGTCGACACGCCGCGCCCACGGTACGTCCCTGCGTCGTCGCTGATCTTCACTAGGACCTCGCCCTGCGCGTCCCTACGCTCGGTGACGGCCTGTATCTGGTAGTCGAGGAGCGAGAACGAATGCTTGACGATCTTCTCGACGGCGCGTATGCAGCAGAAGACAGGTCCCGAGCCGAAGGCCGATTCCGTGACCTCCTTGCCGTTCCTGACGAGCGTGACGCATGCGGTCGAGAACATCTTGTTGCTGGACGAGACGACGTAGTTCTTGAGCTTCCAGTCGTTCTCGCCCGGCGTATGGCCGGTCGCGGTCTCGACGAGCGCAACGATGTCGCGGTCCTCGATCGTCTTTTTGCGGTCGGCGAGCTTCTTGAAGTCCGCGAAGAGCCTGTCCTCCAGCGTCTTGTCGACGTTGTAGCCGAGATCGGCGAGGCGGCGCGAGAAGGCGTGCTGCCCGGAGTGCTTGCCGAGGACGAGGGCGGTCTTCTTGAAGCCGACGGACTCGGGAGTCATGATTTCGTACGTCTTTACGTTGGCCATCACGCCATGCTGGTGGATGCCGGACTCGTGCGCGAACGCATTGGCTCCGACGATCGCCTTGCTCGGGGCGATCTTGACGCCGGTGATGGACGCAAGGAGCTGTGCGGTCTTCGCGATCTCCTCGGTCTTGATGCCGTATTCGAGTCCGTACGAGTCGCGCCTGACGCGCAGCCCCATCGCGATCTCCTCAAGCGCGGCGTTGCCTGCCCTTTCGCCGATTCCGCAGACGCAGCACTCGGCCTGGCGCGCGCCTGCCGCGATTCCCGCGAGGGTGTTTGCGACGGCGAGACCGAGGTCGTCGTGGCAGTGCATTGAGATGACGGCCTTGTCGATGTTCGGAACGCGGTTCATCACGTTGGACACCATGTCGTGGATCTCGCCGGGCGTCGCGTAGCCCGTGGTATCCGGCAAATTGACCGTCGTCGCTCCCGCGGCTATGACGGCCTCGACAACGCGGCACATGTAGTCCGGATCCGTCCGGCTCGCGTCCTCAAGCGAGAACTCGACGTCGCCGCACTTCCCCCTCGCGTACTTAACCGCCTCCACGGCGCGCTTGAGCGCCTGTTCGCGGGTCATTCTGAGCTTGAACTCCAGGTGGATGTCGCTGGTCGCGAGGAACGTGTGGATACGCGGGCGCGCGGCCTCCCTGACCGCGTCGTATGCGGCGTCGATGTCCTTGACCAGCGCGCGGCTGAGCGAAGCGACGACGGGCTCCCTTACCGCGCGCGCGATCTGGCGGACGCTTTCAAAGTCCCCCGGACTCGCAATCGCGAAACCCGCCTCGATTACGTCGACTCCCATGGCCTCTAGCTGTCGGGCCATGCGGATCTTCTCGTCGATGTTCATCGAGTACCCCGGCGCCTGCTCTCCGTCGCGCAGCGTCGTGTCGAAAAACCTGACCTTGTTGTCCATCATCTGCCCCCTTCTGAGAGTATCGCGCGCTGCCGCGCCTTAGAGATGTCGAAAATCGCCGTAAAAAGAAGGTCCACGTCGTTTCCGTATCTTTCGCCCGCAAGCGCGCGTATGCGGGACCTTACAAGCTTCTCGCGCTCAGCGTCGACTATCGACCTGCCGGAGGCGCGCTTTGACTCAGCGATCTTTTCAACTGTTTCAAGGCGACGGACAAACAGACTGACGATTTCGGCGTCAATTCTGTCTATCTCGGACCTTATTTCGCTCAATTCGTTCATTTTGACCTCATCACACTCATTTCACCCCCGTTTTTGGGGCAAAATAGGCAGTATATGCCTAAGCAAGTATTTTATCAAACTTCGCGAAATAGTGTCAAACCCACGACGAAAAGAACTTGGACTACAACTCGGTCAGTATCCTCGCCCGCTGGGAGTCATGCTCTTCCTGCGTGATCAGCCCTCGTGCGAGGTACTTGTCGAGCCGCTTCAGCCGCGCGGGAACGTTGGCGCTCCGCCCCCTTTTCTCCGCCCCATCATTCTTAATCCTGTCAATCTTGTTAATCCTGTCCGAAGAATCATTCCCCGTTCCCCGTTCCCCATTCCCCATCCCACTCCGTTCCCCATTCCCCATTCCCCGTTCCCCTATCACGGGAATCGATGCGACTGCGGAACGCAGCGCATCAAGATTCTCGTGATAATAGTGCCGCGTCATTGCGGTCGAGGAATGGCCGACTATCGACTGCACGACCGGCAGTGGCACGCCCGCATTCGCGGCAAGGGAGACGAAAGTGTGGCGAAGGGAGTGGAACGTCGCCTCCGGGGTGCGGGTTCGCCGCCCTTCTATCCTCACGCTCGTCTCGATGTGCGCCGCCTTGAAGATCAGCTCCAGCCCGTGGCTGATTCGCCACTTGCTGTTCTTGTACCAGTCGGCAAGCGTTGGGTTTACAAACTGCCCTGTCGGTAACTTCCCATTCCCCATTCCCCGTTCCCCATCCCCCTGCAACTCCGTCAGGAGTTGCGGGTGTATCGGAATCGTCACCGGCTGGCCGTGCGCGTGCTTTCGGGTCTTTGTCGGAATGAGCTGTATCACCCCGCGTTCGAGGTTGACCGAGTTCCAAGCGAGACAGCAGCAGTCGCCAAGGCGGAGGCCAGTGTAGATTCCGATGGTAAAGAGCCGCTTCCACTCGCCGCCCGCCTTCGTCGCCGCCTTCATAAGCCGCTCGATTTCGTCGAGGGTCAGCTCGCGGCGGCTGTGGCAGTCGTCGGCATGGAGCCGCACCCCCTCCCACGGGTCGTCGACGAGTCCCGCCCTAGCGGCCAGAACGTGGAATATCTCCCGCAGCACGCAGATGCGGGCGTTGTAGGTTGACGCGCAGACCTCGGCACGAATGCAGGCGAGGTATTCGGCAATCGCCTCATGAGTCACCTCGGCAAGGTTGCCGATTTCGAGGTGGTGATGCTCCATCCAGCGGGCGAAGTCCATCCAGACGAGACGCTTCGCATTGAGCGTCGACGGCGCGAGGTCGCGCCTGTCGGGAGACTTCACGTACTCAAGCCAAACATCCGCCAGCGGCAACCGCCGCGACCCAAGCCCCAGCGGACTCAAGAACCTCTCTAAGAACTTCTCGGCCTTTTCTCTGTCGGTAGTCCTTGTCGAGCGGCTGTACCGCTTGCCCTTGATACCGACCCTCATCGTCCACCGCCCGCTCTTTTCGAGCTGAAGACTGCCCGTACCCTTTTCTCTTGCCATTACTTTCTCCTTTTAAGTTGTTGCAATGGCAAGTATTCTACACGATTTTCTACCTCTCGCCGCAGAGCTTCGCGGCGAGGTCGTTCATCGCGAGGCAGTTTTGCCGAAAGCGGTGCGAGGCGGCGGGGTCTCGCTTCATGGCGGGCGAGGCGACTGCGGGGGTATCGGGAAATGCCGAGAGTATCACGAGTCGCCCGGCGGCTATTTCGCGGCTGTCTTCGGCAGAAGGGTCGTAGCGGGCTGGAAGCGCGTGCGGCAGCAGCTTCAGAAAGCGAGCCGACGGTTCGGCCTTGAGCCGCCTGAAAGCCTCCTTTTCCCCAGGAGAAATGAAGCCCGATACCGGCACCATTCCATGCCGCGCCTTCTCAACGATCTCCTGTATCGCCGCCTCATGCTCGGCGACTGACTTCTTGAGGGTGAGCCTTACGTGAAACAGAAACGGCGAGCCGAGTATCGGCAGTGCGCCGATGGCGTCGAAGCGGCGCGGCGCAAACGCCGCGAAGCGCTCGCTCTTGATTGCGCGGTAGCAGATGAAGAGGTCGGGGTGTCGCGCCTTCCAGATGGCGCGGGCGGGGTTGAGCTTTATGTAACGCCGAACGGCCTTCAGCTGCCGCGAGTCAAACGACAGCTCGATGTAGCAGTCGCGGGCGAAGACGACGGAACGGACGGGGGCACGCGCCCCCGCACCCCCGCGCCGCTCGCCAAACCGGAGGCCTCGCTCGACCTTCAGCTCGCCGGGCGCGGCCTCGCGAGCGGCGGCCGCGGCCTCGCGCAGCAACCCGGCCATAAACTCAACCCGCCGCTCGGCAAGGGCCCCAGCCGCTCTGCCAGGGTTCGGGCCTTCGCTGGGGTTTGGGGCTCTGCCGGGGTTCGGGCCTTCGCCGGGGTGCGAGGCTCTGCCGGGGTTCGGGGCGGAGCCCCGTCCGTTCCGCTCCTCCACGAGTGCCTGGGCCCTTTCAACGGCATCGGCAAGACGATGGGCGATGAAGAGCGGCGCAATGCCGCGGTCGCGATTGTAGTCGGCGATGAGGAGAAAGTGGAGGTGGTCTGGCATAACAACGTAGTCGCTTATCGTGACGGCGGGCCAAACTCGGTGAACCGCCCTCAAGGCTGCGGCGACTATCTCGCCAAGCGGCAGAAGCGCAGGCCGCCCGGCTCGCCCCGATGCGCCCGCCTGCCCGCTCGCCTCAAGCTCGGCGATGCTCGACAGCACCTGCCGCCGCTCGGCGACAACGAGCGTCACAAAAAAGAACTGTCGTCCCCTTTTGGCGTATTCAAGTTTCATGGGCAGTAATTATACCAAAATCGCATCCCCATAAGACTACCCTTTCCTATAAAAATTGCTCCCTCGGGGCCTTTTGCCGCCAGCAGTTCGCAGTTCCCTCGGCGTTCGGGGCCTCTTGCCGCCTACAGCTCGCGGCCCCATCGGGTGCGGGGCCTCTCGCCGCCTACAGCTCGCGGCCCCCATCGGGGTGCGGGGCGAAGCCCCGTCCGTTCCTACTTCATCAAACTCCCTCCACTCCCCAGCGCCACTTCTCCCCCTTCTCTCCCGCCAACCGCCTGAAAAACAACCGCTTCGTGAGGCCTGTCCCCCCTCCTGATTCAACGCGACATACCTAATCCGTAGTGCAGTATAGAGCAGTATGCTTTTGGCCTTGCGGTACGCGAAAACTACTCTGCCGCATCAGGCATGGGAACGAGACGAATCCCCATGTTGCGAAGTTCAGCATTACCGGATTTCCATTTAGCCTCAATCTCGGCATCGGGGAGGCCGCTCTTCACGGCGGTTTCAATCTCCTCCTTGATGCGCCGGTAATATGAAAGTTCCTGCTCTTGTCTGTCGACTAGGCGCTCGCCGTATTTGGAGATCGTACCGCCCTTCTCAAGATAGCGGCGCAACTCATCCTTCATCCCCTCGACCATCGCCTTGATCTGCTTCGCCTCCATTGAGTCATTCTGCTCGACGACGACCTTCCTGCGCAAAGCCTTCTCCAGCTCTTCCACATTTGTGGTCTTAACACCGGCCGGGACACCGGGGATTGCAAAGGACGCCAGGAACCGCTCCCCCTCTTCCGGGAAAACCTCGCTCCATCCGTTCTTGATCCCATCTTCTATGATCGCAGTATCTCCAATTATTTGCCGCCGCATCGGGGCAAAGATAACCGAGTCCTCAACCGCCGGAATCTCAGACTTCAGACGGAAATAGCCGACTGTGGCAACTATAGATATGACAACCAGAAACAAAATCGCGAGAAGCCGCCAACCTAACAGACTCGAAATGCGATTAAGAAGGCCAGGGGCAGGTTCAACGCCAAACGCCTTGATTCCCTTCGCCCGCAACTCATCGTAGACAGCGGTTTTGGAGCGTGCGACATACTCTCCGGAATGCCGCACACCGTCACTTGTCTTGTACTGGTAGGTGAACTTCAAACCCCTTCACCTAACCTTCCGCAAGCAGATTTATAGCTGTTTTCATTAAGGTAAATTATACCATTTCTCAGGATAGCGAACAAGGGGCGACGCGCAAACACAGGACGCTATGTGAACAATTCGACAGACAAGACCGCATTTAACAGCAACTACCAGATGCCAGATAAGAGAAATGCTGACGAGGCATCCTCGCCAGCACTTTTGCACACTTTACCGCCAGCAGCGCCTCGGCGGAGGCGGGGGCGGAGGCGGCGGTGGAGGAGACAGGACGATCCGCCGGAACTTTCTGACAAAAGATTTCGAGGCGGCGCTTTGACAGAGCCAAAACCCCGTTTTGGTATAATATTACGCAAAGGATCATGCGTGGGCGTATGATAGAAGAACAGGCAGAACTCGTCGGACGGACGTTCCGGCACTTCAAGGGCAATCTCTACCGGCTTGAGGGGTTCGCAAAGGACTCCGAGACGCTGGAGGAGATGGTTGTATACCGAGCGCTCTACGGCGAGGGTGGTCTCTGGGTGCGCCCAGCCAAGATGTTCTTCGAGACCATAGAGCGCGACGGCAGGACGATGAAGCGATTTGAAGCTGTGGAGGATGAACAGTGAAGAACCTCCGCGATACCTTCCGCGACATGACGCCCGACGAGATGCACGAGGCGTCGCGTGAGGCGGAGATCGCCGAGTGGCGCGAGACCAACCGCTTCTGCGGACGCTGCGGCGCGGAGATGAAGCCGCACGCCGATCCGTGCGAGCGGGCGCTCGTGTGTGCGAAGTGCGGTTACACGGTCTACCCGAGGATTTCGCCAGCCGTGATAGTCCTCGTCACAAAGGGCGACAAGGTGCTCCTGCAAAGGAATACACACTACCGTGGCGTCGTATGGTCGCTTTTCGCCGGATTCGTCGATCCGGGCGAGAGCCTTGAGGACGCCATACGCCGCGAAGTCCGCGAAGAGGCATCAATCGAAATGAAGGACATCCGCTACTTCGGGTCGCAGACGTGGCCGTTTCCGTCGAACATCATGATCGGCTTCAGGGCGGAGTACACTTCCGGCGAACTCACGCCCGACGGCGAGGAGGTCGTGGAGTCCGGATGGTTCGACCGCGAGCACCCGCCGGAGATACCGCGCCACGGGTCGATTGCTCGGACCATGCTCGACGCCTGGATTGCAGACCCCCAAATGCAGGGACAGTAAAACACTCACTAAAAGGCTGATATGGAATTCAAGGGCAAAGCGGTGGTCGTCACCGGCGGGGCGCAGGGCATCGGCAAGTGCATCGCCGAGTGCTTCGCGCGCGAAGACGCGGCGGTTCACGTGATCGACGTGCAGGAGGGTCCGTGGTTCGTCGGCGACCTCGCGGACAAAGCGACGCTCGCCAGGCAGGATAGACACGTCGTCCAAATCATACGACGGGCCGGACGCCTCCCAGCACTTTGCCGGGCGCGTCGGCAACCCGATGGACATCGCGAACATGGTCCTCTACCTCGCCTCCGACAAGGCAGGCTTCATCACGGGCGAGAACATCTGCATCGACGGAGGGATGCCCTGCTTTCGATCAAGACGAAGGCGGAATCTGTGCTGGTCACGTACGACCTCAATGCCGAGATTGTCCGCAACTACACCGGGATCGACAGGGGCAAAGTGTCGAACGTCGATCTCACAGAGATTGTCGAAGACTACGAGGAATTGTTCGGCGACGAGGCAGAGGCCAAAGGCGTCGAGTTCGTTGTTTCGCGCCCTCCTGATGCCGTCATTATTCGCGCCCACGAGGACAAGTTGAGAAGGCTCGTCGCCAACCTCGTGGAGAACGCGGTGAAATACACCGACAAGGGCAAGGTATCCGTCGCTCTTGCCGTGAAGAAGTCGAAGTTCACGCTGACCGTCGCCGACACAGGCATCGGCATGACCGAGGACGAGAAGCGCCTCATGTACCACAGTCAAAAGGGTCTATAAAATATCATTGCAACAACAATCTCATCTCTAACAGTTAAGGAAAACCAATATGAGCAACCCTAACACTAATTTTTCGTTCTCACGAAATTTATCACCAGAAGATGCTGTAGTCAGAGTTTTCTGCAATGGTTTTACCACTGAAATAAACGGAGCAGACTGCCGCATAAGGTTCAAAGATAACAACAGGATTCTTTGCGAATCCGATAGTGAATCTCTCTATCCTATTGGGAAGCAGAATATCATGTCGTCGCTGGAGAATGTTACATTCAGATTGCCCGTCACCCCTGAAGGAATCTCCATAGAGATAAAAAAGGCACTACTCATAGAACAGCATTTTGAAGACTGGCGTACAACCACCTTGTTTTCGCAACTTGAAAACCCAGGAGAAACTATTACTGCGCAAAGACGTTTTAGAATTATCATCCCACAAAACACTCAATGGCATGCACCAGACTTCTCCCGCTTCTTTTACGGCACGCCAAACATGATCATTCCCATAGGGGGATTCGAGCCATCCCAACGCATCTATGTTCAAATCACTGGCACATCCGACTCTGGCATAACATTTAAATACAACGGCATTCAATATGTTGCGTATAGCAGACAATCTTACCCGCACCGACCTCAAAATCAATACATGGTAATTGAAACATTGGATGTTAGCAATCATGATGCCGTGCAAAAAATGACTCTTAAGATTATATCTGCAATTGGCTTTTTCACTGCCAATTATCCATTTGGTCAGATGTTTGTTTTTGACGCGGACACATCCAAGTTCATTTCTTATAACGGCTGCGTCATATCGAGTGCCACCAGCAAGTTCGCAATGATATCCTTAAACCCTTACGATTACTTTGCTCAGTCTGATATAAGAAGCATGCACCGCGAGCATCTGGACAAAGCCGAGCATGATGATTCTATCAGAATCGATGGTGAACCAGAGATTCTGTCACGCCTCCGAAGGCGATTGACGCCCATAAAAGCAACGCATTTCACCAACCTTCTGACCCTTATGGAATCCAAACGATTCATGTTGCCATTCCATTTGCTGCAGGCATTATCCACAACTCTCGCATCAACATTTGTCTATGCGCGCTTGTCAGCATATGTCTCCTGCATCGAAATGTTCAAGAAATGGGTGCGTTGCGATATTGCAGGCGAGGAAATGATCCCCAAGGTAGGTTCTTTTGCCGAATGTGAATGCCGGATTCCTGCGGAATTCAAAAAAAGTTTTTTACTTGATATTCATCAAGCGCTGAACAAGGTCTCTGCAGCGATCAACCCGGATGCTCGCAAAAGTATTAAAAATAGGCTTCGCAAAATATTTACCAAGCGATTGCCAAACGAGGAAATTCTCAAGCGGCCTTTCGAGCTTTTCAAAATTGATTACTCCTCATCCCGCGATGCCAACACTTTTAAGCTACGTAATGATATTGCGCACGGAGAAAATCCGATAACAGCCGAATTCGACAACAACGACTTTCAAGAATATTTAAATGAATCCGAAGAGAAATGCTTTGGCTTTCACGCGCTGATTTGGCGGCTGATTATGGTGGCAATTGGCTATCATGGCATATATCGCGATCTGCCAAAACTAATGCGGCTAAACCGCGCAGGAACTGGGAATGACTGCCAGCCTGTGGCACTTGAGTTCTAACTAATCTCATTGAAAGGGAAAAGGACATGTCAAAAAGTAAGAACAGAAAACAACATCAACAGAATGCCAACACGCAGCCGAGCTTTGGTGTCTCAAACTCGTGTGGGAATCTCGGCAACAACGAAATAAGTCTCTACATAGACTTAAAGGTAGCGGAAGGAGTCAAGGAGATCAAAAGAAAATTCTGGCCCTACACCCTAGGCATAATTGCTGTAGGCTTGGCCAGCTTCTGGGGATTATTTCAGGGCATAAAAGACGAAATACAAAAACGACTCACTTCTGAGTATGTTGCCAAAACCCTAAACGAGCATATAGCGAAGTTCACTGACGAGAAGGTAACGAGCGTCGCTGATTGCCGTATTTCCATTGCAGAAGAACGCATCATTGATGGATTCGAGAAAAAGGTGTCCGAACAGGAAGCGAAGCTCACCAGTAGTTATGCCGCAGCCGAGTCGCAGATTCAAACGCTGCAGTCGGCCCTTGACGTCATGAAGAAAGCTTACGATGCGAGAGGCGGAGACAGACACGCATTTGATGAAATCGCAGTCCTTGCCACCAACAAGACAGAAGCCGGCGAAATTGCCGCAAAGGTCATCCATGAAATTGAAGCCGCATATTCTATCAGGAAGGAAAAGGAGAACGCCCCATTTCTTGGTGGCTCTCGCCGCACCGTCTCATACAATGGGACGGACGGCAGACACGGACCGATTTCTTTTTCCGACGCGACGCAGATCATCATATCTCATTACCGGGATTTCGAGGAAGGCGCGATCAACCGACTCGTCGATTCCGGGCAGAAGGAATTTGTCGGAGTCCTCATGTATACCGTCATGGAATCCTCGAGCCTTGACGCTGTCTACGTCGCGTTGCGGGGAATTGAAAAACTCTCTGGTGCTTCATTCCCGGTCTTAGGTATTTCCCAGACAAAGGAATGGTGGGAAATCAACTCGAGCAATGAGGAGTACCATTCGGACTATGCATTTGCCTGGACGGCCCTTCTCCGCGATGGACTAAAACCCATACAAGGCGAGTCCGATTCGGACTATTACAAAAGAGTAGTGATACCAATCCACAAAGCAATAGTTGCCAAGTCTGATTTACATTCTATCTCAAAGGCTATTTTGCCCGTAGCGTTCACCTACGGTCTTCAGCTGCGCGGCAAGATTGATGGGGTGGATTCTCTAAAGATAACCAAAGACCTAATTTCACACCTGCCGAATGATGACGAGTCCATGCGCATGGCCTTTCACTACAACTTGAACACGATGGCTCTTTACGAAAGCGCCGATGCTACCAGCTTGTTCAATTTCGCTATACGCGTCATCAAACCGCACCGCAGCTGCCTTGAGGTTTTAAAGGCAAACGAAAATTTCACTTCTGAATTCAAGAAGCTTGTAGAAGTCACAGTGTCGCAGCTGGACGAACGCACAAAAAACATCTCTTTCTTGTGCGTGATGAATATTCTTCCCACTGGCGAGACCCAGTATATCACACCTATTATGGACGGGGCCGACACCCTTCACAAGCTAGATCTCGTCGCCAAGAAAGACTTGACGTTCGTCGTTCACTCGCATAATGATATAGAAATAAAATCTGGAGAGTTGGGATGCATCCCCTTCAAAACAAAGGGCAAAGACGGGGAAATCATCATTTTAAATGACAAGGGAATTCCGGCCCTTTTCGACGTCCAACTAAACAAATCAACCGAATAGCGGTCGCTACTGAGCACAAGTTTTACTGCACATCCCTGCACCGCTTCTGCGCGTGCGACTACCGCCTAGCCCCATAAAGACGCGGCTTTGATACAGCATTTCCGTTGTCGGCTATAATACTATCACGACAGCCGCTGGCGTGCTTGACATTCACGCCGCACAGTGGAACGCTGTTTCCGGTGGCGGCATTTCGATCCAGGATATTACTCTTCCTGTCGCGGACTGCACGGACTACGGTGAAACGATGATGGTCTACACCCCTGGCGTTGGCTATGAAACGTATTACTATTACACCGATACCATTGAAGACCTTACCGTCCCAGAAGAGCAGTGGGTCTCCAAGGGTCCGGGTTGGGCTACCGCAGAGGGCGAGTATGTTGACCTGACTCTTCCCGCCGGTTCGGCCTATTGGCTTAACACGACTGCGGCTAAGACATTCACTGTCTCTGGACAGGTCCCTTCTGGCGATGGAGAGCTGAAGACGTCAGCCGGCGTTCTTAACCTCTATTCGATTCCATTCCCTGTCTCAGGCAAGATCCAGGACGTAAAGCTGGATGTCGCGGACTGCACGGACTACGGCGAAACGATGATGGTTTATACGCCTGGAGTCGGATATGCGACATATTACTATTACACCGACACCATTGAAGATCTTACCGTTCCAGAAGAGCAGTGGGTCTCCAAGGGTCCGGGTTGGGCTACCGCAGAGGGCGAGTATATTGATATTACTTTCCCTGTAGGTTCTGGATTCTGGCTCAACACTACCGGAGCTAAAACCTTCACGGTTGCATCTCCTCTCTAATTTGGTCTGACGCAACGTGTGTCAGGCAAAGAAAAAAAGGAAAACAAAATGAAAAAACTACTCATACTATCAGCAGTTGCCATGACAGCCGCTGTAGTCAACGCTGCGGCATGCTCGTGGACGATAGCCGGTGCTACAACCGCATCGGTCAAGAACGGCAGTGATGTTTGGTCCGTCGCTGGCACATCGCCAATGGCGTATCTTATATTGTCGTCCGATGTCTCGGCGGCAACGACTGCCCTTGACAAGGGTGCAATGGACACGACCTTGGCAAAGGCGACCGTTAGCTCGTTCAATGCGCGTGGGCGCTTCGCTAATGTCGCGATTGACCTCCCCTCAACATCCGCAGAATACAGCATGGTTTTGGTGTACACCGACAAGACTGACGCCAACAAGATTTGGTACCAGTTTTCCTCGGCGACAGCGAATGCAGCTGGCTCTGATGATCCTATGACGCCCGCTATCGCAGCAAGCTTTGGAGCGACGACGTTCTCCGCGTCTGGCTGGACCGCCGCGTCTGCTCCTGAACCGACGTCCGGGCTGTTGATGCTTTTGGGCCTTGCTGGTCTTGCGCTCAAGCGTAAGCGTGCCTAATCGGTCAAGTCAATCAGAATGACATGAAACAGAGGGCGGCATCCTCATGTAGGATGTCCGCCCTTTGTGCCCAAGAGGTTGTTCTGCATGAAATCATGGGTTGTAACCTATAGAGATAAAGACGGCGAGATTCGCCAGCTGACCGTTAATGCTGAGACAAGGTCGGCGGTATTCGCACAATTGGACGCAAAGGGAATATCAGCCATTAGAGTCAGTGAGGGCAATGCGAAAGCTGGTTACCTTAAAAAATCCAATCCGCTGGATTTAATAAAATATTGCTCATTCATCGTAGCGATCGTTGTAGCTTTGATCGGTTTCATAGCCATATATAATTCCGAGTCGGCAGCAAACAACAAACCTAAGCTTCCGTCGCTGAAAACTAAAGACTCATCCGCTAAGCAGGCACAGGTTCATCTAAAAGATTCAGTAGAAGCAGCAGAGGGAGTCTTAACGAACTCTCAATCCGTTGCCTGCACGGGGGTTCAGGTGCCTCTCTCAGCACCTCATAGTCAAACGAATAAAGTATCCTACGGTTCGGATGACATGATAAATCAAGCTCTTGCGCATGGGAGACGCCAGATTTTCAGGCATCAGAGCGACATATGGTTCTCCCATTTTATCGTCCCTGGGGTTCGTGTCCCGCCGATTCCATTGAACGTTAGCTTGAAGGACTCTTTCATTGCATCGCTCACGGACCCGATAGAATATAGCGAAGAGGACACTGAAAAAGAGCGTGAAATCAAGGAAGAAGTCTCGAACATGCGCAAACAGGCTTCGGAATGGATTAAGAACGGTGGAACTTTTGAGGATTTCATGAAAGAACTGGAGACGCGGCAGCAAAAAGAAGCGGATCGCGTTGAGGTTGCACGAGAAGTTCTCCTAAATCATTTTAAGGAAGAAGGCGATCCTCAGTCAACAATCGAACTATGGCGGGCTCTCAACGCAAAGATGGAGGGGGATGGCCTGCGCCCAATGAGTCTACCAGCCCCAATTAAAATTCAAATGGTAAAGCAAGGGATAAAAATACAGGAGTGACAACCAATGTTTAACGTAAAAACGCCTATAGCAATCGCGACTGTTCTGTTGACTGCGGCAAACTGCCTGGCAGAGACAACTAACGCCGTTCCGACAGCGTCAGAACGCCGAGCTGCGTGGCTCAAGAAGGTGGGGGGATTTTGTGAAGGAGAGACCAAGGGAAAATACTTCTTGTATCTGAATTGCGCAGATATCGACGAGGGCGTATTTTCCAATGTCATTGACCAAATGAAGCAGGTTTGTGGTATTGCTCTGCGCCATTCCAACGAGGAAATCGTAGGCGATCCACTGTCCTATGCACGGTCGGTGCTGCAGACGAGAAAAGATGTTGGGGCCGTAGCTCTGTTTTACAAGGGGCCAGCTGACATTCCAATTGAAACGGTCTATCCGATGGATAAAATATCCATTATTAATGTCACACCGATAATTGGAAGCTCAAAGGAAGTATTCTCGGCAAGAGCGACGGCATTGGCATGCCGAAGCGTTGCCTATACAGCCGGAGGGGCGATGCCATTTGGAGTTGAAGGGTGTATGAAAAACGTTTTTACCCCCAAAGACATAGACTCACTGAAGTCCAAATTGCTGCATCCTATGTCCGGTCAGCTTGTTAAATCAAGCGCAAGCGATTTCGGCTTTGCACTCTGGAAGAGAGGAACCTATCTTGCAGCATGCCAGGGCGGGTGGGCGCATGAACCAACGAATGAACTGCAGCGTACGATTTGGAATGATATCAGAAAACTACCTGAGAAGCCTTTGACAATTGAGTTTGACCCCTTGAAGGGAAGGTAACAATAGCTTAATCCCAGTGTATAAGGAAGCCGCCCTATCATGAGGACGGCTTCTTTGCTTTAGGCTCACTTGCCTTTCTTCGGATCGTATTCAATCTTTATGGGCTTTTCTGGCAAAGAATGAACTTCATTGAAAATTGCCATTTGATATTCATCCTGTGGATCTGGAGCCCATCCCTCCTTACAGGCTTTTAAGTAGGTCGCTTCAACAAACTGTAGTGCTCCAAGCCCGCGCATGTAATCGACTATCTTGCCGAACTGATCAAGGGGGACCTCTCCGTTCCCATTAAAGACGTCGAGGGCCTGAACGGATGTCATGGCTGACATAGTTGTTCCAGGATATTGCGAGTTACAACTTCCACAGAGATACCCTATCGCCCGACCCACTTCGGTTGTCGTGCGCTTAGTAAGTTTTTCGCCATCCGCTCCATCAGTTGCAAG
Source organism: Lentisphaerota bacterium (assembly GCA_015061665.1). Classification (GTDB taxonomy): domain Bacteria; phylum Verrucomicrobiota; class Kiritimatiellia; order RFP12; family UBA1067; genus UBA1067. Next base: position 36,536 of record SUWC01000019.1, read on the forward strand.
TGCCCATACGTTAACAAGCGCCCAGCGAGATTCTGGAGCAACAAGCATAGGGGAAGGAAAGTCCTCCCTATTAACAACATAGATTGCAACCGTTCCGCCAGTTTTTGTCACCGATTCTTTTGTTGGAAGTCCATCAAGAGCACCTTCGACACACTTGGCATATAGGTGAAGTCGCTTTTCTATGAAGGTTACAGGGATTTCGAGCGCTGAGCGAGAGACTTTACTTTGGGCGTTAACTACGACAATACTACCGCGTCCCGAGCCCGCCTTTCTCACGATTCCGCCTGTCCGCTTACGCAGCATTTCTTGCGCTTTTGCTTTTCGCGCAAGTTCGTTATCAGATTGCTCATTTGTCGTTAACGAATCCGCAAAAGCCTCTGTTAGTATTACTCCGGAAAGAAGAACAACAGTAATTATTTTCATCATATTACCTTTCTTGATTAAGAAGTTTGATTGGTGGATTGATTGGTCTTATGCCTTTCTCTGTAAGTCTTGTATTGACAGCTTTGCAAAACTCTTCCGCCAATTCAGCATCTTGCGTTCGATAGGCATCAAAAATGGCTTTTACGGCTTCTTTTCGTTCATAGTAAGAACGCATTAGCTCATTGTGATAGAACTCAAAGAAAGAATCTACATTGCCGCCATTTTTTAGATACCGCCGAAGCTCGTCCTTTGCTATGTTGATTATTTCCTTGTCTTCTGCCATCCATTCATCGTCATTAGGAGATGGTTTTGCCTTGTCCAATAGAATCGCTACGAGATTTTCTCGATCCCTATCACTGATATTTGGCATGAAGGAAGGCATGTCACCTCTTTGCCTAGAAAACACCTCCAACAAAGCTTGCTCAGTTCCATTCCTGTATGCCACTGCGCGGGCCGTGTTAGTGAAGTTAGTGACCACATTATGAATCTTATTCCTTCCTGGCACATTCCATCGCCCATCTGGTAGTTGCCCGTATTTAGGCTCTGCATGCTCAACGGCAGGGGATCGCTCCTGGTGTGCTGATGTCTCTGCGAGGTCATTTGTTACATGCTTTTGAACGATTCTCTTTGTGGATTTTTGTCCCTGAATATTTGAATTATCTGTAGGATTCTCCCGTGTGGTGCTAAACATGAACCAGACTAATGTGAAAGAAATACCAAGAGCCGCAATAAGAATCCATACCATTGCATGACGTTTGGGCTTTACCATTGGTTTCTTGACTTTGTTTGGTGCTATCATGTTTAGTCTGCCTTATTCAACCGTGTTTTAACAAAAAGCCCGCCCGCAACGGCGGACGGGCTTTCTAACCGAGTCGGTTTATCTCGTTATGCGTTCTTTCGCCTCAGAGCAAGACCTGCTAAGCCAAGGAGCATCAGCAAGCCGCTTGTCGGCTCAGGAACGCTCGCGGGCGACCAATCGCCAGCCGGATTGTTGACATTCGTCCACTTTGCAGTGTATGTAGACGAATTGTTTTCAAGCACGACAGTCTGTTCGCCAACTGAAAGGACATTGACTGCGCCGCTGTCAACAATTACAGTGAACAGCTTCACCGTTTCTGGCGAAGTGCCGACGTCAATAGTGCCAGCGGTCTGCGCGGCAATCATACCAGAGGTCAGCGTCTTGTTGCCGAGACTGTCGGCAAAAGACCCTGAAGCAATAGCAGAAAGCGCTGCGGCTTCAGTAGTTGTCTTGAAGGTACCGGAGGAATCATACGAGCAAAACACATATGCTGTGTATGTATTTCCGGCCTTGTTCCCGTCGGTTCCATTGATGCCGGAAACCGACCACTTTACTGTGGCAGCCTGCAGCCCTGCCGCAAAGGCAACGACCGCAAGCGCAATAATCATTTTTTTCATGTTTGTTTCCTTTATTTTGCACGGCACACCATGCACCGCACTAAATTAGAGTTCGATGGGCGAGAGGACTGTCACTGTCTCGTTCGCATCGTCAATGTCGATCTGAAACGCTGCACCAGCCTCAAGCGTGACGCCTTCAATCTTGGCAAGGTCTTCATCGACCCAGCAACCAACAGTTCCATCGGTGTAGCCAAAATCCTTGGCCGAAGTAGCGCTAAGCCAGTTATAGTAGGCAGCGCTCGTGCCGCCAGCAGCGAGAATCTGAAGGTTTGCACCCATGTCGCCTACGGTGGAGCTCAGCTGAACAGCATTGACATCAACGCTCGTGGGGAAAGCATTTCCAACGTAGTTGAAACCCGAACGGGTCGTGAAAGTGACATCGTCATCAGAAACCTGACCCGCATTCGTAATTCCCATGTCGGCATCGTCAATATCAATCTGAACGCCTGCGCCAATAGCCAGTTCAACATCATCAACCAAGGCGAGGTCCTCGTCAACCCAGCAACCCTTGCTACCATCGGTGTAGCCAAAGTCCTTGGAGGAAGCAGCGGTTAGCCAGTTGTAATAGGCTGCGCTCGTGCCGCCTGCGGCAAGAAGCTGAAGGTTCGCGCCCATATCTCCAACCTGAGAATCGAGCTGAATATCGTTGATGTTCTGCACATCGGAACCTAGCGCTCTGAATTGAGGAACGTAATAGTTAAAGCCAGACCTCGTCGTGAACGTATTATAGCCGACATTTCAAGACTGGTTTATAGCGACGCAGACTGGTTTTAGAGGCATCTTGTATTACTGCGTATCTCTAGACGCTAGCGCGGAACATGACAAAAAAATTTTCGCAAGAACTACGCCACGGCTCACCACCTAACGGATGAGTTTAAGTGCGGTGAGATTTGCGAATCGCAGGGTTTTTCTTGCACTTCTGCGCGTATTGCGTCTCCTCACCGCGTTTCTCAAACTGCTTACGCGAACGGCAGACGCCCCTCGATAAAGTGAGGAATTACTGCATATGGCCGTAAACTATTACCGTGGCTAATCGGGGCAATACTTCCCCTTTTTCAAGCCCCGTCAGCCAGTATAAGCCAGTGCAAAATACTCGCTACTGGCAGCATAGGTTTCGCACTGGCGATATCTTCCTTTGATACACCAAGCCACCCATGCCGAAAATCAGCAGCAATATAGTCCGCTAGATGAGCTAACAGCGAATCACCTATTCGTTGAGGGGGTCCTTCAGCATTGGCAACCCTATGGCGCGGAGTTCTGCGTTCTTTGCCGCCCAGAGGTTGTAGACCTCGTCCTCGGTCTTGGAGGATTTTGCGTTTTCGAGTTCCTGGCTGGCAGCAAGATAGTACGCGACCTCCTGGGACTGCCGCTCCTGAAGGCGCTCAATGAAGCCTTCTGTCTTGCCGCCTTGGGACTTGTAGCGGCGAAGTTCATCTTTGATTGATTCGACAATCTCCTTGAGCTGCCTGTATTCGATTAGGTCATCTTCCGCTGCGACTTGACGTGATTCAAGAGACTCATCCACGGCAGACACGATTTGGGGCGTAGGGCGCACATAGGCGACCTTCAGCCCCGGCTGTGCGTAGCGGGCGAGAAACTTCTCACCTGCGCTCAAGCCGCACACCGCCCACTCCGTTGCCATGCCATTGCGAATTACGCTCTCCGCACCGTATATCTGGTGGCGGACCGTCGGCTCGTCCACAGCTGTCGGTGCAGGGCGGACGGCGAGCCATGCGTAAGTCCCAGCAAGCGCGGACGCGAGGACGGCTATCGCCGCCCAGCGCTTCCATGCAATGGGGTCCTTGCCAACTACCTTGTATGGTTTTATGCCGACTTTGCGAAGTTGCGCGTATGCGTCATCGCGGCTTTTTGCCGCAATCCATCCATCAAGGTTCTCATTCGCCTTGGACTGGTAGAAGTAGTGGAACTTCGCCATAGGCCGACCACGGCTTTATTTCCCTTTTTCTGGATCGAAGTCGATCTTTATCGGCTTCGACGGAAGCTCGTGGAAAGAGTCCCAAATTGCCTTCTGATAGTCGTTCGTAGGCTGAGGAGCCCAACCCTCTTTGCAGGCCTTGCGGTAGGTCGACTCGATTGCCGGAGTTATGCCGTAGCCCTTGGCATAGGGGGCGAAACGGGCGAGGACATCGACAGGCAGGCGGCAATCCGCAAACTTGTCGAGTTGTTCAGCGTCGGTGATACATCCAACCAGCGCGTCCGGGTAGCCGGAGTTCTGCGCTCCCGCAAGCAGGCAGAAGCCGCGAGTCAACTCTTTCTGAACGCGGGCGGCAAAGAACTGGGGCTTCTCCCCGCGTCCCTTGGCGAGCGGCGCAACATTCACCATAACCCAGCGAGACTCCGGCGCAGAGAGGAGCGGCGGAAGGTTCTCATCGTCAACTACGAAGAGCGTCGCCTCGCCCTGTATCTTGGGGTTGGGGAACGAGAACTCGCCGTCGGCGACCTCTATTGTGAATTTTGAATTCTTGTGGAACACGTCAGCGTTGTCCTGTAGCCACTTGACGGGGGCGCGCTTCTGGGCATTGACATAGACAAACTTGCCCTTGAGCGATCCGGGAACAATCAAACGACCGCCAGTATGCTTATTGAAACGCTCTTCGATGTAAGCCTTGCGGGCAGCCTTCTCTTCCTCAGTCTGAGGCTTCTTCTTCAGATCGAACGGCGGCGGTTCGTCGGCGATTGCCGCGAATACTGTCGCGGCGAGTATGGCGCAAATGAGATTCTTCATGGTTTTTTCCTTTCAAATGGGGGATGGGTTAGGGGTTTACCTCCTGGTCGCGCATCATCATGATTTTTCGTCGGGTGAGGGGGCCGAAGGTCATGGGTGCGATGCCTTTAGCGTCAAGCATCTGGTTGGCGGCTTTAAGTAGATCCTCCATCTCTTCGGTTGTCATCTCGCCATCGCTATTCTTGACCATCTCGTGCATCTGCTGCTTGAGTTCCTGCTTGTAGCGAGCAAGGTCTTGCATCTCCTTGCGTGTGTCAAGCATGATCTGCTCAATGTCCTCGCCGCGATCAAGGGCTTCCTTAAGTTCTATTTTCGCCTGAATGACATTGCGCTTCAGCGCCGCATCCTCCGGGGTGTCGTCCTGGGAGACGATAATAGGATGCTGGAGAGATTCCAGGAAGTCGCGTTTGAAGCGTCCGTTGTAGCGCGGTGTGCCGACAAGTCCTTGCCCCGGCTCCATCGAAAGGAATCCGGCGATCTCGTTTTCGCAGGCGTGGTCGAATATCTCGTACTTGCCCTTTATGGATGCCGTGGCGGAGTTGGTCACAACGCCAAGAACGCGATGAATGCGACCGGACGGGAGCTTGATGTAGCCGTTGACCGTCTCCCCAACCTTCGTCGGACGGGCGTTGGGGTCGATTTTCGGCGGCTCTTCGACTTTCTCTTCGACATGCTTTGGCTCAACCTTTACGGGAGTCACCTCATGTATTTTGGCAGGCTTCTTCGGCGTCGCCTCTTCGGGAGCGGATGCCTTGTCTTTCGTCAGATACAGGAAAGCGCCTACAGCGACGGCGACGACAATCACGCCTGCGACGAGACCCTTTGCGACGGCGGGATTCTTCTTGTCCACGGCGGGTCTGCGCGGCTTCGCCTTGCCGTTCGTCTCTTCAATGCGAATGGCGGCGACTCCGCGCTTGGCGAGTTCATCGAACACGCCTTTGCGATCTTCTGCGGCAATCTGGATGACATCTTGCTTTCCATCCTTGCCGCGAAAGGTGACAGAAAAATTTTTCATTGATGCGTAGTATACCAAAATATCCCCGTTGCGGTCAATGAGAGAACTTGAAAATGTTTTAGTAAAATGCAATAATATGGGCTTTTTAAGAGCAATTCGACGCAATAAAAAAGAGTTGACAGTCAGGCCATGCACAAAGGACTACACACCGCTCGCGCCGATCCACGCCCCATCGCGCCATCTTGCGGGACGTTGGCCTGTGTCGCGTTCCGGCGCGAGGGGCGGACACTCGCCCAGCCTGAAGCAAAAAGCCCGACACGCGGCAACGTGGCGGGCTTGTGTGGCGAGATGCAGGCTTTGGCCGTCAGAGAGCGCTTCGCATGGCGTTCCACTCGTCGAGCTTCGCCCAGAACGCGCTGCCCTTGCGCTTCATGTCCTTCTTCGCCCTGCGGCAGATTCCCTGCATCCTTTCTGCGACCTCGATGATGACCTTCAAGGCTTCGCCGATTCCATGCAAGAAGTCGGGAATCCGCTCAAGTTTCAACATCGCGGCGGACTCGACGATGTTGCCGAAGTCCTGTGCGAGGTCGCGGAACACCCGCGTCCGGAACCGCTCGGGCGCACAGCGCAGGCGGTAGTCGTTGTCGCTTGCCGAGACAAACGAGCGGAGGATGTTGCGCACCGCCGAGGCGCTTGCCATGTCCCGCTTCACGTCCGCAAGCTCCGATGCGTACTTCTTCGGCACGCTCGACCCGTCGCGTATCGCATCGGTGAGCTTCTTGCCGATTCGCAGCCAATCGGAAAGCGTCCATATCCTTTCGCCAGCGAATATCGCCGCCGTCTTCTCGTCGAAGTCGTGTATGAGCGTCATGAAGTCCTCGCACTCCGTGAGCGCGACGAAACTTGCGGAGAGCTTATCCGCACGCTCCGCGATTCCGCCCCAACGCCGCATCCTCTCCTCGCAGGAGGCTTTCGTCGCCTCAAGCTGGCGCAGTCCGTCCTCAAGCGCGGGGAGCGCCTTCGCCTTTACGAAGTCGTAGAACGCCGGCCCACCGACCACTGCGGTGCGCCTCGACCAGTCGATTCCGCTTTCCCAATTTTCGTAGCTTTCCGTCATCATCGTGTCCTTTCGTTTTTTGGTTTCGAGGGTGCCCACCTCGGCCACCCAACGGTGACACATGATGCCGTAATAGTCCAGGAATAGCAACGGCGAATATGAACTATTTTTGCATGAAAAAACCGAGCGATGAATCGCTCGGCGCAGGACATGAAAATTGGCTCCTCATTGGCTATCCAAGTTCCCATCGGGCGATCTCATCGCCGCCCCGCGTTGTGACCACCCACTCGCCGTTACCGTAGTCCACGACCTCGCCGCCGTGGTCTGCCGCGATCTCCGCCGCGTCACGCTTCACGGATTCAATCGCCTCATCCTTTGATTTGAATGTGCGCGTCTCGCTTCCATAGCCCGACGCGCTGAACCTGACCGTTGTCTTTACCATCTTGACGATCCTTTATTCTTCGCCGTAGTCGCACTATCCGCGAGGCTGTCGCGGACAGTGCGCCGACTTGTCTCACAGGCCTATTCCCTTGAAGTTCCTGTCCCCCGCGCGGACCGCCGCGATTTCGGCGTCGCAGGCCGCCTTGTAGTCGGGACGCTCGCGCTCCTTAGCCGAGCAGTCCATGCAGATCGTCTGCTCGTTGAACATCGACATGATCCGCGCTCCGTCAAGCGGCCGCCCGCATCTGTCGCATGTCCGCTTCGTGAAGAATCTGTCGTTTGCCATCTTGTCGTTCCTTTCGTTTTGGTTTTTTCCGTCGTTCCTCGCGGAGGCCTTTCCCCCGTTGGAACAGCGCATATGATGCCGTAATACTTCACGGATAGCAACGGCCCATTTGAAGATTTCTGATTATTTTTTTCGCCCGCAGAACGTCGGCAATTCCGCACGGCAAAAACAAACCCCGCCCTTGCGCAGGACGGGGTCATTCGACTCGCTGTCTCGTTCG
>SUWC01000020.1 GCA_015061665.1 Lentisphaerota bacterium
GCATGGTTCCTCGTTTCTTGCACATTGAGACGAGGATATCATCTCATATTTCGCCGCTTTTGTCAATAGGGGGCGGCCAATTCGATATCTACAAGGCGAACGCGCCATGAACTAAATCACCATGCCGTGCATGGGCCTGTTGGGGTATATACTTTGACAATGGGCGGTGCTATAATGTTAGTGAATATTGAAGTAACAAACAGGAGGTACTATGGAGTCAACCAAACTCTCGAAGTTGTTTCGTTTTGGCGCAAGAGCGTTGCTCGCCTGCGCGGCGGCTATGCTCGGCAAGGCGGCCTGTGCGGTCGACACCTTTACGGAATCGCCGCATACGTTTACTGAGGAGTCTATTGAATATACCGTAGACCTCCGCATCGGCGACGGCGGCAAGACGATGTATGTCACCAACAACACTACAGCGATTACCGTCGGTAGCAGCAAGAACTTCGCCGTTGGCGCAGAGGCGAACGGCATTGGCTCGTATGTCCAGAATGGCGGTTCGCTGAATGTTTCGAGTGGCAAGATATACTTGGGCAGAAACAGCGGAGGAACCGGATACTTCGAGCTGAATGGAGGTTCTGTATATTCATCCGGTATTGCGTATTTCGGTAGCAAGGGCGGCATGTTTACCGGAAAGATGACAGGTGGGGATATCTCTGTAAGTCAGCTCTTCATGGCGGAGAAGGATAGCGGAGCCGACGGCGCGAAGGCAACCTTCACGCAGTCGGGCGGCTCGCTTGTCTCCAGGTCCTGGTTCATTGTTGCCCGAACGGACGAAGGAACGTTCACGCTCGACGGGGGCGTTGTCACGAACCAGTCCAACAGAATGGTGATCGGCTGCTTCTCTCCGTCAAAGGGTGCGATGACGGTGAACAACGGCGAGGTGTATTCCGCCGGAGGCATCACCATCGCAGAAAAATCTGGTTCAGAAGGCTTGCTTGAAATCAACGGCGGCACGGTGTATTCCCGTGCGGACGCACTCGTTGGCGAGAACGGCAAGGGTACGCTGACAATCGGCGGAACCGGCGTCTTCGAGTGCCAGACGGCAAACAATGGCTGCCTTTGGCTGAAACTCGGCGTCGGCGGATCGTCCGACAACACGATCAACCTCAACGAGAGCGGAGAGCTGAAGATATGGCACATCGAGCACTACAAAGCATCCACCGGCAGCAACGTCATCAATTTCAACGGCGGAACCATGACCTCGCTGGGGAACAACGGCGGCACAGGCCGCTGCCTTATCGGAAACTATGAATCAGGCAACACAACTGCGCCGACGGTAAGGATACTTGAGAAAGGAGGCATTATCAATACGGCGAAGTTCGTTGCAAACATAGAGCGCGCTACGCTAGAGTCCGGAGTTGAAGAGGAACAGACGGACGGCGGACTTACCATAACGGGCAAGGGCATTCTGAACCTCAATGCCGTCGCGGCGTACAACGGCCTGACATACGTCGAAAGCGGCGTCCTCGCGCTTACGAACGGCTACGCCTTCGCGGGGCCTGTCAAGGTTGGAAAGAATGGTGCGATTGCTGTCGACATCACCGCTGCAAATAGAGCTTCAGCGCTCGCTGTTGACAGCAAGATCGCACTCTTCTCGTTCAAGGGCAACGCCCTTGGATTCGACGAGACGACTGATACGCTTGATACGTCCGTCTTCCTTACAGGGCCTGTCGTTGGCTATGCGCTTTCGCAGGAGACAGCGGAGGGCGTGACTACGGTCTACGCCAGGATAACCGATGTGGCTAACATTAACAAGACGCGCAAGGTGACAACGTTCATTGCCGGTCCGCTTTCGGAAGGCGGCGATCGCCATGTTGACCAGGATACCGCCTTCAGCAATAAAATGCCTGGCGGCGATGGCTTCGACGTCGTAGTCTTCCCGGGAGATGCGCTAATGTACATATGGACTGGCAACAATGGAAAGTCGCTCAACTTCAAGCCTATTGGCGACTGTGTTGTGCGTGGCGGCACTGTGTGGGTGAAGATCAGCAACAACGACCTCGATCACTCGCCTCGTCTCGGTGCAAGGCATATTGCGGGCAACGGAACGCTCAAACTGACGCAGGTCGGGCTTGAGGCGGTTGATAACATGAGCGGCACGCTCGTTGTCGAGCCTACGGTCAACGTCGACTTCACCTGCCACGAGTCCAAGCCGACTTACGATACGTGGATTACCGGCCACACAGTTGTCGACATCAAGGGCGATGTGTATGTGACGAACGGCGTCCTACGCGTATATTCGGGCGCGGTGTTCGATGGCGATGTCGTTGTCGGACCGTGGGGAACCATGAGCTGGCTCAATAACCCTGCGACTGTGAACGGCAGGCTCGTAGTCCAGGAAGGCGCCACCTTTAACTTCAACAACCAGTCCGTAACCTTCGGCGAGAATGCGACGATTGTTCTTGGCGGGGAAATCGTCAACTACGGAAACGTGCAAAGCTGGCCGAAGACCGAGATCGAAAACGGGTTCTATGTCTATGGCACTGCTCCGATAGCCAATGAGGACTGCACAGTTAAGGGCGGGTTGCTGCGCGTATCGCCGACGAAGGACGGAGACAACGAGACGCTTAATCTGGGGAAGATAAAGATTCCTGAGGGCGTGGAACCCGCAAATGTGCTCGTTGTTACAGACACCCAGTACAACTGGACGTTCACGGTTGATTCGTCAACCAGAATCGTTACGGCGACTCAGGGCGCGGCAAAGACCGATGCGGACGCCAACGTCTGGTATGGCGGCGCGGAGGGCGATCTCTCCAACGGTCAGAACTGGTCTCGTGGAGTTCCGACTGCAACGCAGACAGTCAAGTTCATATCGGATGCAGTAGTCAAGCGGAGCGACAAGAACCAGACACAGTACTGGAAACAGCTTGTCCTCGAAGGCGGCGTAGTCGTGGAGCTGAAGAGCAACGACGGCGATTATCCCAATTACACTGTCGAGCCAGACGGCATATCGGGAACGGGTACTCTCGTCCTTAGACGCTGCGGACTGAAGGCGGTCGACAACAGCACTGACTTCGCGATACCTGCGACAATTACGCTCGTTACGTGCAACAACGGCGGCAGCATGACGGAGAAAGATTCCTGGCTCAATGATGAAAAGGCCACTGCGACAATAACCGTCAACGGGCCGGTTACAAACAAGAATTATTTTGTCACACGTGGCAATGTCGTTTTCAACGAAGACGTCACCATTGCGTCCGGTGCTCAGCTGAAGGTTCACTCAAAGGACAATGTCCTAGCAAAGACAACCTTCAACAAGAGACTTGTCTTCGAGAATGGTGGTTCGCTGACACTTGACGGCGCGAATGCGTCGGTCGCCTTCGCCGAGGGGGCTTCGGTTGAAGTTTTGGCCGGCACGGCGTCTGTGCCAAGGAGCGCGTTGTCTGAGGGCAGTTCCGTCTCCATTGCCTCTGATGCCGCTATGCAGATCAACATGAACGGCGAGGATGAACCTGTTGAAGAGAACGTCGCCGTCTGTCTTGGCGTGGCGTTTTCGGGAGATGTGGCGAATGTCTCGTTCTCCGATTCCCGCGCCTGGGCCTGGACCGCTTCAGTCGGACAGGACGGCAAGCTCTACGCGACGCCGAAGTCGACATACCAGAATCACTGGGTCGGCGGGGAGTCCGGACTCTGGAACAGCGATGCGAACTGGGAGTTCGGCATCCCGAAAATGACGGAGTGCGCAGTGTTCACCAATAGCGCGACGGCAACTGCGACGGAAAACGGCGCGCACAAGATGGACAAGCTTATCATCGAAGCCGGAATGACTGTGAAGTTCACGGCGCAGACGAACGCAAACTGGCCGCAGTTGAACATGACGGAGTTCCCCGCCGGAGGCACCCTTGAAATCGGCTTTGGAGGAATTGAGTCTTACGACGGCAAGGAGCTGGCGCTAAACGGCGACATCACGCTCACCAACGATGGAACGCGCGATGCCTTCATCAAGGCGAAGAACGGCCGCATCGTGATCAACGGCAAGCTCACAATCACGGGCGAGAGCACCAAGGCTAACATTTTAGGCCAAAACAACATGTTGATCAACGGTGAAATCGCGCTTGACACTTCCACGGAGAATCGCAACGTCCGCATTACACGCGCGAGGGTTGACGGAAATATCACAGGTAGCGGCTACATACAGCTCGACAGCGACGACGGAGACAAGCAGTGCAGCCTCAATGGCGACAACCGCGGCTTCAGTGGGCGCATCGACAAGATCAACAACAACGGATGCATACTTGGCGTGCCCAACGCCGCAGGCACCAACATCGAATGGCACGTTACCGGCGACCTGCATCTCGTAGCCGAGAACGACCAAGTGTGGAAGTTCGGCGCGCTGAACTTTGACTGGACCGGCTGGAACGTGTGCTACATTACTAAGGGCAAGTCGATTACTCTCGAAGTAGGCTCGCTTGGACAGGACATGACGTTCAAGAACGCATACAAGTTCTGGGGAGAAGGTGCAAACACCGACATCACCGTAACCATACGCAAGGTCGGTGCGGGCAAGCTCACGACCGGCGCATACAACTACAAGCACCTCATCGTAGAAGCGGGCGAGGTCGCGCTTGAGAAACCAACTGCATTTGACAACAGAAACTTTAAGAACATCAATAGCGTGTCGGTTGCATCCGGAGCTACGATCAGCGGCTATCCCGGAACGCAGGCCGATGGCGGAATGTACATCGAGGCCCTCATTCTCGCGCCGGGCGCGATTGTGAAGGAGACGCTTGTCGCGACGACGGAGAACGATGTCACGACCTACTCCTGCCCAGTTCTTACGGCCACGGGCGATGTAGATGTGAGCGGCGTCAAGTTCGTGCTTGAGGACCCGAACAGCTATCTCAACACGCTTGAGTACAATGAAACCACCGCTGCGATGACGTTCCCTGTCCTTTCCGCGAGAAGCATCACGGGTTCGCTCTCCACGGATGAGAAGATATACCTTGCCACGCATCCGTGGTTCTGGATGGCAGTGAAGTCCGGCGGAAATTCGGTCGTGTTCACCCCTGGTCGCATTTCGGGGATGATGATTATCTTCCAGTAAAACCCACCCATTAATATAGATTGGACAATGAAAGTGAAGCTTTTCATAGTTGCGGCCTCTGCCGGTATCTGCGCCTGCGCGGCGTTCGGAAATGCCCCTGCGGCGTCGGCCGCATGCGGGGGAAACGCGATCAGACTCTACGCCTCCCCGCTCGCCTACGAGGTCGTCTCTGGCGGAAAGACTCTCGTGCCTCGCACGGAGATATCGCTCACCCTCGACGGAACGGACATCGCGTCGTCCGCGAAGCTCGTTTCCGCTAAGAAGCGCAAGCTTGATGGCGTAGCGAAGTCGCCTGTCTACAAGAAGTCGTCCGTAAGCATGTCCGGCTCGGAGACGCTCGCCGACTTCGGCGACTTCGCCGTCCGGCTGGTCGCGCGTGCGGACGGCGTCGCGTACCGCTTCGAACTGAAGAAGGGCGGAACGGTCAACACCGAGCAGGCCTGCCTTACCGTTCCGAAGGATGCACGCTGCTGGTTCAACCGCACGGGCAGGCGCTCCATCGGATGCGAGGAGACGATTCCCGAGGCCGCTGACGCTAAGGACCTCAAGACGACCGACAGGGCGTTCTACCTTCCGTTCGTCTACGAGGCTTCCGGCAAGACCGTCGCAGTCATGGAATCCGACGTGCGCGAATATCCCGTCCTCAACTACGGCGACGTCGAGGCGACGGACGCCGGCATGCGCATGAAGCCGGTGTATTTTCGCCTTCCGACGACGACGAAGCGCGACGGACGCTGGATACGCGTGACGGGCGTGGAGGACTGCCTAGTGAAGGCGGAGTCCGCCCGCAGCCTGCCGTGGCGCGTCTTCATCGTCGCAGACAAGCCGTGGAAGCTCTGCGAGGCCGACATCGTCTGGGCACTCGCCGAAGCGCCGGAGAAGGGCGTCGACTGGTCGTGGATAAAGCCCGGCAAGGTCGCGTGGGACTGGTGGAACTGCTTCGACAACCAGGGCGGCAAGGGCTGCAACACGAAGACGTACGAGCGCTTCATCGACTTTGCGGCGAAGAACGGAGTCGAATACGTGATCCTTGACGAGGGATGGAGCGAACACCTTAACATCTGGAAGTGCCATCCGAACGTGGACGTGCCGCACCTCATAGAGTACGGATGCAAGAGGGGCGTCGGAATAATACTCTGGATGGCCTGGGCGCAGGTCTACGGTGACGAAGAGAAGGTAGCGTCGCATTTCGCAAACATGGGCGCTAAGGGCTTCAAGGTGGACTTCATCGACCGCGGCGACGCAAAGGCCGTCCGCTTCGAGGAGCGCTTCGCAAAGGCGTGTGCGAAGCACAAGATGCTCCTCGACTACCACGGCGCGTTCCGTCCGGTCGGACTCCACCGCACCTATCCGAACATCCTCAACTACGAGGGCATACACGGCCTCGAGCAGATGAAGTGGTACAGGGGCGACGGAAGGAACATGATGTGGAACGACACGATGGCGTTTTTCGTGCGTCTGACGGCCGGTCCGATGGACTACACGCCCGGCGCGATGCGCAACTTCCCGATTGCCGGCGGATATGACGGACGCCGCGCGGGGAACCATCCGGCTTCGGTCGGCACGCGCTGCCGCCAGATGGCGATGATGTCGCTATACGAGGCGCCGCTTCAGATGCTCTGCGACAGCCCGACGAACTACGAAAAGAACATGGAGTCGTTCGCGTACATGGCTAAGGTCCCGACCGTCTGGGCTGCCACCGTCGGCCTCGAGGGACATCCCGAGAAGGTAGCCGCCGTTGCGCGAAAGGCGAAGGACGGAACATGGTACGCCGCGGGCATCACGAACGCGGAGGCTCGCGACTACACGCTCGACACATCCTTCCTCGGCGGCGGAAGCTGGAAGATGGAGATTTTCCGCGATGCAGAGGACTCAGACCGCAATGCGTCCAACTTCGTCCACGAGAAGCGCAGCGTCAAGGCAGGCGAGAAGCTAACGCTCCGCCTCGCTCAGGGCGGCGGCTTCACGGCGCATTTCACGAAGTAACGCCACAAGGAGTGCTTCTCTATGCACGTGCGCATTGGCATGGCTATGATGGCGGTCGTGTCGGCGTTCGCCTTGGCGGCGTGCGCCGCAGTAGATCCGCGGCTTGCAAAGCCTTTCATAGAACACGACCACTTCGGCACGCCGGACTGGACGGCGACGCACCGCATCAAGCCCGACGGAAAGTTCCCCGCGCCTGCTACCGCATACGACCACAAGAAGCTACGGCTTGAGAAGTTCGGGCGCGGCGTCGTCGCATGGCGCGACTCCACGAACACCGTGTGCGTCAGCTGGCGCTATTTCTCGTACGACCCGACGAACCAGACGTTCGACGTCTTCAAGGACGGCAAGAAGGTCAACTCCAAGCCGATTGCCGACGTGACGCAGATTCGCCTTCCGTACAAGGGCAAGGCGACGTATTCCGTCAAGGCCAACCTGCCGACTACACGCAAGATCATGGGCGGAACGAGCTGGACGGTTCCTGCAAATGCGCCGATAGGGTACATCAGGATTCCGATTACGCCGCCGCCGGGCGGAGACGAACCGCGCAACAAGTACGTCATGACGCCGAACGACTGCTCGATGGGCGATATGGACGGAGACGGCGAGATGGAGGTCGTCATCAAGTGGGCGCCTTCGAACAACCGCGACAACTCCCATCCGGGCATGACGGGCCCGACGTGGTTCGAGGCGATAAAGATATCCACCGGCAAGTCGCTCTGGAAGATCAACCTCGGGCCGAACTGCCGCTCGGGCGAGCACTACAACCCGTATGTCGTATACGACTTCGATGGTGACGGATGCTCAGAGCTGATCGTCCGAACGTCGGATGGCACGGTCGACGGAACGGGCAAGGTGCTTGGCGACCCGGAGAAGAAGTGGGTCGAGCGCCATGGGGCGGTCATCTTCGCGCCGTTGTGGTACACGGTGTTCGACGGAAAGACCGGGCGCGCGATAGACTCGATAACGATGAAGCCCGATCTCGGACGCGACTGGCGCGCGTGCCGCGCATGGTTCTGGGGAGACCACGGCAATCTCGACGGGAACCGCCCGTTCCGCTTCCTCGCCAGTATCGGGTGGCTCGACGGCGAAAGGCCGAGCGCGATCATGTGCCGCGGCTACTACTCGCGCACCGGCATAATGGCGCTCGACTTCGACGGGAAGAGGCTTAGGGAAAAGTGGACGTTCGACACGCTTGCCGACATGGAGAAACTCGGCGCATACTGTCATCAGGGTTTCCACAACCTGCGCGTTGCGGACGTGGATTTTGACGGGAAAGACGAAGTGATCTACGGGAACATGGTCGTCGACCACGACGGCTCGGGGCTTTATTCCACCGGTATGGGACATGGCGACGCGATAAACCTGATCCAGGTCAATCCCTTCAGGAAGGGGCTGCAGGTCTGGACATGCCAGGAGAATCCGCCGTTCGGCGCCGGATTGCGCGAAGCTGGAACCAGCAAGTTCATAAACTACTATCCGAAGGGCAAGGACACTCCGCGCGCGACGGCTGGAGACATCGACGGATGCACACCGGGGACCGAGATGTGGGCGGCGACCGGCGTCGGCATGTTCGACGGCTATTCCGGACGTGTCGGCTGGCCGCCCGCTGGTCTCTGCTTCTGGGCGTACTATGCGGGAGACATGACTACGGCGTGCGTTGCGGGACATGGAGTCTTCGCGATGTGTTCGAAGACAGGCAAGCAGTGGGCGCTTCAGCGTTGGAGCGGATGTGGCACCATCAACGGATCTAAGTGCGTGCCGTGTTTCCAGGGCGACATTTTCGGAGACTGGCGCGAGGAGATAATCGAACGCACCTACGGGGACGGTCCGGTGGAGCTCAGGATGTTCCTCTCCAACCACGATACGCCATATAGATTCTGGACGATGCTGGAGGATCCTCCGTACCGCGCGTCCGTGGCGGCGCAGAACGCCGGATACAACCAGCCGCCGCAGCCGGGCTTCTACTTCGGTCCCGATCTCCTCGGACATGGAATCTGGTGGCGTGGGATGTATCTTCCCAAGTGGAGCAAATGAAAGGTGTAAATAAACATGAAAACGAAGACATTGATGATAACTGCGCTCGTCGCGCTGTCGGCGACGATGGTGAACGCCGAGCTCATGCTCACCGAGTGGGGCGCGAAGGTGACGAGCGAAAACGCGCTGCGCGAGTATCCGCGTCCGCAGATGGAGCGAAAGAACTGGACGTGCCTGAACGGCGACTGGGACTACGCGATCACGCCTATCGTCGACGCGCCGGTCCGCCCCGGGAAGTGGGACGGCAAGATACGCGTCCCGTTCGCGCTTGAGTCGCCGCTTTCAGGATGCAACGGACGCCTCCTCGCGCCGCACGAGTACCTCTGGTACACGCGCAAGATCACGCTGGACCCGAAGCCGGGCGAGAGGATACTTCTCCATTTCGGAGCGGTCGACTTCCGCGCGATGGTGTTTCTCGGACACGACGAGGTCGCCTCGACGCCGCACGACGGCGGACAGCTTCCGTTCACCGTCGACCTCACGCCTTTTGCGAAGAAGGGCGAGAACGAGCTTACCGTGCTTGTGTGGGATCCGACCGAGGACTTCATCCAGAGCCGCGGCAAGCAGGCGTTCCGTACGCACATGTGCTTCTACACGCGCGTCAGCGGCATCTGGCAGACGGTGTGGATGGAGACGGTTCCGGAGAGGCACATCGCCGACTACGACGTGACGACGGACATCGACAAGGGCGAGGTCACGTTCACATTCAAAGTCGACGGCCTCAAGTACGGTGATGTGGAATGTGGAAATGTGAAAGTGTTTCCAATTCCCAGTGCCAATTCCCAATTAGGCGCTATCGGCAATTCTACATTGACGACGCTCAATGCGTCTTTCAAGCCCGGCGAGCCGGTGAAGATCAAGATGCCCAAGAACTTCAAGCTCTGGAGCCCCGATTCGCCGAATCTGTACCGTTTCACGGCGACGTTCGGCGGCGACGTCGTCAAGGGCTACTTCGCGATGCGCAAGTTCGAGCGGCGGCGTGACGCGAAGGGCGTGTGGCGCTTCTTCCTCAACAACGAGCCGTACTTCGTCATGGCGACGCTCGACCAGGGATGGTGGCCCGACGGACTTCTAACTCCGCCTTCGGAGGAGGCGATGGCGTTCGACATCAAGACGCTCAAGGACTGCGGGTTCAATACGATGCGCAAGCACATAAAGGTTGAGCCGCTCAGGTACTACGCGCTCTGCGACAAGATGGGGCTGCTCGTCATACAGGACATGCCGTGCTGCAATTTCGACCCGTGCGCACCGTTCAACTGGCACAACGTGAAGGGCTATGGACTTTTCCGCGAGGAGCTCAAGGGGCTTGTCGACCACCTGAGAAAGGTCCCGTCCATAGTGATGTGGGTTCCGTACAACGAAGGCTGGGGCCAGCACGACCGCGCGCTTTCGCATTTCACGCTTGACTTCGTCAAGAAGTACGACCCGACCCGGCTTGTGGACGGCCCGTCCGGCTGGTCGGACTGGGATGGAGGAGACGTCCATCCTCCGCGCGCCCGCGTCTTCACCACGCCGCACCGTCCGGAAGGCGAGTGCGAGCCTGCGGACGCCGTCGACTATCACATCTACCGCGGGCCAGGAATGCCGCGCGTGAACGACAGGCGCGTATCGTTCCTCGGTGAGTTCGGCGGACTCGGACATCCCGTCGAGGGCCACATCTGGCGCGCGTTCGACCAGGCGAAGTCTCTCGGCGGCAAGCATACCGGCGACTGGGGCTACGGCGGAATCAACGATACCAAGACGCGCGAAGGACTGGAGAAGACGTATCTCGGGCTTATGGACAAGCTCGGCGAGCTCGCCGAGAAGGGGCTAGGCGGCTCTGTCTACACGCAGACGACCGACGTCGAGATCGAGATCAACGGACTTCTCACCTACGACCGCAAGGTCCTCAAGTTCAATCCCGACGTCCTGAAGAAGGCGCACGAGGAAGTCATCTCGCGCTTCATGAAGAGCGCGACGGGCAAGCAATAAGGGTAACACTTAAGGAGACAGGTACATGACGACAGCAGCTCTCATCGCAGCGGCGTTTCTCCCGACATGGGGTTCGCTAGAAGCGCAGTACAAAGTGCCAGAGTGGTTCGAGGACGCGAAATTCGGCATCTTCTGCCACTGGGGCGTGCAATGCGTACCCGAAGCAGGCGACTGGTACGCGCGCCACATGTATGGCGACCCGCGCCGCGGGCAGGGCAGGTTCCACCGCGACCGCTACGGCGACCCGAAAGAGTATGGCTTCAAGGATCTGATCCCATTCTGGACGGCGCACAGGTGGAGGCCGGACGAGCTCTGCGCGCTCTACAAGAAGATGGGCGCGAAGTACATCGTCGCGATGGCGAACCACCACGACAACTTCGACAACTGGGACTCTCCGCTCCAGCCATGGAACTCCGTCAACATGGGCCCGAAACGCGACATCCTGAAGGCGTGGGCAAAAGCCGCAGAGGCAAGCGGACTTCGCTTCGGCGCGAGCTTCCACGCCGCACACGCATGGACGTGGATGGAGCCTTCGCGCGACTACGACGGGCTCGCGACGAAGGAGGACGGCAAGGGCAAGTGGTGGGAAGGCTTCGACCCGCAAATGCTGTACTGGCAGAACCATACTCCCTCGCCCGACTACAAGAATCTCGGGCTTATCAACAAGCGCTGGGCCTGGGGGCACGGCGCGTCCAAGCCGTCCGACGCCTTCATGGAAAACTTCAAGGGGCGCGTCATGGATGTTGTCGCCAAATATAAGCCCGACGTCCTCTACTTCGACGACACGGTTCTTCCTTTCTGGCCGCTGAACGAATCGAAGACCGGCCTTGAGATCGCGGCAGAGTTCTACAATGCGAACATGAGTCAGCACGGCGGCAGGCTGGAGGCGGTGCTTACGGGCAAGGTCCTGGGTGAGAAGGAGCGCAAGTCTATCGTGTGGGACGTCGAGCGCGGCACTCCGCAGACGCCCATGTTCCCGCACTGGCAGACTTGCTCGTGCATCGGCGAGTGGCACTACAACCGCGACGCCAGCAACCGCAACCGCTACAAGGGCGCCGGCACGGTCCTGCGTCTTCTCGCAGACATCGTCTCGAAGAACGGCAACCTGCTCCTTTCGATACCTATTCGTGCCGATGGCTCGATCGACGAGAAGGAGCTCGCCGTTTGCGAAGACATCGCCGCCTGGATGGCTGTCAACGGCGAGGCGATCTTCGGCACCGTCCCGTGGAAGGTGTGCGGGGAGGGTCCGCAGCTCTCGAAAACCCCGCCGCTCAGTGGACAGGGGTTCAACGAAGGTCGCATCCCGCAGGCCACCCGCGAGGACATTCGCTATACAGCGTCCAAGGACGGCAAGACCGTCTACGCAATTGCGCTCGTGCCGCCGCCCGAAGGCGAGAAGCCCGTCTGCGGCGAACTTGAAAAGGCAGGCATCGCCCTTGGCGAGCGCCTGACGCAGGTTAAGGACTTCCCCGCTGTCTGGAAGTGCCACGCCAAGCCGGGCAAGTGATTCGTGGGATGAATCTGTAAATTGGAACAGAAGGGACTAACTAGATGAAAAAGTGTTGCTTTGTCGTTCTCGCGGTTATCTCCGCGTCCGCTATCGCCGAGGGGGTCTCCTTTTCGGCCTACCGCCCGGACGAACTTCGTGTGACGCGTGGGCGGCGCGTCGCCAAGGAGCTCGTGCTGACGGTCGGGCGCGAGATAGAGCTGGCGCGCACGGAGTTCGCGGACAGGATCGAAGTGCGCAACGGCGCGCTCAAGGCGGTCTACGACAAAAAGTCGGGGCTTGTCTCCTTCTTTGACGCGGAGGGCCGTGCGATACTCTCGGAGAAAGAGGTTTCGGAGAAGTCCGTCGCCTTCGACTCGCCCAAGACGGAGCGTCTGTACGGGCTCGGGCAGTTCCAGGACGGCGTTCTCGACATCCGCAACCAGCCGCGCCGCCTTACCCAGGTCAACACTCAGGTCGTCGTGCCGTTTCTCGTCTCGACGCGCAACTGGGGCCTTTACTGGAACAACTATTCGAAGATCGAGTTCAATCCGTGCGAAACGGAGATTCCGCTCTCGCCTGCCGGAGAAGGCAAGACGGAGGTCGTGAACGTCACCACCGGCCACGGCAACGCACAGGAGAAGCGGACGAACGCCGAGATGGAAGGCGTATTCGAGATTTCCGAAGCGGGACTCTACGCCTTCCAACTCGACTGCGGCGTTTCTATGGCGCGCCGACAGGTCGTCGACATCGATGGCAGGCGTGTCGTCAACAACAGGAACCGCTGGCTGCCGCCTACGGTCGGGTTCCAGGTGGAGCTGCAGAGCGGACGCCACACGGTGCGCGTGGGAGGAGAAAAGAACGACCGACCGATCCTAAGGTTCCGCAAGGACCGGGATGAGACGCGGTTCGTGTCCGACCAGGCGGACGGCACGGACTACATCGTCTACGCCGGCGCGCCCGAGAAGGCGATCGCAGGCTTCCGCGCAGACTGCGGCGGAACCGCAGCGCTGCCAGATTGGTGCTGGGGATACTGGCACTGCCAGGAGCGCTTCCACAACCAGGCGGAGCTCCTGAAGGCCGCGCACTGGTTCGCGAACCGCAAGATACCCGTTTCCGTCATCGTGCAGGACTGGCACTGGTGGACGGACCGTACCTGGAACTCGATGGAATGGGAGCGCAGACGCTATCCGGACCCGAAGGCGATGGTTGACGAATGCCACAGCCTCGGCATGCGTGTCATGCTGAGCGTCTGGTCGAAGACATCGGGCAAGTCGGCCTTCAGAAGCGAAGTCGAGGCGGCGGGCGGGCTCGTGCCTGGTACGAACTGGATCGACTTCTCGAATCCTAAGGCAGCCGACATCTACTGGAAGTGGTTCGCAAAGAACCTGATGTCCACCGGCATTGATGCATGGTGGCTCGATGCCTGCGAGCCGGAGAACGACGATCTGGCCGGTCGCCGTATCGCACTTGGCGACGGCAGCGTCTACCGCAACATATATCCGCTGCTCGTCAACACCGAAGCCTACCGGCGTCAGCGCGAGCTGCGTCCCGAGGCCCAGCCGCTTGTCCTCTCTCGCTCGGGCTACGCGGGCCTTGCACGCACGGCGACCGTGGTCTGGAGCGGGGACGTAGGCAGCGACTGGAGCGACTTCCGCACGCAGATACTGGCGGGACTGAACTTCTCCATGTCGTCGCTTCCGTACTGGACAACGGATGCGGGCGGTTTCTTCCGGCCCGGAAGACAGTACACCGACAAGAACTACCACAAGCGGTTCATACGCTGGGTCCAGTTCGCGACGTTCTGCCCGGTCATGCGGCTCCATGGCAGCGGGACTGACATGACGCCGTCGCGTTTCGGTCCCAAGATGGAGAGGCTGATAGTCGAGCAGATCCGTCTTCGCGAGAGGATCAAGCCGTATGTAGCGAAGACGGCGAAAGACGTCGTGGAAAGAAACGCGACTTTCATGCGTCCGCTCTTCGACGCTCCGAAGGGATTCGAGTCGCAGTACATGTTTGGCGAGGATGTCCTTGTCTGCCCTGTGACCGCCGATGTGGAGAGGATGGAAGTCTGGCTGCCTCCAGGGAAGTGGACGGACTTCCATACCGGCGGCGTTGTAGACGGCGGCTGTGTCGTCACCGTCGCCACGCCAATCGACAGGATTCCGGTGTTTTGCCGTTCCGGGTCCGCTTTGAATAAATAGGTCAAACGCACATAAGTGAAAAGTGAATATAGTCCGACATGAAAATTCTGTTGGCACTCAATTCCAATGCAGGAACAGAAACTCCTGCAGATGTTTCAGAATATTATTCAGCTCCTGTATGGAAGCAGTTTGGAGGACGTCTATGATAAGGAAATGTTTTTTGGCATTTGCATTGGTTCTTTCTGGATGTAAATATTCCGAGAAAGACGATGGCAAAGCGTGGAAAGCCGCAGACTGTTTTGCGATATTAAGTGGCGAGCTTTCGCAGAATAGTATTGAGATTGCCAAGTTTAATATGGAGAAGTGTCTATGTGATCCATATAGTGTGTCCTATAAATTTTTTGATGATGACGCTTGCGCAATTTCAGTATGGGAGTTGGATGGTCGGATTCGCTCAATCAGAATCGAGTCACATTTGCCATCGCAATTCCTGACATATGTCCTTAAGGACAAATATAGCCCTAAGAATGAAGCACGGTGGTCTTATGTTGAACCACAATATGGTTTCTGTGTGCAGAATAATCATAGAGTAAGCATTCCATTAGAACGAGTTTTGAAATTATTGAATGTGAAGGATGTAATTTCTTATTCGCGGATGAATTTTGGGCCCCCAAACGCTAAAACTCAAGGGCCGGATTATTATGTCTATTGGTTTAAGATTGTTGATAGGCCGAATCTCGTAATGAATCTAACGTTGTTTTCGAAAGACTCATGGTTGATTGAAGTATTTCCAGCAGGGTCGTAAAAGGTCGGAGCTGGGGGGCTACAGACATGGTTACCACAGTAAAATGCCACACTAACAAGAGATTGGGATGTGATATTAGACATGAGACGTAGCCGGGCAAATTTTCCTAACCGATGCTGTCGCCAGATCGACCGCATTGCCTATCGCGCGTTTTATGGTAAGCAATGGATGAATCGAGAGGGGCGCGCCGCTACGACAAGGAATACTTACTGTGGCAATCTACTGTGGCAATCAAGTCTGACCCTGTTGGCACTCTGAAACGAGGCAGTTCGCAGAAAGTTTTTGACTTCCTCGTTTGCTTCTGCGAAGCGCATCAAATCTCTCGTTTTGCACCGCCTGATTTCTTCGCGCCCTATATGCCGCGTATAGATGTCGCGGCGAGGCGCAAAGTTGTCTAATTTCGGGGGTGCGAAATTAGACAACTTGCCAGATTTCGGAATGTTTGCTAAACTTTCCGTCAATTGCTGAACGGCAAGGTTGAAACGATGGAAAGAAACATATCATGTAAATCGATAGAAAAAGTAGCCAAACTGATGTCTCCAGGGCTGGAGTGTCCGTGTTGACTGGGGGAAGCGGCGTCCCGCCGCTTCTGAAACGAGGAACTCTTTCGTGCTGTCTCGAAGCGGCGGGACGCCGCTTCCCCCAGTCATCGCAGATAACCGCAGTCTGCGCAAAGCGCTCCCCTATGCATAGGGATCCTATCGGCAGATGCCGCCGCGCTGAAGTCTTTTGCATGATCTCTTGCGTTGTTGCATGATCACAGGATGGGTGATGGTAGCCGTTTGGGGTATATACTTCAGACGCTGAAAATGAGATAATGGAGACAGTTATGAAAAGTCTATCTTCATTTAGGTTTCTGGTGTCCGCGGCGGCAACGATGCTCGCGCTTGCGGCTGTTGCAAAACCGAGGCTGTTCGTGCTGACGGACCTCGCCAACGAGCCGGACGACGAGGAGTCGCTTGTGCGGCTTCTCGTCTACTCAAACGAGTTCGACATCGAGGGACTTGTCGCGACGACGTCTTGCTACCTCAAGAAAGGACCTCGCGAAGACCTGCTGCGCAAGGCGATTGACGCCTACGCCGAAGTGCGCGGGAACCTCGCCGTCCACGCGAAGGGATATCCGACCGCGGACGCTCTCAGGCAAGTGACGGCGAGCGGGCAGCCCGGCTACGGCATGACAAGCGTGGACGCCGCGACGCCCGGTTCGAAGCTTCTCGCGAAGGCGATAATGAAAAAGGACGAGCGTCCGCTTTGGGTGACCGTCTGGGGCGGTGCTAATACGCTCCTTCGCGCGCTCAGGGACGCTAAGGCGCAGAACGGCGAGGCCGAGTTTAGGAAGGCGCTGGGACGGCTGAAGGTCTACGAGATATCGGACCAGGACGACGCCTCTGCCGTGGCGCGGCGAGAGTTTCCTGAAATCGAGCATATCGTCGACCCGTGTCCTGCAGGCGACAACCGCACATACGGCGCGGCGACATGGCGCGGAATTTCAGGCGATCTGCACGGTCGCGAGAGGTTTCACCTCCCGCATCGCGCACTTGTAGAGAACAGGTGGCTTGAGGAGAACATCCGCTCAAAGGGTCCGCTCGGAAAATGCTACCCGCCGTGGAAGTATTTTATGGAAGGCGATACGCCGTCCTGGCTGGGGCTTGTCGACAACGGGCTTCGCTGGGACGTCTCCCCCGCGTACGGCGGATGGGGCGGACGCTACGAGTGGCGCACCCCGAAAGGCGAGACGCATCCTGTCTGGGCGACGCCAGAGGAGAAGGATGTGATTGGCCACCACCGCATCGGCGGCAACTCGATCACGCGCTGGCGCGAGGAGTACCAGCTCGACTTCGCCGCGCGCATGATATGGTCCGTGACTCCCGACTACAAGGGCGCGAACCACAATCCCGTCGCAGTGATTAATGGCGACGCTAGCAAGAATGTTGTGCGCCTGAAAGCGCCCGGCGGCGGCAAGGTTGCGCTATCCGCAGAGGGTTCGTCCGATCCGGACGGCGACAGCCTGAAGTACGAATGGATCGTCTACGAGGAGGCGAGCACTGTCAAGGGCGCGCGCATCGAGGCGCATGGCGCGACGGCGACACTCGATGTGCTTGGTGTGCCCTATGACGCGAAGGGCGAGGTCCACGTTATCCTGCGCGTGCGCGACAGTGGCTCGCCCGCCATGTTCGCCTACAGGCGCATCGTCGTCGAAGTCGTGCCGTTCGACATTTCGGCGGCAGGTCCGACGAAGTACGAGCTTCTCTACGACAGGCCTGCGCAGAACTGGAACGAGGCGCTGCCGGTCGGCGGCGGATGCGTCGGCGCAATGGTGTTCGGCGGGACGGCGCGGGAGGAGCTCGCCCTTAACGAGGACACGATATGGGGCGGCTCTCCCAACGAGAACGCCAACCCCGCGCTGGGACCGGCGCTGCCGAAAGCGCGGGAGGCGATATTCAACGGGGACTTCAAGGGCGCGGACAGGTTGCTGCCGCGCTCTTTCAATGACGGGATGCCATACCAGACGCCCGGCTCGCTTATGATGGATTTCGAAGGCGTCGGCGAAGTTGTCTCGGACTACGTGCGGAACCTTTCACTCGACGACGCTGTCGCGTCCGTCGCGTTTTCGTCCGGCGGCACGCGCCACGAGCGTGAATACTTCACACCGCTCGGGAAGGGGTGCGCCGTGGCGCGGTTCCGGTCCGGCGCAACGGCTTCGCTCTCGTTCGCGATGTCCTTCAAGAAGGCGCACAAGGATGCCGCAGTCGAGGCGAAAGGCGATGTGCTTGCGCTTCGCAGCAAGACTTCCTCGCACGAGGGCGTCGAGGGCAAGGTTCGCTACACCGTTCTCGTCAAGGCCGTCCCGCGCGGGGGCGATTGCGTCGCCGAGGATGGTCGGCTGAGAGTCGTCGGCGCGGATTCCGCAGACGTCTATATCGCCATCGGCACGAACTTCCGGCGCTACGACGACATATCCGGAGATGCCGACGCGGTGGCGCGTGCGCGTCTGGACGAGGCACTCGCCGCAGGCGCGGAGAAGCTGCGCGCAGATCACGTCGCTGCGTATCGCGAACAGGCCGACAGGTGCACACTAGATCTCGGGCCGGACCGTTTCCCAGGCAAGCCGACGGACCGGCGCCTCGCAGACTTCGCCAAGGCGGACGACCCGTGGTTCGCCGCGCTTTATTTCCGTTTCGGACGATATCTGCTGATTTCCTCGTCACAGCCGGGGACCCAGCCGGCGAACCTGCAGGGGATATGGAATCACGAGCTTGTACCGGCGTGGGACTCGAAATACACGACCAACATCAACCTCGAGATGAACTACTGGCCGAGCGAGGTGGCAAACCTCTCCGCCCTCAACGAGCCGCTCTTCAGGCTGATACGCGAGGTATCCGCGACAGGCGGGAGGACGGCGCGCGACATATACGGCGCGAAGGGCTGGGTGCTCCACCACAATACGGACATCTGGCGCATATCGGGCACGGTCGGACGCGGCACGGACGGATTCTGGCCGACGGGCGGCGGATGGCTTGCAACGCATCTCTGGGAGCATTGGCTCTACACGCGCGACCGCAATTTCCTGAAGGAGGCGTATCCGGTTATCAAAGGTTCAGCGGAGTTCTTCGATTCAGTTGCGGTGAAGAATCCAAAGAGCGGGAAACTCACGATCTGTCCGACAATCTCACCCGAGAACAGGCCGAAGGGCAGGGCGAACCAGCTAGCCGCCTCGGCTACGATGGACAGCGCGATTGTGCGCGACGTGTGGTGCGCGGCGGTCGAAGCCGCCAAAGAGCTCGGCGTCGACGTTGATTTCGCGGCGCACCTCGCGCGGCGTATTCCCGATCTTGAACCTTATCAAATCGGCCGGTTTGGACAGTTGCAGGAGTGGGGGCCTGACGACCTGGATGATCCGAACGACCGCCACCGCCACGTTTCGCATCTCTACGGGCTTTACCCATCGGCGCAGATAACGCCCGACACACCGGAGCTGTTCAACGCCGCCCGAGTTTCACTGGAACACCGTGGCGACCGTTCGACGGGCTGGGCGATGGGATGGCGAGTCTGCCTTTGGGCTAGACTTCTCGATGGCGACAGGGCGCTCAAGCTCATAAGAGACCAGCTGTCACCCTTGAAGCGCGTGAGGGGCAGGAGCGGTATTCGATACGAAGGTGGCGGGACGTATCCAAACCTCCTTGATGCCCATCCGCCGTTCCAGATCGATGGCAACTTCGGCTGCACTGCGGGAATCGCCGAGATGCTGATGCAGTCTCACCGCGGCAAAATAGACTTGTTGCCGGCGCTGCCCAAGGCGTGGCGGCGCGAGGGACGCGTCAAGGGGTTTCGCGCGCGCGGCGGATATGAAGTCGACTTCTCGTGGCGTGACGGAACAATCGTGTACAGCGACGTGCGCAAGGTGTCCGGCGACGCCGCGCCGCTGGACTCGCGGACGCGTTGGTACTCCAGATGCACTGGCGAGGACGGGACGGTCATGGAAGCGCGCGACGTGGAGCTGCCGCACAGCTGGGGTGGATGCTGGGGAATGCGCGGACACCGGCACGGCAATCTGCACGGCTCGGCGCTCTATACGACACGCTTCGCGGCGAGACGCGAGAAGGGGCGTCGCGCGTTTCTCGTCTTCGAGGGCGCGGGGCAGTACCTCACTGTCGTTCTCAACGGCAAGCGCCTTTGCCGTCGCGAGCCCGCAGGGCGACTCGTCACACATGTCGATGTCACCGACGCCCTTTCTGAAGACGGCGACAACTTCCTTTCCGTAACATGCGATCATCCGTCGGGGATTCGCGACATGCCGTGGATATGCGGTGGATGCTCCAAGGAGAATGGATTCTGCGAGGGACCCGAACCGCTCGGGCTCTTCCGTCCGGTGCATTTCATCACGACGGATGAAGTGCGCTTCGTGCCTTTCGGCCTGCACGTCTGGAATTCTGACGACATGAAGACTGTCTATGCCGATGTCGAGATCGCTAACGACGGTAGTGAAGATGCGGGGCGGACGCTCAAGGTGTCGTGCGACGAACTTGGTGTGTCTGAAAGTCGTCCGCTGTCGGTCGGGTCGGGCGAGAGCAAAAAAATCCGTTTCGAATTTCATCCAAACGCGCTCACATCTTGGTCCGCGGAGACGCCAAAGCTCTATACGTTCGCTGCGACGCTTGTCGACGCCGCCGGGCGCGTACGTACGTCCGATAAGGCGACGACGGGCTTTCGTTCAATACGCTGGCCGCGTCCGGGAAGTGCGGAGCATCGTTTTCTCGTGAATGGAAGCCCTGTGTTCATCCACGGTACGTGCGAGAGCGACCACAGGTTCGGCTCTAGCATGGCGTTTGGGGCGGAGGAGATCGCCGCGCGCGCGGGGTTGGTGCAGAAGCTCGGTTTCAATGCGTTTCGCGACGGACACGAGCCGCATGACCTGCGCTATTCGAGACAGTGGGACAGGCGCGGCATCTACTGGTGGCCGCAGTTCGGCACGCGCGTCTGGTTCGACACGCCTGAATTCCGCCGCAACTACAAGAAGATGCTTGTCGAGTGGGTGCGCGAAAGGCGCAATTCGCCGTCCATCGTCCTCTGGGGGCTGCAGAACGAATCGGCTCTGCCTGAAGATTTCGCGCGCGAGTGCCGCGATCTCATAAGGCGACTCGATCCGCTGTGTGGCGAGGAGGGGCGTCTTGTCACGACATGCAACGGCGGACGTGGCGCGGACTGGAACGTGGTCCAGAACTGGAGCGGGACTTACGGAGGCGATCTTTTCCGCTACGGCGCCGAGCTTTCGGGCGAGAAGCAGCTTCTGAACGGGGAGTACGGCGCGTGGCGGCATCTCGGGGTCCATTCAGACCCGGACGCGCGCTTTGACAGAAATGGTCCGTGGAGCGAGGAGCATGCCGCGCAGATACTTCATCAGAAGCTCATGCAGGCGTGGGCTGCGCGCGACAAGGTGTGCGGCCAGTTTCTATGGACTCTCTTTTCGCACGAAAACCCCGGGCGCGTCAACCAGTGGGAGAGCTGCAGTGTGCTCGGCCGCGTGGGGCCGATAAACCACAAGGGTCCGCTCACTCTCTGGGGCGAGCGCACGGAGGCGTACTATCTCTACCTTGCGTACGGGGCGCTTCTGAAGACGGGCGGACTGGACGCCTGGATGAAGCGTCCGCTTAGCGACATGCTCTCCGAAGGCCGCCGCCTCGCAGACGGCGAGGGGGTCGTTCCTGCGAAACTCTCTTCAGCGGTCGAGAGCGGACGCAAGTATGTCTGGCGCGTGAACTGCGGTGGTGACGAGACGGTCGACTCGTGCGGGAACAGGTGGCTGGCGGACGGCACGGGCTTTTCGGAGTCGTGGGCCCAGGACGGGGCTTTCGCGTCTGACGGGCTTGATCCGCTGCTGGCGAGTTCAGGCGAAATCGCGCGCGGCGTGCGCAACGCGTCGCAGTCCGACCAGGAGCTTTTCTCAACATATCGTTTTGGACGCGACAGGTTGAAATACCGCTTCAGCATCGCACCGCTTCAAAAGTGCCGCGTCGAAGCGTATTTTGTCGAGCCCGGGTCTTATGGACGCATGTTTGATGTCGCGATAAACGGCAGAATGGTTGAAGAGCGGTTTGAAATGCCGGGCGCGTTTGCCGAAAGGTGCGTCATGCGTCGCGTCTGGGAGGCGCGCGCCGATGCAGCCGGCATTGTTGAGGTCGCATTCCCGCGCGTTCAAGTAAACCAGGCCGTGGTGTCGGCAATTGCCGTTTCGGTTGATGCAGGCGAGGTAGCAAGCGTGCCCGCCGGTGTCTCAGGGTATCCGTCCGCAGCGGGTACGACGTGGCGCGAACTGCGCAGACGGGAAATGAAGGGCGGCGACGCGGGCAAGACTGAACTTCCGGCTCCGTTTGCTGGCGGAACCATCTCGATCGGAGTCGCTGGAGACTATGCACTAGCGCTGGATGTGCCGGCGGGTACACCGGATGGACGCCGCAAGTGGCGGCTTTCGTCTGCCGCCGACGGGCGCCTCGTCGCGGAGGGTGCCCTTAATGTCGCCAAAGGCGCCAAGAAGGCGATTGCGCCCGTAGGCGGGTTTGTAAATGCAGGCGATTATGTCCTGACAATTGAAAGACAGTAAAGGTATGAAACCATGAACGCCATTAAAGCGATAGCTGCAGTTGCGGTTTGCGCCGCTTTGCTTCCACTCTCTGCCGGGCAGAGGTTCGACGTGCTTCTCAATATGGTGCATGACAACCCGGGCGAAGCGCCGTGGATTACGCCGTACAAGGACCCCGCGGCACTGAAGCGGTTGGGCTACACCGGCGAGGTCGTGAAGATGGAGCCTCAGTGCGGGCTTACATTCGACCATTACGCCCCAGGGGTGGTGCGCCAGCAGAGCGAAGAGCGCATTTGGATCGAGCGCAAGGCTGCGGAGTTCCGCAAGTTTCTTGCAATCGCGAAAAAGAGCGGCATGCCCGTCTATCCTCACCTCGACATGCTCGTCGTCCCGAAAAGCGTCATGGACGCCTTTGGCGGCGAGATGAAGGGGTCGAAGTGTCGTCTTACCATAGCAAAGCCGCGCACGCAGGAGATCGTGCGCGCACAGCTCGACGAGCTGTTCTGGCGATACCCCGACCTCGGCGGAATAGTTGTGCGCTTTGGCGAGACGTATCTCCACGATACGCCATTCCACGTCGGCGGCAGGCCGGTGCACAATCCGGCGGACCACGAGAAGCTCATAAACCTCCTGCGCGAGGAGGTGTGCGTGAAGCGCGGCAAGAAGGTCTTCTACCGCACTTGGGACTTCGGACAGCTTCACACGCAGCCGAAGCTGTACCATGCGGCGTTCGACCGCGTCGAGCCCCACACGAATCTCTACATTTCGGTCAAGCACACGAACTACGACTTCTGCCGCGGCAAGCCGTTCAATACGACGCTTGGACTCGGACGCGTGCAGCAGATCGTCGAAGTTTCCGTCAACCAGGGTGGGCTCTACGGCAAGAACGCCTATCCGTACTATTTCGCCAAAGGCGTGATCGACGGATTCAACGACATGCCGAGTGCGTCGCGGCGCGGTGTGCGTTCGCTCTTGGGCGACGAAAAGGTGCGAGGGCTGTGGCTCTGGACATGGGGCGACGGATGGAAGGGACCGTACTTCGACAACGAGATGTGGATGGATCTAAACGAGGCTGTCCTGCGTGGCTTTGCGCTGCATCCGGAGAGGAGAGAAGAGGCGCTGTTCATGTCCGCCGCGAAAGAGCGGTTCGGCCTTTCGGACGCCGACGCGCGGAAGTTCAGGCAGTTCTGTCTCCTTACCGAGGACGCAGTCTACAAGGGTCAGCATACTTCGCTCGCGCATATCCCGAACCAGGAGTGGTGGTGCCGCGACCATTTCTTCTGCTCGGTGGATCTTGCGCCGGCTCTGAAGGCCGGCAGGCTCAAGGCCGTGCTGGACGAAAAGCGAGAGGCTGTTGGCCTATGGCGTGAGCTTGAGAGGAGAATCGGCGAAATACATTTCAGCGACGCGGCGGACGAAGAGTTCGCGCGCGTGTCGACGACATACGGACGCATCAAGTACGAGATATCGGAGATCATCTGGCGGATATGCGGACGACTCGCGGAGGAGCGCGTCGAGAAGCGTCCGCTGACGAAGGAAGAGGCCACGGCGTTTCTTGCGGAGTTCGACGGCAAGTGGGGCGAGTGGGAAGCTCTCAAAGCGTCGTCGCCGTGCTGTCCGACGTTGTACCAGATACGCTGCTCAGTCCAGCACTATGTGTCCGCGCCTCTCTTCGGCACGGTAATAGACCGCCTGCGCAAAATTTCAACAGACAAATGAAAGGATAAGCATGAACACAGCAAGGAAAGGTTTGGCGCTGTTCTGCGCCGCGGCGTGCGCGGCGGCGCTAGCCGACAGTGTCGTTGCGCCAAAGGAGTCGCTTTTCCCGCTCGGCAGCATCAGTCTGGACGGCGGACCGCTCAGGGCGCAGCAGGAGCTGAACAGGAAGTACCTTCTCCAACTCGAGCCCGACAGGCTGCTCAGCAGGTTCAGGCGCGAGGCGGGGCTTGACGCAAAGGCGCCTCCGTACCGCGGATGGGAGTCTGAGGGCATGTCGCTCCCCGGGCACATTCTCGGCTTCTACATGTCCGGCGCGGCAATGACCGTGCAGGCGACCGGCGATGAAACGTTAAGGTCGCGTCTTCTCTACATAGTCGACGAGCTCGCCGAAGTGCAGAAGGCCAACGGCAGTGGCTTCGCGCTCGCGATTTCACATGGCAAAGACGTTTTCCGTGACATCCAGCATGGCAAGATCAATGTTGCTGGACTGCCGTGGAACGGACACAAGATCAACGGACACTTCGAGCCGACGTACACGATGAACAAGCTGCAGCTCGGCCTCTACCAGATATGGCTTGCGACGAAGAGCGAGAAGACGAAGAAGGTGCTGCTCGCGCTAGACGACTGGTTCGGCGAAGAGATAGTGGACAGGCTCGACGACCGCCAGCTGCAGACGCTCCTCCAGTGCGAGCACGGTTCGATGCCCGAGGCGTACGTCGACGCGTGGCGCATTACGGGCGACGAGAAGTACCGCCGCTGGGCGAAGCGGCTCTGCCACGAGCGCATGCTGGCTCCGCTCGCGGACGGAAACGCGAACTTCCTCACGCGCTTCCACGCCAACTCGAACATCCCCAAGTACACCGGCTTCGAATACGTCTACCAGATCACCGGCGACGAGCGCATGCATCGCGCCTGCGTCAACGAGTGGAACGACGTCGTGGAACGTCGCAGCTGGGTCGTAGGAGGCAACGGATCCGACGAGCACTTTTCCGATCCCGAGCGCTTCCTCGACGTACTGCGCCGCACCGGCCCCGAGTCGTGCAACTCCGTCAACATGCTCCGCCAGACAGAGGCGCTGTTCATGACGGATCCATCCGCGCAACGCATGGACTTCTACGAGCGCGCGCTTTTCAACCACATCCTGGCGACTCACGACAACGAGCGCGCAATGACGGCGTACTTCACTCCGATGTTCCCCGGCGCATACCGTGTGTACTGCGATCCGTTCGACTCTATGTGGTGCTGCACGGGAACAGGGCTCGAGGCGCCTGGCAAGTACGGGCAGATGGTCTACACGCACGCGCCGGACAGTTCGTCCGTCAGCGTGCAGCTCTTCGCGCCTTCGACGCTCGACTGGCGCGAGAAGGGCGTGAAGATCGTTCAGGAAACCGACTTCCCATATTCGGAGAAGGTGAGGCTCACGGTGTCCGTCGGCAAGCCCGTGCGCTTCGCGCTGAAGGTGCGCAAGCCTGCGTGGTGCGCCAAGCCTTCGGCAAGTGTCGCGTGCAGGGAAGAGTCTGGCTATCTCGTCGTCGAACGCGAATGGAAGGGATCTTCCAGTGTTGAGGTGACTCTGCCTATGCAGGTGCGCGTCGAGCGGCTCCCGGGCAGCGTGCCTGGTAGCGAGAACTACGTCGCGTTTACGTACGGGCCTGTCGTTCTTGCTGGCGAGCTTGGGCGCGCCGGAGGGCTCAGGAAGGAGTCGTTTTGGACGCTCAACGACCACTGGCGTGCGCCTACGATGCCGGAGGATGCGTTCCCGAGAATCGTTGCGGAGAAGGGGGATGACGTGGCGAAGATGATCAGGCTTGTCGACCCCAAGACGCTAAGGTTCCGCTCGAAGGGCTTCTATCCCGAGGATGTCACGCTCGCGCCGTTCAGCGACATCCACTTCCAGCGCTACAACGTCTACTGGCCGGTCATCTCACGGGCGCTCGTGAGGGAGCTAGAGGCGGAGAAGGCGCGCAATGTCGACAGCGTGAGGATCGGCGACCGCGAGAGCGAAGAGGCGCACGGGCTCAAGTCCGAATGTTCGCACACAGGACGCGGCGCGTACGGACGCCATCAGGACAAGATGTGGCGCGACGCTTCGGACGGCGGATGGTTCAGCTACGACATGAAGGTCGGCGCCGCGTCCGGAGACAGGCATCTGCGGCTTGTGTTCTGGGGACGCGAGAGAGGCGACCGCCGGTTCAAGGTACTTGTGGACGGCGAGAAGGTTGCGGACATGTCGCTAGGCGGATCGAAGGACGAGTTCGTGACGCATGAGATTGCCGTTCCTGCCAGGCTCGTGCGCGGCAAGGAGAAGGTGACGGTGCGCTTCGAGGCGGAGCCCAAGAGCACGGCCGGCGGAATCTTCGGCCTCAGCATGCTGCGGAACTAGACGGCTGTCCGTAGTTCGTTCTGCCCGACACCATGTCGGACATGGTCCTGTTGGGGTATATACTTTGCAGCTGAAATAATGTAGAATACAAGTCAAATAAAGTACGCACAAGAAGTATATCCTGTCAACGAACATAGATTGAGGCAACGAAAATGAAGCTTTTAACAGTTGCGGCATCCGCCGGAATCAGCGCCTGCGCGGCGTTTGGAAGCTCGCCTGCGGCGATCTCCGCCGCAGCAGTCCCCGAAACCATGATCGACGGGTCCAATCCGCTCGTGAAGACGCGCTTCACGGCGGATCCGGCGGGCTATTCAGACGGCGAGTGGTTCTATGTGTTCATGGGACATGATGACGACCGTGCAAAGGGTTACCTCATGTTCGACTGGTCGGTCGTGCGCACGAAGGACATGGTCGAGTGGGAAGATCTCGGCACGGTCATGAGCCTGCGCGAGACCTTCCCCTGGGCGCGTCCGGACAAGGCATGGGCGGCTCAGGCGGTCAAGCGCGGCGGAAAGTGGTACTGGTACGTCTGCACTTCGCGCAAGGGCGGACGCGGCGACGCCATTGCAGTCGCGGTTGCGGATGACGTGAAGGGTCCCTGGAAGGATCCGCTCGGCAAGCCGCTTGCCGAAGGCGGCGGATTCATCGACCCCTCGGTGATGATCGACGACGACGGCAAGGCGTATCTCTTCTGGGGCAACCACGGCGGCGATCCTGGCATGTGGTATGCAGAGCTCAAGGAAAACATGATCGAGTTCGCCGGCGAAATCAAGCCTGTTCCCGGGCTTCTCGACGCGGAGGCGTTCGGCGAGCCGCTCAAGTGGCCGCGTCGGTGCGGTCCGCACAGGGCGGGCTCTCCCCAGACGAATTTCGTCGAGGCGCCGTGGATATACAAGCTTGGGGATACGTACTACCTTGAGTACGCGTCCGGCGGGCTCCCCGAGAAGTGGTCGTATTCTACGGCGAAGTCGATACATGGTCCGTGGAAGTTCGGCGGCAAGATAATGGACAACGCCGGCGGCACGCACACGATCCACGGCGGAAGCGTGTTCCACAAGGGCGAGTGGTACATGCTCTACCACGACGGCAACAAGCAGGGCGGAGGCGACAAGCGCAGGAGCGTGCGCATCGAGCGCTACAAGCGCAACGCCGACGGATCGATCCCGTTCATAAAGCCGACTGCGGACGGCGTCAAGCCCAAGGAGCCTACGGCCTACGTGATGGTCTATCACAAAGACGCAGACCACTCGCTTCACATGGCCGTCTCGGACGACTCGTACAACTGGAGGGCGGTGAACGGAGACAAGCCTGTCGTAAAGGGCGAGGACATCGCGGTGCAGAAGGGCATACGCGACCCCCACATCGCGCGCACTCCCGACGGAGTCTACGTGGTCGCGGCTACTGACCTGCATATATTCGCCCGCCAGCACGGCTACCGCACCACCGAATGGGAGCGCGACGGCAGGAAGTACGCGTGGGGCAACAACAGGGGACTAGTGCTCCTGACGAGCCGCGACCTCGTCAACTGGGAGAAGCGCAACCTTGACTTCTCCGCGCTGAAGTGCCCGACTCAGGCAAAGGACGCGGAAGGCAACGACATCCCGTGGAGCGAGGTCGGCTGCACATGGGCGCCTGAACTCGTGTGGGACGACGACGCGGGTTCGTTCTTCATGCACTTCACGACGCGCTTCGGAAACGGCAAGAACCAGATATACGGCGTGCATCTGAAGCGGGACCTGACAGGCCTTGCCGAGGACCCATTCCCGCTCTATTCAGCGCCGCGCGACGAAAACGGCCAGCCGCGATACAACATCATCGACTCCGACATGGTGCGCGACGACGAAGGGCTATGGCATCTCTTCTACGTGAGCCACGAGCATGGCGCTTCGATACGCCACGCAACGGGCAGGAGCATCCGCGGCCCGTTCGAGGACGCGCCGTACTTCGACGGGGAGAGGCGCGGACACGAGGCGCCCAGCTGCTGGAGGCGTCCGGACGGGACTTGGGTCGTGATGTGGAATCGCTACACGATGCACCCGCACAACTTCGGCTTCGTCGAGACAAAGGACTTCAAGGAGTGGAAGCCCATCGGCTACTTCAACGACCGCGGCTCGCCGATGAAGCGCGAGGGCTTCAGCGAGCAGAAGCACGGTGCGATCGTAGAGGCGCCGGCTGGACTTGCCCACGCAATGGAGCGCCACTTCGCCAACAAGCTCGCGAAGGAGGCAGAGGTGCAATAATGGCTTCTAAATTTGTTCCACATGGAGTCGTAATCAATGAAAATGCGCATCGGCTTGGTTGCAATGGTGTCCGCCTCGGCTTTCGCCCTGGCGGCGCATTCTGCCACTGATCCGCGTTTGGCAGAACCGTTCATAGATCACGGACACTTCGGCACGCCGGACTGGAAGGCGGTGCACAGGGAACTGCCAGACGGGACGTTCCCCGCTCCTGCCACCGCATACGACCCCAAGAAGCTGCGGCTCGAGAAGTTCGGGCGCGGCGTCATCGCCTGGCGAGACTCCACGAACACCGTGTGCGTTGGCTGGCGCAACTTCTCGTACGACCCGACGAACCATACGTTCGACGTCTTCAGGGACGGCATGAAGGTCAACACCAAGCCGATTGCCGACGTGACGCAGATTCGCTTTCCGTATAAAGGCAAGGCGACGTATTCTGTGAAGGCGCACCTTCCGACGACGCGCGATACACGGCGGCGACAAATGGACAGTTCCTGCCGACGCTACGATCGGCTACATCAGGATTCCGCTTAGCGCCCCGCCTGGCGGAGAGACTCCGAGCGCGAAGTACCACATGGTGCCGAACGACTGCTCCATGGGCGACCTTGACGGCGACTGGCGCGGGATGTATCTTCCAAAATGGGAAAGGTGAAAATAAAGATGAACATGAAGACATTGATGACAACGGTGTTCGTTGCGCTGTCTGCGACGATGGTGAACGCCGAGCTCATGCTCACCGAGTGGGGCGCGAAGGTGACGAGCGAAAACGCGCTGCGCGAGTATCCGCGTCCGCAGATGGAGCGTAAGAACTGGACGTGCCTGAACGGCGACTGGGACTACGCTATTACGCCGGAAAAGATCGGCGTGTGCACGGCGTTTGACCTTGTTCGGGCGGTTGTTGTATAATATTGGGCATGGAGACGAAGCGAAAGATACCGTATGGCGTGATGAACTGGGCCAAGCTTGTCCGCGAGTGCTTTTTCGTGGACAACACGGCGTACATCCGTACGCTGGAGAACGTTGAGACCCCTGTGTTCCTTCGCCCGAAGCGCTTCGGCAAGTCAGTCGTATGCTCCATGCTCGCGCACTACTACGACGTAAACCTCAAGGACCGCTTCGACGAGCTCTTTGGAAAGACCGACATCGGGCGTAACCCGACGCCTCTCGCGAACTCGTTCCTCGTCCTCCAGTTCGACTTCTCCACGGTGCAGGTCGGCTCGCTCGCGGAAATCGAACGGAACTTCTGGGAGAATGTCAAAAGGGCGGTTGAGCTATTCGCTGTGAGATATCGGGTTCTGGCCGACTGGAGTCAGACGCAGAAGGCGCAGAATCCGGCAGACCTGATTGACTCCGTCCGCAAGGTAGTGGCCGCTAACCACCTCCCCCCGCTCTACGTGATTATCGACGAATACGACAACTTCACGAACGAACTGGTCGTCTCGGGACGCGACCTTGAGTACAACGCCGTCTGCGGACACGACGCGAAGGGCGACATCACGAGGGAGTCTTTCTTCAAGGCCTTCTTCAAGTCGTTCAAGGCGGGGCTTACGGACGGAACCGTGGGCCGCACGTACTTTACGGGCGTCCTCCCGATCACGCTCGACGACCTCTCCAGCGGGTTCAACGTCGGCACGGTCGTGAGCCTTGACGCCGACAAGCTCGGAATGGCGGGGTTCACCGAGTCCCAGGTGAGGCAGTACGTAGACGAAATATTCGCGGAATACGAACTCGATCCCGCGATCAAGCCCCCAGTCCTCGCGGACCTCAAGGCGTTTTACGACGGATACCAGTTCCTTCCAGATGCGGAGCCGCTGTACAACTCGACAATCTGCAACTGGTACCTTCGTGGCCTTGTCATAGGACGCAGTCTGCCGAAGTTCGTCATCGACGCGAACGTTAGAACCGACGTCGGATGGTTCCGCCGCCTCGCGCAGACGCCGCAGAACGCCCTTGCCAGGCTCCGCGCATACATAGAGCGCGGCGAGGGCGAGCGCGCCGACAGCGGCGCCCTGTCCGCCAAGTTTGGACGCGCTAAGTTCTTCTCGGAGGAGTTCTTCCCGTATGCGCTCTACTACCTGGGGATTCTTACCTTTGAAAATCCGTTTAGGCTGAACATACCGAACCTGACAATCAAGAACATGTTCGTCGACTACTACGACGAGCTTTCGGAGTTCACCAATGTGAGCGAGGCGCGCAATGCCTTCGGCGACGCGGCGGAGGCTCTGGCGCTTAAGGGCGGCACATGGAAGGCCCTCTTCGACGCCTACTGGCAGCACTACGTGAAGGCGCGCATTCCCGCCCAGGCGTTCGACAAGATGAACGAGAACTTCTTCCGCACGACGTTCACCTCGCGCTGCCTCGACTGGCTGGCCGGATACTACTCCTTCGAGACGGAGTACAACTCGTCCGAGGGTCGCTGCGACTTTCTCGCCGTGCCCAAGTTCGGCTCTCCGAAGCCCGCTATGCTCGTGGAGTTCAAGTACTTCACGAACGCGGCGGCGGAGAAGGGGAATGTCCTCGGACGCGGCGAACCCGACGCGGAGACGGTCGCTCAGGCGCTCGACTACAGGAAGGCGCTCACCCGGCGTCCGGACTGGAACCACGAGATCCGCGTTGCCGTCGTCGAAGTCTGCGGCAACACGGGCTGCAACTGGTTCGATATAGCCTGATTCTTAAGCGAAGAAAGGAACGTGGGTATGGCCCGTGAAAAACTCTTCAGGGCGGCTGTCGCCGCATCCTGCGCAGTGGCGTTTTTCGCCGCGCGCGGCGAGACGTACGAGAAGTACTACCTCAAGTATGCCGTGGATGCCAACTACCAGGCAACTGTCACGAACAATGCCGTATGGTATAAGCTCTACGAGAGGTCCGGTGAGAAATGGGCCGTCCTGACCGGACACGACGCGTCCCTGACGCGAATCGAGCAGCCTGCATCCGTGTCTTTGCAGGGGAGCGACTATCCCGTGCGCGCGCTTGGAAATCGGTCGATCGGCGGCGAGTATTGGGTGCAGAACAATACGCTATGTGAGGTCGTCCTAGCAAACAGTGTATACGAAATTGACAATGCCGCGATTTCATATTGCAACGCGCTTACAAACCTTGTCCTCGGCACAAGCCTCCGCCTGATGGGCGACAGCGTCTTGCAGGGCAACCCGAAACTCAAGCATGTGACACTCCCTGAAGGGCTTGTAAAGATGGGCGGCGGGCAAATGTTCTACAATTCAGGCATAGAGACTGTCGACTGGCCGTCCACGTTGGATGAGATCCCCGAACGGACCTTTTACAGCAGCGGTCTCAAGACGATAAATCTCCCCGAAACATCCCTGAAGCGGATTGGTGAATGGGCGTTCAACTATGCGAAGCTTGTCGAGTTTGACATCCCCGATTCTGTCACCAACATCGAGCATGACGCCTTTGCAGGTTGCACCAAATTGACGTCCATCCACTTGCCGACGGGCCTGACGAAAATAACAGAGCGGATGCTCTCTGGCTGTACATCCCTTGCGTTCGTCAACATTCCTTCAGGTGTGACCGAAATCGGCGAGTCGGCGTTCAACAATTGCAGCGCACTGCCGTCAATCCTATTGCCGGATGGTTTGCTTGCGCTCGGCCAGTCTGTCTTCCAGTCGTGCAGCTCGCTCGGTTCGATTGAGATACCGAATGGCGTCACGGTGATTCCCTATTCCGTCTTTTCTTCATGCGGCAGCCTCACGAATATCACGATGCAATCAGGCGTGACGACTATAGAAGGCTATGCGTTCTACCGTTGCGAGGCGCTTGAGTCGATCGATCTGCCCGCCAACGTATCAAGTTTCGGCAGCGGCGCTTTCGCTTATTGCAAGACGCTCAAGTCGATTGAAGTGCTGGAGGGAGTTGAGGAGATACCAACGGCCATGTTCCAGGACTGCACTGCTTTGGAGTCCGTGAAGCTTCCCTCCACTCTTAAGCGTATTCGCCCCCAGGCGTTTGAAAGATGCTCGTCGCTTGCCTCGATCGAAATCCCGTCCGGTGTTACTGAGATAGGCGGTTCGGCGTTCAGTGGGTGTTCATCCCTTGCTTCCGCCGATTTGCCGTCTTCGCTTGAGAAGATCGAATCCTTGGCTTTCGCCAACTGCGCGTCTCTTGCTTCGGCGCAGATTCCGGCGTCTGTCACTTCGATTGGGGACGGAGTGTTCAGCGGATGCACCTCGCTTTCGTCCATGACTGTCGCCGCCGGAAACATGACGTACGAGATGCGCGGCGGACTTCTCGCCCTCAAGGACGGTTCTGCAGTAGTCGCCGCGCCTGGCACGATCACCGAACTTCGAATTCCCGACGGCACAGGCGAGATACGTCCATCCGCCTTCGCCGGACTCACCTCGCTCACGAAGCTCTATATTCCACACTCCGTCACGAACCTCGGCAGCAATGCCTTCCAGGGATGCGACAACATAGCGGACTTCACGGTCGGAGGAAGATGGCCGCTCGTGACGATTTCCTATTTCTCCGCACTTAATGCAGTCACGAACGTGACGGTTCTCGCCGGAACGGAAAGTCTGCCCGAACGGTTCTGCGACGGCAGCAAGAAACTCGTCGGCGTCAATTTGCCCGAATCGCTCCGCAATATCGGCAAGCAGTCTTTCTCGTCGTGTTCTTCCCTCGCCGAAATCGACATTCCCTCGGGCGTCACCAACATCGAGGACTACGCGTTCAACTCATGTTCGCTCGTGTCGGTCGCGCTCCCTGACGGCGTGAAGAAGATTCCCGACGGCTGTTTTTCCTACTGCCGGCAGCTTGAGGCAATCTCGTTTTCCGATGAAGTCGAGGAGATAGGGCAGTATGCTTTCTCGAGCTGCGAGAAGCTGAACGGGATAACTCTGCCGCCCGCGCTACGTGTTCTCGGGCAAAGCGCATTTTCCGACTGCGGAGAGCTTACGGGTATCGTGGTGCCGGATGGCGTGACTGAAATCAAGTCGAGCACGTTCTCGTCCTGCTACAAGCTGACGTCGGTTTATCTGCCAGACGGCGTGACGGCGATAGGCGAGCGCGCATTCTTCTATTGCAAGTTGCTCAGCGACTTCAAGATACCTGCCGGACTCCAGACATTTGGCAACTTGGCGTTCAGTGGCTGCGAGTCGCTTGGCGCCGTCGAGATACCTGAAGGCGTAACCGGTATTCCCGAAAGCGTATTCAACGGCTGCAAGGGGCTTATGAGCGTAAAGCTGCCGTCGACGCTTAAGAGCATCGGCGCGATGGCTTTCTCGGAGTGTCCGCTCGTGCAATCGTTCAACCTGCCGGAAGGGCTCGAATACCTTGGCGAGCGGGCGCTTTACGGATGTAAGAGCGTCAAGAAGCTGACGATTCCCTCGACCCTCAACAACATCGTCGTCAAGCCAAACACACCGTTCGGCGGAATGGACTCGCTCGAGGCGATCAACGTGTCGCCCGCGAACGCGAACTACAGTTCGATTGGCGGCGTGCTCTTCAACAAGGCGCAGACCGAGCTAATTTTCGTTCCGTACCTCTGCAAGGCGCTTCATATTCCGGCAGACGTGACTTCCGTCGATATCTCGCTTTTCTCGAACAGACCGAACCTCGCGTCCATCACGGTAGACGCAGCGAATCCCTCCTATTCGGCCGATGGCGGAATGCTCTACAACAAGGCGATGACGCAGCTGCTATTCTGCGCCCGCGCCGTCACGCACGTCGAAATTCCCGATTCGTGCGAGAGCCTGTCGACAACGGCGTTCAAGGACTGCCCAAATATCCGCAGCGTCGTCGTCCCGCAGCGCTTCGCGGTGATGAGGACTTACTTTTCCGAAGGATACCGCTACGAGAAACTCACCTCTGTCACGCTCAAGGAAGGCGCGACTGAAGTGCCGTACAATTTCTGCTCGGGTTGCTCCAGCCTGACGGAGGTCTCACTCCCCTCCACCGTGACGAATGTCGCCGCGAGCGCATTCAGCGGGTGTTCATCGCTGACGTCCCTTGAACTGCCGCCAAGCGTGACTGTTATAGGAGACCAGGCGTTTCTCGGCTGCAAGTCGCTTCGCAATTTCGCTCTGGGGCCGAACGTGACGCGCATAGGCGAATGGGCGTTCGTCAACTGCGACAGCCTCGAGTTCCTTGAACTGCCTTCGAAAGTGACATACGTCGGGCAGGTTGCGCTGTCGACAGGCAGCCATAAGACCATTCTTGTCGAAGGTCCGCCGCCGGAGAACATCGCCAATGCTGGACTGGACAAAGACGACACTGTGCTTCGTCCGCGCGAATACGCCGAAGCATGGGCGGCGGCCGGTTTGCAGTCAGGCGTGAAGATAGACGACATACCCGAAGAAGGCGTTACCTGGACTGCCGATACGACGCTCGACTGGCCGTCGCAGAGCCATGTCTATGTCCACAAAGGCGTTATCGCGGCGGACGAAACGTGGTCTGCGGACAAGACGCACGTCGTGTACGGATGGGTCACAGTCCCGAACGGAGTTACCGTGACTGTGCAGAAGGGTGCTGTGGTCAAGTTCTGCGACGACATGGGAGTGCTCGTGAGGTGCGGCGGCAAGTTCGTCGGAGACGGCGCGACGTTCACGCACTTCCGCGACGACGACGTTGGCGGTGACAGCGACAATGACGGCGGATTCAATCGTGTCAAGACCGACGCCTACAAGATGTACGGCTATATCACCACAGACGACGAGACTGTTTTCCGCGCCAGGCTCTTCAAGTACAACACAGGAATCAACATCAATGACGAGACATGGACTTCCGGCAACGTCTACTGGCTGAAGGGTGACATCACCGTGCCGGCTGGCAATACGCTGACAATCGAACCGGGAGCGATCGTGAAACTTGGCTTATACACGAAGATAATAGTGCGCGGCAAAATCGACGTGCAGGGCACTCGCACCTCGCCCGTCATCTTCACAAGCTGGTGCGACGACGAATACGGCGGCGACCTGGAGAGCTCCGACGGATCGCCGGACGAACAGTGCTGGCACTCGATTCGCGTCGAAGGTGGAGAGGCTCAGGCAGACATACGCTACGCAGTATTGCGCTACGGTGGCGGAAGACAGGTAGGTGGACACACTGGATACACCTACGGCAGCGTCAATTCCTGCGGCGGAGAGACGACGCTTGAAGGCTGCACGTTCTGCGACGGATATTGGGGCGGCATCCAGATGAACGGCGGACATGTGACGGCAAAGAACTGCCTTTTCACGGATCTGACCGGTTGTGCGGTTTATTCTGACGGTGGCGGAGCAACAATCGCAAACTCCGTCGTGTACGGCTGCGGCGGCGTTGCGGACAATCAGCTGAACACCGAGTTTGGCGGCGGCGTTGTTTTCAGGAACTGCATCTTTGCCAATGTCGGTAGCTGGGCGACGCCCGCCTACAATCCAGTCGCGTACTTCAACTGCTGCTTCTACGGCGAAGGAGAATGCGAATACGCGGGCGAAGACGGAAACATAAAGGCCGACCCGCTCTTCAAGGATCCTTCTGGCGGCGACTTCCGCATAGGAGACGCCTCGCCGTGCGTCGACGCCGGAGGCGCCGCGGCGCCAGTGCGCGACTACTGGGGGCAGCCGCGTCAGAACGTGTCGATGAATCCGTCCGGACAGCGCAACGGCAGCGGACGCTATCCCGACATCGGCCTATACGAGGTGATTCCGCTTGCAGGCGCGCTCGATGCGCCGGACCTGGAGGCGTTCGACGTCTCCGCTCCGAAGTCGTTCTACGTTGGCGATGTAATCACCGTCACCTACAGGATGCGCAACGTCTCCGCGGAGAACGCCGCAGTGGGCGAGATAGTGGACCGCATAGACCTTGTTGCCGAAAACGGGACTATCTTCGCCGGAACGACACTGAGGCATTCGGTGAACTTTCCTGCTGGCTCGAAGGACGTCGGAATATACGTCGCAGAGTTCGCCGTGCCTGCGATGCCCGTCGGGCAGGTCACGCCGCGCGTGACGGTGAACTGCAACCGCGACCTCTTCGAAGGACTGCTGACGCAGAACAACACGGCGAAGGGCAGTGATTCGACGCTTCTCGTGAGCGAGATGCCTTATGCGACGTTCCTCGGCGCAGGCACGCGCACGCTCTTCCCCGGCGCGGCTTACAGCTGTCACCTCTCCGGCGGATTGCCAGTGCCTGCGAAAACGCTGCTTGTGATACGCACGAATCCAGGCGCCGACATATCGGTTTCGGCCTGCGGCATCCAGATTCCAACCGATACGTACCGCGATACCGTTTCGGAAAAAATGGAAGACGGAGTCTTCTTCATCACGCTTCCCGAGGGGACGCCGTACGTGACGATACAGAACAACGGAGGCGATGCCGTCAGCTTCACTGTCGAAGACCGCGGGGCGGGGCTTGTCCTCTTCGACCAGGTTTCTGTGATCACCACCCTCAACGTGACGGTCAGCAATCCAAACCGCGCCGCGCAGCAGTACGCCGACGAGGGTGCGGTGCACACGAACAAGAATCCCGTCTAT
The DNA here is from genome assembly GCA_015061665.1 of Lentisphaerota bacterium. Lineage (GTDB taxonomy): Bacteria > Verrucomicrobiota > Kiritimatiellia > RFP12 > UBA1067 > UBA1067. The sequence goes on from SUWC01000020.1 coordinate 37,356, forward strand.
GTGCCGATACGCTTCTGGGGTAACGAGTTTGCGGAAGACCTCGGTTCCAGCCTCGTGCTGAACGATGCGGAGAGCCACGCGATGATCGCCCCTGCGGAGCTTATGGTCTTCTCGAGTCACTCCGCATACGCCAACTTCGACGTGACAGGCGCGCCGGAGGGGCTTTACGACCTCGCCGTCTCGCGCGACGGGAAGACGGCGCGCATCGCCAAGGTCAGGGTCTATTCACCGGAGGGCTGGCTTGACGCCGGGTTCACAGAGTTCCCCAAGGTTCTCTACACGAAGGACTTTGAATTCGAGATTCTCGACTTCCCGAAGAATCTGCGCACGGGCCACACCTACAACATCACCGCGCATTGGAAGAACGTTCGCAACGAGGAAGTCGACGCGCCCATCCTCAAGGTGTCCAGCACCTATTCGGCGGTGCGGCTAGACAACTCGTCGGCGTGGGCGAGAAGTTTCAAGTTCGTCGCGCAGTCGAGTACGCGCCCCGTCACGCGCCTGAAGCCTTACGAGGAGGGCTATCTCACGTTCGAGATGATGGCGACGTGGGACTCCGACAAGTATGTGAAGCCCAGCCCGAAGAAGAAGTCGCACGGCAACGTGGGCGGCTGCAAGATGGTTCAGGGCGGCAAGGGCGGCGGAACGTCCTCTTCGGTCAGGCGCCGCCATGTCAAGTCGCATTCCACAAGCGTGCCCAGCCACACTTCCGGAAACCATGCGGTCCATGTGTACTCTTACAGAGGTGCCTATGCCGACTGGGAGACCAAGACGTTTGAAAGCAACAACCGTCCCGCGGACATGAACGACGAGATATGGAACTTCCTCAAGGCGCGCCTGAAGGCGGACTATGGCGAGAGCCAGGATGACATCGCCAACCATCTCCGGCTTCGCATTGAGCAGTACGCCATGGAAGTGGATCCGTCCGATTCGGTTCCGGTGATGGCCGTCGACAACATGATAAAGCACGACGCCCGCAGGATCCTCGGTGACGATCCGGTCCTGCGCAGGATAGAGACGTGCGTCGATGTGAAGCGCGAGGCGCGCGGAGTGCCACTTGAGGTGGGCCGCACCTACAGCACCGGCCTCGGCAGCCGCCTGAGCGACGGAATGTTCGGACGCGGCTGGCACTCTCCGCTGGAGACGCGCCTCATCCGCGAGACCGACAACCTCGCCTACGTCGGCATTCCCGGATGCCCGAAGACCTGCTATACGCGCGGCGACGGCGGCAGCGCGACGATGGACAACGCGCTTGTGCCCGGCCGCGACAGAATAGAAGGGCGGCGGCTCGTGTATCGCGACGACTCGTATCTTCAGTTCACCGAAGAAGGGCTCATTCAGGGCGCCTACGATGCGCGCGGCAGGGGCTGGTCCGTCACGTACGAGGAAGGCACCAACCGCATCGCGCGAATTGACCACACCGACGGCGCATGGCTCGCGTTCACCTACGACGGAGACGTGGTGACGCGCGTGGACGACGACCTCGGGCGGACGGCGACGTACCGCTACGAGGACCTTGACGGCAGGAAGATGCTTGTGGCGGCGACGAATGCGCTCTGTCATGGCGCTATGTATGCGTACCATGCTGCCGACAACACGCCTGCGAGCCGTTCGCTGTGCCAGATCAGGCAGGACGGCGAGCCGACGCTCGACTTCACGTGGAACGACTCCGGCTTCATCGCCTCGATCACGCGCGGCGAACAGTTCGTGACGGAGTTCGTGAGGCCGGACGAGCGGACCGTGAACGTGATCGGGCCGGACGGCTCGGTGAACACCTATGAAATCGGAGTGTACAACAACATTCTGTCCGTGACCGAGGCCAACGGACAGAAGATCAAGATCGTCTATGGCGACGACGCACTCTTCCCCGCCGCCATCGAGCTGCCGACCGGCAAGCGCATTCTCATTGACTACAACGCCCCGGGCGACGTGATTTCGCTGATGTCGCCCGGCGGAGGTGTCGTTGACTACGCCTACACGCTCGGCGGCAGGCTGGAGAAGATCGTCGATCCCGACGGGAAGGTTCGCAAGTTCGCCTACAACGCCTACAACGAGCTCCACTCCGACAATTCACCCGATGGCATCAGCCGCTACTACACCTACACCGAAGACGGCGATCTCTCGTCCACGATGTACGAGGGCGCGCAGAAGGGCTTCGTCTTTGGCTACAACGCCTCGCATGAACTCGTTTCCGTCGCCGCGACCAACACGGACCGAAAGGTGACGTACGATCGCGATGCGCGCCACCGCATCCTGAACGTCCGCGACAGGAAGGGCGAAGATGTCTCCACGACGTATCTTTCATACGACGACAGGGATCGCCTAAAGACGTTCACGGCGAACGGACACTTCCGCGAAATCGACTACGACGGCGAGTGGGGCGTGAGCGCGATCATCGACCACGAGGGCGGAGAGGAATCGCCGTTCGGCGAACGCTACACCTACGACGAGCGCGGACGCCTCAGGTCCGTCACAAGCGCGAGCGACGGCACTCGCTATCTGTTCAACATATACGACGACGGCGCGAACGGAACGGGCAGGCTCAAGCGCGAGGTGTTCGGCAACGGAACCAGCACCTCCTACGAGTACGATAGTGGAGGACGGATTACTTCCATGACTACGCAGACTGAGAGCGGAACGCGCCTCTCCGACTACCGCATCGTTTACAACGAGGACGGCAGGATCTCGCGCATCACAGAAACTGTCGCAGGCAAGACGCATACTTTTGCATACGACCTGGACGGACAGCTCGTCCGCGCGGATTATGCGGACAAGATATCGCAGATTTTTAACTACGATGCGGCTGGCAATATGCCTGGGTATGTCTACAGCACGACCTACGATCCGGAGACGGGGAATCTGCTGCGGCTTGCGGACACGGAAAACGGCACGACGCTCTGCGGATACGACGAGTTCGGCCGGTTAAGCGGCGTCACGAATTCGCTTCTGGGCGTGAACTGGAGCTGCACGTACGATCCGCTCGGGGGCCGCACGTCGGTCACAAGCGGCGGCGTTACGACAGTGCGCGTGAACATGCCCGGCACGAACCGCCTTTTGGACGAATACGAGAACGGACAGCGCGTGAGGCACCATGTGTGGGCGAACGGACGCCGCATCGCGGTCGTTCGTCCCAACGGTGTGCGCTACCTGCACTGCGACCACCTGTGCTCCGTAAGGATGGTGACGGACGAGAACGGCGATGTGACGGGCCAGGCTGAGTTCCGCGCGTTCGGCGAGACGGCTTCCTCGTCCGGCGACGACGCCTCGCTCTGCGGATGGATCGCCGCGCTTGGCGTGGAGACGGATCCCACCGGATTCATGTTCATGTGCCATCGCTACTACTCGGTGCAGCTCGCCAAGTTCATCTCCGACGACCCGATCGGCATTGCCGGCGGAGACTTCAACTTTAGGCGCTACTGCTTCAACGACCCTGTCGGGTTCTTCGATCCCATGGGCCTTCACAGCATGGACTGCGTCGGACTTCAGGCGACGAAGGACCTCGTGGATGTCGTTGGCATGGCTTTGACGGGCTTGGCCGTTGCCGCGCTGGTTTGTGCCGGCGGCCCCCTTGTGGTCGCCGTACTCGCCGTGGGCGCTATAGCCTGCGCCGTGACGAGCGCGTCGATAAGCTCTGAAATGAACGGAGGACCCCAAGGAAGCGATGCTGCGAGTGTGGGGTTGGCGGTGGCGGGTTCCGCGCCGGGCCCGGTCGGCATTGCGGCCACAGCGGCATCCTCCGCAATGACGGTAGATTCGTGGAGAGACGAAAAAACCCGTTATACGAGGCTTTATAAAAGGCACTGAAGGAGGTGGTTGACATGAAAATGCTCACATCAGTTCTTTTGGCGGCTCTGCCGCTTCTCGTCATGGCGAAGGCTCCGTGCGTTGACGACTCGAAGGACGAGGGCGGCGGCGCCGGGGATCGGGTCAGCTCGTACGATCCGAACGACATCATAGGCCCGGAGGGAAAGGGCGCGCAGCGCTACGTGAGCCGCGGCGAACGGCTCGCCTACACCATCGACTTCGAGAACGTCTCGAACGCGACCGCGTCGGCGCAGATGATCCGCGTGACGCTTCCCGAAGACCCCAACCTCGACTGGTCTACGCTGCAGCTCGATACCATAGCGATGGGACACGACAGCGACTCGAACCTCGTCGGAAAGCGTCCGAGCGCAGTGGCTCTGGAGTCCACGGGACTCACCAGCGACAACGGCTATCTCGTGAAGACATCGGTCACGGACGAGGGCGGGAAGCTCGTGTGGGTGATGCGTGTCTGGGACGACACGACGGAGGACAATTTCCCAGACGACGCGCTCGCCGGCATACTGCCGCCGAACAACCCCGACACGCACTGCGGCGAAGGGTACGTGAAGTATTCCGTCTGCGTGAAGGAAGACGCCCAGCAGAACGCGGTCATAACGGCGAAGGGCACGATTGTGTTCGACACAAACGAGCCGATAGACACCGATCCTTGGTGGACGAACACCGTAGGACTAGACATCGTAGTGGAGCCGTTTGCGGACGACATCGGCTACATGGGTTACTACGACGGCGAGTCGCACGGCATAGACGTGATTGTACGCGAACCAGCCGAAGGCACGACGGTGAAGTACTGCGAGACGGAGGACGGCGAATACACGACGACGCCAGTCGCCTACCGCGACGTCGGAACGAACACCGTCTACTTCACGGTGGAGAAGCAAGGCTATGTTCCGCACAACGGCTTCGCGTACGTGATAATCAAGTCGGTGGACGATTCCGAAATCGCAATGGAGCCCGGCGAGATTTCGCAGGTGTTCGCCAACGAGACCGCTGCTACGAACGTCGCTGCGCATGCGCATGTGGCGTTTCCGGCGGACCTGGCGGATTCCGTCTCGCAGGAGGACAGGGATCGCTATACCGCGCTCTTCAGGATCGTTACGAAGTCAGTTTCCGGCGGATGGCAGAACTCGGTGGAGTTCACCCCGGATGCGGAGCAGGAGCTCAGGCAGTCGCTTGACAATGCGCTAAAGACGTTCGACCTCTCGCGCATTACGATCGAAGATACGAACTGGGTCGTGCCGAATCCGGTGAAGGGACTATACTATGCGCTCGAGCGCACGGAGGACCTTGCGTCGGGATTCAACGTGAACGCATACAGGGAGGCGACAAGCGTCTCCGTAACGTTCACGGTGAACGAGTCCGGCAACGCAGCGGGACGCGCGTTCTACAGGCTGCTTATTTCCGCCTGCCCTCCAGTGGAGTGACGGATAATGCAAATTAAGATTCCCTGTCTCTGTATCCTTTGCGTTCTTTGCGGCTTGAACGCACTGTCCTCCGAATCGACCGTCGTCAGGATAGGCGCCAGAACTGAAATCGTCTCTGCGCCGAAATTCGGCGTCGATCTAGGGGTGATCGACCAGCACAAGAAGGTCGACTGTTCGTTTGTGGTCACGAACAGAAACTGGCGCGAGCGCAAGGTGCTTGGCGTGAACGGCAACTGCGCGTGCCTAGAGACGGATGTCGAGCTAAAGACGCTGGAGCGCGGCGAGCCGCTGCCGGTCAAGGTCGTGTTCAATCCGGCGGGCATGGAAGGTCCTGTCGAGAAGCTCGTCACGCTGCGGCTCGAAGGACGCGAGGTCGAATATCCGGTCAAGGCGGATGTCCGTCTGCGGCTTGGGTTCCGTCCCGACGACATCTGCTTCGGTGTCGTTCCGGCGGGCAATGGAAAGTTGGACGGCAATTCCATTTCGTGCGCTCTTGGCGGATATGCGGCGACCAACGCGACGGTAGAGCTTGTCGCACCGACGAATCCGTTCTTCGACGTGCGGCTTCAAGGCGGTGTTTTGACGGCGGCGTTCAGAGAGGGGACGCGCTATCCAGGGCTCTATTCCGAGACGTGGACGGTGAAGACTTCCGATCCGGAGCTGCCTGTCCTTAAGGTGCCGGTGTCCGCGCGTGTTTCTGGAGGACTTGGCGTAACGCCGCGAGTGATCGATCTGCCGCGCGATGGCGGACCCGAGACGCGGCAGGTCATGATACGTCCCGACGGCGTTGCCGGCACGTTTCCTGCAAAGCGCGAAGGGACGCCGTTCAGAGTCATTTCCGCGCAGACGAAGCCGCGGAAGTGGGGGGACGTTAAGATCGTGCGCCGTCCGCTCAACGGATGGATGGTCCGCGTCGAGGGAATCGATCCAGTCGCCGTTAGGCAGTTCTCGAAGAAGCCGTATCTTGAGGTCGTCACCGATTTTCCTGGGATGGAGACGATCGCCATTCCTGTTAACGTGAAGCCAGCATCTTTGGGGCGAGAGATGTGAATGTCCGTCGCTCCGCGACGCAACGAGGGCGTGGAGTGTGCAAAAAAAAATTCAGATACCCCCTTGCGCGGTGCGGCTGATTTTTGATATACTATGCACTCGTTCGCCCGACACGGGGCGACGTCGATCATTGAAATCCGGTGCCAATGACACGTCCCGACGGGGC